>NZ_JBBJUP010000011.1:0-178388 GCF_037727765.1 Pseudonocardia spirodelae | reverse complement strand
ACTAGGCGGGCGCGCCGCCCGCCAGCGCCGCGTACCCGGGCTTGATGACGTCCTCGATGAGCGCGAGGCGCTCGTCGAACCCGATGAACGCCGACTTCATCGCGTTGACGGTGAACCAGCGCAGGGTGTCCCAGCCGTAGCCGAAGGTCTCGGCGAGGTCGGCCATCTCGCTGGTCATCGTGCAGCCGGACATGAGCCGGTTGTCGGTGTTGACCGTGACCCGGAACCGCAGGTCGGTGAGCAGCCCGATCGGGTGCTCGGCCAGCGACGGCGCCGCCCCGGTGTGCACGTTGGACGTCGGGCACATCTCCAGCGGCACCCGGCTGTCGCGCACCCACGCGGCGAGCAGGCCCAGCTGCGGCCCGTCGCCGGTGACGGTGATGTCGTCGACGATCCGGACGCCGTGGCCGAGCCGGTCGGCGCCGCACCACTGCAGCGCCTCGCGGATCGACGGCAGCCCGAACGCCTCCCCGGCGTGGATCGTGACGTGCGCGCACCGCTGGCGGACGTACTCGAAGGCGTCGAGGTGGCGGGTGGGCGGGAAGCCCTTCTCCGCGCCGGCGATGTCGAACCCGACCACGCCGGCGTCGCGGTGGCGCACCGCCAGCTCGGCGATCTCGCGCGAGCGCGCGGCGTGCCGCATCGCGGTGAGCAGGGTGCCGATCCGGATCGTCCGCCCGGCCGCGGCGGCGGTCGCGGTGCCGATCCGGAACCCGTCGAGCACGGCGTCGACGACGGCGTCGAGGTCGAGGCCGGCCTCGACGTGCAGCTCGGGGGCGAAGCGCACCTCGGCGTACACGACGCCGTCGGCGGCCAGGTCCTCGGCGGCCTCGGCCGCGACCCGGGTCAGCGCCTCGCGGGTCTGCAGGACCGCGACGGTGTGGCCGAAGGTCTCGAGGTAGCGCACGAGCGAGCCGGAGTGCGCCGCGCCGAGGAACCACGCGGCGAGCTCGCCGGGGTCGGTGGTGGGGAGCCTGTCGTAGCCGTGCTCGCGGGCCAGCTCGACGACCGTCCCGACGCGCAGCCCGCCGTCGAGATGGTCGTGCAGGAGCACCTTCGGGGCGCGACGGACGTTCTCGCGGGTGAGCGGGGCCGGGGAGGGAACGGTGGGATCTGCCACAGCGGCACGGTACCCACCGACGACGCCCGGCGTGGCGTGCGGCGCACGGGGTCCGGACCTGCCATGATCACGCCCGATCCGGGGGGCCGAGGCACCCCGGACGGATCAACGCGCCACCGTCCGTCGACCCTCGAACGGCGGTCGCTACCCTCTGGGCACTCCCCACTTGGCTCAGAGGAAGCGCAGCAGGTGCCATGAGCGACACTTCGAACCTCTCGTTCGACCGGATGCGCGGCATGCTCATGCGGGCGGCCGAGATCCGTGACAGCGAACAGCAGCAGATCTTCGACTCCCTCGACGAGATCCACGCCCGGCTCGCCGCACTGGACGCCATCGGCACCGTGCGCAAGAAGCTCACCGAGATCCCCGACCGGACCGAGCTGAACGTCCTGGCCGAGCGGCTCGACGAGACCGTCTCCAAGCTGGACAACACCGAGATCGTGCTCGGCGCGATCACCCGGGCCATCGAGTCCCTGCCCGACAAGCTGGCGAAGCCGATCGCCCAGCTCGACGGCCGGCTCGACGGCATGGGCGGGCGTCTCGAGGGCGTCTCGGGCCGGATGGACGGGCTCGACGACCGCCTCGGCGGCCTGCACAAGCGCCTCGACGACCTCGACAACCGGCTCGACCGGCACGAGATGCGTCTCGACGCGATGCCCAACGCCGTCGCCTCCCCGATCAAGGAGCGCGTCGACGGCGTGGAGCGCCAGGTCCGCGAGCAGCTCGACGCGGCCGTGCACTCCTTCGAGGAGACCGGCGAGGGCCTGCGCAACCTGCTGGGCGACACCTCGGTCGGCCTGCACCGCCGCCTGGAGGACCTGGCCCAGCGCCCCGCCGTCGACCCGGCGCCGGCGTTCGACGCGCTCACCGAGCGCCTCGAGGCCCTCTCCGCGCGCCTGGAGCAGGTCGGCACCCGCCTCGACGCCGTCGAGACCGGGCTGGACGGCAGGCTGTCGGACCTCGACGGGTCGGTGAAGGAGCGCGTCGGCAAGCTCGGCGGCTCGCTGAAGGACCGCCTCGGCGAGCTCGACGGCTCGGTCACCGAGCGCCTGACCTCGCTGTCCGACGCCGTCGACGGCCGGTTCGACGCCCTCACCGAGAACGTCGACGGCAAGCTCGACGCGCTGTCCACCGGTGTCGACGGCCGGCTCGACACGCTCACCGGTGAGGTCGACACCCGCCTGCAGAAGCTCGCGGGCGACGTCGACAAGCTCGCCTCCGGCGTCGACGACCGGCTCTCGGGCCTCGACACCGTGCTGCGCGACCGCCCGGACACCGGCTCGGTCACCGACCTGGTCACCAAGGCCAACGCCGACTCCGAGCGCCGCAACGCCAGCCAGCTCGACGAGGCCATGGCGACCTTCGCGGAGCTGATCATGGGCCGGGGCGGGCAGTACGCCCAGCAGGCCCCGCCGCCCCCGCCCCGCCCGGCCCAGCGCCGCGGCCGGGCCAAGGTGGCGGTCAAGAGCCAGAACGGTGCCTCGGCCGCCGACCTGGTCGGCGACGACCCGGACGACTGAGCCTCCGCACGACCGCCCGCGCACGCCGCGCCCCGCACCCCGGGGCGCGGCGTTCGCGCGTTCCGGGGCCGTGAATGCGCCGATCGGGCGCAGACACCCGATGGCACCGCCGCCATCATCGCTGCACCGTCGTCCGACCGGTGGAGGTCGTCGTGGATCCGGCCCTGAGCTTCTACCAGAGCCTCAGCTCGGTCAGCTTCACGCTGCTCGGTCTCTGGTTCACGGTGATCGGCCTGTCGCACGGCGGCTGGCGCAGCGACCCGGCCCTGCACCGCAGCACGTTGCACGTGGCGCTGCACTTCTTCCTGCCCGGGCTGATGGGGCTCGGTTCCGTGCTGGCCGGCGGGAACAGCGTCGCGTGGCGGGTCACCTTCGGGGTGCTGGGTCTGATCGGGCTCGTCGAGTCGCTGGCGTTCCTGCGCCACCGCCTCGGTCCTGCGGCCCCGGCGGTACGGCTGCTGCGCCTGCTCGACCCGCTGCTCTACGCGCTGGTGGTCGCCACGGTCTTCCTGCCGGGCCCGGTCGCCGGGGTGACGCCGCTGCAGGTGGAGGGCGCGGTCACCGGCCTGCTGTTCGTCGTCGGGCTCTGCTACCTGTGGTTCGCGTTCGCCCAGCGTGCGACGGCCGCGCCCGCCGCGGGGTCCGACCCCGCCGCCGGGACCGGTCCCGCGCCGGTCCTGGCGACCGGTCCCGCCTCCCGGCCTCCGCCCGTCGTCTGAGCGGGGTCAGCGCCGCGCGAGGCGACGGAACACCGCGTCGAGCTCGCGCACGCGCAGCACCCGCATGCCGGCGACCGCGAGCGGCAGCGCGACCAGCGAGCCGGCGACGAGCAGGGTCCACGCCCGTGCGACGTCGGGCCAGCCCGCCAGCAGCGGCGCGACGAGCACGCCGAGCCCCCACGCGACGGCCGCGGCCACCGCGGACGCCGCCGCGACCCGGGCCAGACAGGCCAGCACCTCGCCGGAGCGGGCCCGTCCGAGCCGCCGGCGCAGCAGCCACTGACCCAGGACCGCACCGCCGACGAACGACAGCCCGTTCGCCGCGGCGAGCCCGAGCACCACCTGCTGCGGCGGGAGCAGCAGCGGGCAGGCGAGCAGCAGCGGGATCTTCACCCCGACCATGCCGACCTGGATGAGCGTCGGGGTGCGCGAGTCGGTCATCGCGTAGAACACGCGCATCTGCAGCATCGTCACCGCGTAGGGCAGCAGCCCGAACGCCGACCAGGCGACGGTCTGCCCGAGGCGCTCCGCGCCGGGTCCGCTGCCGGCGCCGATGGAGAACAGGGCCGTGCCCAGGGCCGGGCCGAACGCCGTCATCACCGCGGCGATCGGGATCAGCCCGACGGTCGAGAGCCGGGCGCCGAGGGACAGGTCGGTGACGACCTGGTCGACGTCGCCGTTCGCGGCGGCCCGGCTCATCCGCGGCATCAGCGCGGTCAGCAGCGACACCCCGAGGACGCCGTAGGGGACCTGCAGCAGCAGCCACGCGTTCTGGTAGGTCGCCACCGACCCCTCGGCCGCCGAGGCCGCGACCCGGGTGGTGACGATGTAGCCGGCCTGCCCGACGAGCACGTAGCCGACGATCCAGAGCGCCATGCCACCGGCGAGCGAGAGCCGCGGGTCCCAGCCCCAGACCGGCCGGTAGGTGAACCCGATGCGGCGCATGAACGGGATCAGGACGAGTGCCTGCACGACGATGCCCAGCGTCGTCCCGACCCCCAGCACCAGCAGCTTCGGGTCGCCCATCCGGACGGGGTCGACCGAGATCTCCCCCGGCACGAGGACGTACACGACGAGCACGCCGAGCAGCACGAGGTTGTTCAGCACCGGTGCCCAGGCGAAGGGCCCGAACACCTGCTTGGAGTTCAGGATCGCGCCCAGCAGCGCGCCGATGCCGTAGAAGAGGATCTGCGGCAGCAGCAGCCAGGCGAACGCCGTCGCGAGCGCCGGGTTCGCGTTGCCCGAGTCGCCGGACCCGAGATAGAGCCGGGTCAGCAGCGGCGCCGAGGCCATCGCGAGCAGCGTCGCGACCAGCAGCCCGGCCCCGACGACGGTCAGGAGCCGCCGGGTGAAGCGTTCGCCGCCGTCCGGGTCCTCGGCCTGGGCCCGGACCAGGACCGGGATCATCACGCTGGTCAGGACACCGCCGAGCAGCAGCTCGTAGACGATGTTCGGCAGCGTGTTGGACACGGTGTAGGAGTCGTTGACGACCGCGAACCCGAGCACCGCGACCAGCGCGAGGTTCCGCACGAAGCCGGTGAGCCGGCTGACCAGGCTGGCGATCGCGATCATCCCGGAGGACCGGACCAGCGAGCCCGCCCGCTCGGCCCCGCCGGACGGCGTCGCCGGTGCGCCGGGCCCGGCCGCACCGTCGCCCGGGGCGGGGGTCGCGGCGTCCGCGGGCGGGACGACGGCGGGCAGCGTGGCCGGCTCGTCCGGCGGCGGCACCGGCGCGCCACGGCGGACCGGGTCCAGGGGCGCCGTCGGGTCGCCCGGGTCCCGGCCGGCACCGGTGGGCCCGATCGGACGGGTCACCTCCCCGGCGCCCTCCGGCGGCGTCCGCGGGGTGCGCCGGGGGTCGGACCCCATCACCGGCCGGGGCACCGGCTCGCGCCGTGCCACCGCGGGATGGGGCGCCCGCTCCGCCGCTCGTCGGTCCTCACGCATCGTGGTCCATCGTGCCGGATCGGAATCGTCGCCCCGACGCCCGCCCGCCCGTCCCGCGGTCACCCGGCCGGTGGGCGCACGCACCGGCCGCCGGCGGCCTCAGCCCCGCCGGACGTCGAGGACCAGGTCCCGCTGCGGCGGCGGATCCGCGGTGACGAGCAGCGCCGCACCGCCGAGCAGCCTGCGGGCCGCGGGGAGCCGGTCGGCGTCGTCGGTGTGCAGCTCGGCCAGCGGGGTTCCGGGCCGCACCTCGTCGCCCGGGCCGACCAGCAGCCGTACCCCGGCCCCGGCCTGCACCGGGTCCTCCTTGCGGGCCCGGCCGGCGCCGAGCGTCCACGCCGCGGTGCCGACGGCGAGCGCGTCGGCGCCGGAGAAGACCCCGGAACGCTCCGCGACGACCGTCTCGACGTGTGCCGCGACCGGCAGCGGCGCGGACGGGTCCCCGCCCTGCGCGGCGATCATCCGCTCCCACACCGCGTACGCGGCGCCCGACGCCAGCACCCCGGCCGGGTCGGCGTCGGGCAGACCGGCGAGCGCGAGCATCTCGGCCGCCAGCGCCACGGTCAGCGCGACGACGTCCGGCGGGCCCCCGCCGCGCAGCACCGCGACGGACTCCTCGACCTCCAGCGCGTTGCCGACGCACCGGCCCAGCGGGCGGGACATGTCGGTGAGCAGCGCCGTGGTCGGCAGGCCGTGCGCGGCCCCGATCGCGGTCATCGCGTCGGCGAGCTCCCCGGCGCGCGAGAGGGTCTTCATGAACGCCCCGGACCCGACCTTCACGTCGAGCACCAGACCGCCGGTGCCCTCGGCGAGCTTCTTGCTCATGATCGAGCTGGCGATCAGCGGCACCGACTCGACGGTCCCGGTGACGTCGCGCAGCGCGTAGAGCCGCTTGTCGGCCGGGGCGAGCGTCGGCGTCGTCGCGCAGACGACCGCGCCGACGTCGCGCAGCTGGGCGACGATCTCCTCGGTGGACAGCTCCGCGCGCCAGCCGGGGATCGCCTCCAGCTTGTCCAGGGTGCCGCCGGTGTGGCCCAGCCCGCGCCCGGACAGCTGCGGCACGGCGGCGCCGCACGCCGCGACCAGCGGCGCCAGCGGCAGCGTGATCTTGTCCCCCACGCCGCCGGTGGAGTGCTTGTCGACCAGCGGGCGTCCGACGTCGCCGAAGTCCAGGACCTCGCCGGAGTCGATCATCGCCTGGGTCCAGCGGGCGATCTCGCCGGGCTCCATGCCGTTGAGCAGGATGGCCATCGCGAGCGCGGCCATCTGCTCGTCGGCGACCTCGCCGCGGGTGTAGGCGCCGACCACCCAGTCGATCTGGGGCCCGGTCAGGACGTGGCAGTCGCGCTTGGCCGCGATGACCTCGACGGCGGAGAAGCTCACGGGAGGTCCTCCGGGCCGAACGCGTCCGGGAGCACCTCGCTGAACGGCAGCACCCCGCGCGGGGTGTCGCACGTCAGCTCGGCGCCGCCGAACTCGTACAGCACCTGGCGGCAGCGCCCGCACGGCATGAGCAGGGTGCCGTCGCCGGAGCGGCAGGCGACGGCGAGCAGCCGTCCGCCGCCGGACAGGCGCAGCTGACCGGCGAGGGTGACCTCCGCGCAGACGCCGAGGCCGTAGGAGGCGTTCTCGACGTTGCAGCCGGTCACCACCCGGCCGTCGTCGACGAGGGCGGCCGCGCCGACCCGCAGGCCGGAGTAGGGCGCGTACGCCCAGGCCGCCGCGTCGACGGCGGCGCGCCGCAGGGCGTCCCAGTCGGGCGCCGGTGGGTCGGGGCGCATCATGTCCGCGCCCGCCCCGGACGGTCCGCCGCCGGCCATCTAGCGCCCCTCCCCGCGCCGGTACGGCTCGCCGAGCCGCGCCGGTGGTCGTAGTCGTTGCGACGCCGCCGCGAGCACGATCAGCGTGACCAGCTGCGGGGCGTAGGAGGCGAACTCGCTGGGGACGGTGTCGAACGCCCAGTAGATCGCGTAGACCGCGAGCCCCGCGACGAGCGCGACCCCGGCGGCGACCCACATCCGGCGGATCGCCCACAGCACGGCGACGACGACCGCGACCAGCGTCGCGCCGTAGAGCAGCGCGTGCACCGCCTCGCCGCCGGCGCGCAGCTGCAGGCCGTCGACGTAGCCGAACAGCGCCGACCCGACGAGCAGCCCGGCGGGCCGCCAGTTGCCGAAGATCATCGCGGCGAGGCCGATGTACCCGCGGCCGCCGACCTGGTTCTCCAGGTAGCCGAGCTGGCCGGGGTTCAGCACGAGGGCGGCGCCGCCGAGCCCGGCGAGCGCGCCGGAGACGACCACCGCGACGTACTTGTGCAGCACGACGTTCACCCCGAGCGACTCGGCCGCGACCGGGGACTCCCCCGCGCTGCGCAGCCGCAGCCCGAACGCCGTCCGCCACAGGACCCAGTAGCTGACCGGCACCAGCGCGATCCCGATGACGACGATCGGCGTCAGGCCGGTGACCAGCCCGGACAGCAGCCCGGCGAGGTCGGAGACGAACACCCGCTGCTGGGACTCCAGCGCGGCGAGCCCGTCGGACACCCCCGGGATCGAGAACTCGGTGAACCCGTCGAGGCGCGGGGACTGGCGCGGGTTCTGCGAGACGGGCGTGAACACCAGCGTCGCCAGGTACTTCGTGAGGCCGGTGCCGAGCAGGGTGATCGCGACGCCGGAGACGATGTGGTTGACGTTGAACGTCACCGTCGCGACGGCGTGGAGCAGCCCGCCGAGCGCGCCGAACGCGAGCCCGCCGAGCATCGCGGCCCACGGGCCGTACTGGTAGCCGACCCAGGCCGCGCCCCAGGTGCCGAGCACCATCATGCCCTCGAGGCCGATGTTGATGATCCCGGCGCGTTCGGCCCACAGGCCGCCGAGACCGGCGAGCAGGATCGGCAGCCCGAGACGGACCGCGGCGGACGCGGTGCCGCCGGAGGTCAGCTGGGTCTGGCCGGTGAGCGTCACGGTGATCGCCAGCACCGCGACGAGCGCGGCGGCGATCAGGGCGGACCGGGCCCAGCCGGGCAGGGTCCGCGCGCGCTGCAGCACCGCGGTCATGACGACACCTCCGCCGGTCGCTGCACCGGTGCCGCGGCCGCGACCCGGCGCTGCTCGGCCCGGCGCTCGACCCGGCGGACCACCTCGTAGGCGACGACCACCGACAGCACGATCAGGCCCTGCATGATCAGCACGATCTCCCGCGGGATGCCGACGACGTCGAGCGCCACCGCGGACTTGTCCAGGAACGCCCAGAGCAGCGCTCCGAGCGCGATGCCCACCGGGTGGTTGCGGCCCAGCAGCGCGATCGCGATGCCGGTGAAGCCGTAGCCCTGCGGCGAGGCCAGCGTGTAGGCGTGGTCGCGGCCGAGCAGCTCGGGCAGCCCGACCAGCCCGGCGACCGCGCCGGAGAGCAGCAGCGCCACGACGATCGTGCGCCGCGCGTTCACCCCGCCGGCCGCCGCGGCCGTCGCCGACTCGCCGGAGGCGCGCAGCTCGAAGCCGAACCGGGTGCGGCCCAGCAGGAACCAGTAGCCCACGCCCAGCGCGGCGGCGACGAACACCATGCCGAAGATCGAGCCGTTGCCGACCTCGATGCCCGGGAACCAGCCCGACTCCGGGATCGGCGGGGTGGTGATGTTGTTGCCACGCAGCTCGCCGAAGGTCTCCGCGCGGATCAGGTAGGCGATCAGGCCGGTGGCGATCGCGTTCAGCATGATCGTGGAGATGACCTCGGAGACGCCGCGGTAGGCCTTGAGCAGCGCCGGGATCGCGACCCACGCCGCGCCCGTCAGCAGCGCCACCACGATGATCAGCAGGGTGTGCAGCACCGGCGGCAGCGCGACCGTGCCGCCGACGATCGCGGCGACGCAGGCGGCGACCCGGAACTGGCCCTCCACACCGATGTTGAACAGCCGCATCTGGAAGCCGATCGCGACGGCCAGCGCGGCGAGGTAGTAGACGGCCGCGGAGTTCACCGTGTCGACGGCGACCGTGCCCGACCCGAGCTGGGACAGGATCGTGGTCAGTGCCGTCCACGGCGACGCGCCGCTGATCACCAGCGCTACCGCGCACAGCAGCGCGGCGACGGCGATCGCCAGGACCGGCGCGACGACCGCGCCCCGCAGCCGGCTCACGTCGCGGCTCCGGTCATCATCGTGCCCAGCTCCTCGGGGGTGACGCTCGCCGGGTCGGCGGTGCCGACCAGGCGGCCGTCGGAGATGACGGCGAGGGTGTCGGACAGGCCGATCAGCTCGTCGAGGTCGGCGGAGACCAGCAGCACCGCGAGCCCGGCGGCGCGGGCGCGCCGCAGCTCGGCCCAGATCCCCGCCTGCGCGCCGACGTCGACGCCGCGGGTCGGGTGGGCCGCGATGAGCAGCACCGGGTCGCCGGACAGCTCGCGCCCGACGACCAGCTTCTGCTGGTTGCCGCCGGACAGTGCCGAGGCCATGACGTCGATGCCGGGGGTCCGCACGTCGAAGTCGCGCACGATCCGCTCGGTGTCGGTCCGCGCGGCCGCGGTGTCGAGCAGCCCGTGCCGGGCGATCGGGGCCCGGGACTGGAAGCCCAGGATCCGGTTCGCCCACAGCGACCGGTCCCCGAGCAGCGCGTGCCGGGAGCGGTCCTCGGGGACGTAGCCGACACCGGCCTCGCGGCGGGACATCGTCGAGGCGTGCGAGACGTCGGTGCCGTTCAGCACGACCCGGCCGCGGGCGTGCCGGCGCATCCCCATGATCGTCTCGACGAGCTCGGTCTGGCCGTTGCCCTCGACGCCGGCGATGCCCAGCACCTCGCCGGCGTGCACGACGAGGTCGACGCCGTCGAGCAGGTCGCGCCCGCCGCCGGGGGCGGGCAGGCCCAGCCCCTCGACGCGCAGCACCTCCCGGTCGGTGACGGTGGAGTCGCGGGTCTCCGGCGACGGCAGCTCGGAGCCGACCATCATCTCGGCCAGCTCGCGGTTGGTGACGCTGCGCGGGTCGGCGGTGCCCACCGTGCGCCCGCGCCGGATCACGGTGATCCGGTCGGCGATCGCGCGGACCTCGTCGAGCTTGTGGCTGATGAACAGGAACGTGTAGCCCTCGCCCTGCATCGTGCGCACGGTCGCGAACAGCTCGTCGACCTCCTGCGGGACGAGCACCGCGGTCGGCTCGTCGAGGATCACCGTGCGGGCGCCCCGGTAGAGCACCTTGAGGATCTCGATGCGCTGCCGGTCGGCGACGCCGAGGTGCTCGACCAGGGCGTCGGGCGACGCGGCGAGCCCCACGGTCGCCGACAGCTCGACGATCCGCGCGCGGGCGGCCTTCCCGATGCCGTGCCGGCGCTCGGCACCGAGCAGCACGTTCTCGGTGACGGTCAGGTTGTCGGCCAGCATGAAGTGCTGGTGCACCATCCCGATCCCGGCGGCGATCGCGTCGGCGGGGCTGCGGAAGTGCGTCCGCCGCCCGTCGACCTCGATCGTCCCCTCGTCGGGCGCCTGCATCCCGTAGAGGATCTTCATCAGGGTCGACTTGCCGGCCCCGTTCTCGCCGCAGAGGGCGTGGACCTCACCGGTGCGTACGGCGAGGTCCACGCCGTCGTTCGCGACGACGCCGGGGAACCGCTTGGTGATCCCGCGGAGTGCGACCGCGTCCCGCTCGCCGGTCACTTGGTCGACTTGACCTGGATCTGTCCGGCGATGATCGCGGCCTTGTACGCCTCGAGCTGCGGGACGATGTCGTCGACCTGGCCGCCGGAGGTCGAGTAGCCGACGCCGTTGTTCTTCAGGTCGAACCGGTCCGGCAGCTGCGCGACGGTGTTGCCCGCGACCGCGTTGATGTAGTCGTACACCGCCACGTCGACCCGCTTGATCATCGAGGTCATGATCGTGTCGCGGACCTGGGCCAGCTGCGGCGAGTTGTACTGGTCGGAGTCGACGCCGATGGCCTTCTTCTGCGCGGTCTGCGCGGCGGCGAAGACGCCCTGGTTCGACTGGCCGGCCGCGGCGAAGGCGATGTCGGCGCCGCCGTCGTACTGGCCCGAGGCGATCTCGGTGGCGCGGGTGGCGTCGTTGAAGCCGGTGAAGTCGCCCGCCGGGGAGATGTAGGCGGACTCGACGTCGATGCTCGGCGCGACGGCCTCGGCGCCCTGCTTGTAGCCGGCGTCGAACTTCTGGATCAGCGGGTTGTCGACGCCACCGATGAAGCCGACCTTGCAGGTCGTGGTCTTGAGCGCGGCCGCGGCGCCGACCAGGAACGAGCCCTGCTCCTCGGCGAAGACCAGCGGCTTGACGTTCGGGAGCTGCACGGTGTCGTCGTCGACGATCGCGAACTGGACGTTCGGGAACTCGGTGGCGACGGTCTTCACGCCGGTGGCGTAGTTGAAGCCGACCGCGACGACGGGGTTGAACCCGGCCTGGGCGAGCTGGCGCAGGCGGGAGGTGCCCGCGTCCTCGCTCTCGCCGGCCTGGGCCGTGGCCTCGCGGGTGTTGGCCTTCTGCAGACCCAGCTCGGCGACGGCGCGGTCGAGCCCGGCGGCCGCCGCGTCGTTGAACGACGCGTCGCCGCGCCCGCCGATGTCGTAGGCCAGCCCGACCTTCAGCCGGCTCGCGTCGGCCTTGGGGGCCTCGGGCTCGGGCTGGGCCGACGCGGCCGGGACCGACGGCGGCGCGGTGCGCTCGCACTCGCCGCCCTGCGCGGCGCCGCCGCCCCCACCGGTGTCGCGGGCGCAGCCCGAGAGCGTGAGTGCCGCGGCGGCCACGAGCGCGATCGCGGTCGCGTACCGGCCCCTGCCTCCCATGCGCTGGTTGATCCGCACGAGGTGTCCTCCACCTTCCGGCGCCCCCCGGTCGGCGGCGCACGTCCGGACGGGACGGTAACCGCTGGACAACGGTTTCGGCAGAAGTCGAAACACGGCCGTGACGCGGAATCGTCGAGCGGTTGACGGACGGTACGGTCCGCGCACCCGGACGATCTTGTCCCGGGAGTCGTGACAGACGTCGAGGAGGAGCGATGGATCGCGCGGAACGTACGGTGCAGGCCCCGCCGGAGCGGGTGTGGGCGCTGGTCTCCGACATCACCCGGGCCGGCGAGTGGAGCCCCGAGGCCACCGGCGGGCGCTGGCGCGGCGACGCGACCGGGCCGGCTCTCGGCGCGAAGTTCACCGGCGGCAACCGGCACGGCCGGATCCGCTGGTCGACGCACTGCCGGGTCACCGAGTGCGAGCCGCACCACCGGTTCACCTTCGTCGTCAGCGAGTCGAAGACGGCCTGGGGCTGGGTCCTCGAGCCCGCCGGTGACGGCGCGACGACGGTGACCGCCTGGCGGGAGAAGACCGGGACCGCCGCGCTGCCGGTGCGGCTGCTGCAGCGCAGCGGCGTCCTCGGCAAGGACCGCGAGGGCATGATGCGCGAGGGCCTGGAGCGCAGCCTCGACCGGGTGAAGGCGATCGTCGAGGACTGAGGTCCCGCGGCGCGCGGTGCCGGCGGCGGCGCCGACGGCACCGTCCGGGCGCGCGGTGGGCCATGCTGCACCGGTGACGATCAGTGCCCGGCCGGGTCGCCGGCGTCGCGGTGGCGTGCGGTGGCTCGGGATGGTGCTGGCGGTGTCGGCCCTCGCGGTGTCCGGAACGGCCCACGGCGCCGTCCCCGGTGCGGCCGCCCGCGCGGGCGGCTGCCCCGGCCAGGAGGTCCCGCCCGGGCCCCCGGCGCGCGAGGAGACGGTGCCGGTGGCGCCGCTGCCCGTGCCGTCCCCGCCGGTCGGCGGCCTGACCGGCTGCGGCGACACCCACGCCGGCGAGGTGGCGCCGCCGCCGGTGGGGGTCGCGTCCTACGTCGTCGCCGACCTCGGCACGGGTGCGGTGCTCGCCGCCCGCGCGCCGCACTCCCGCCAGCGCCCGGCGTCGACGGTCAAGCTGCTGCTCGCGCTGGTCGTCGACGAGCGGCTGCCGATGGACCGCGTGGTCGTCGGCACCACCGAGGACGCCGACGTCGACGGCAGCCGCGCCGGTATCGGCCCCGGCGGGCGCTACACCGTCGACCAGCTGCTGCACGGGCTGCTGCTGTCCTCGGGCAACGACGCCGCGAACGCGCTGGCCCGCGAGCTGGGCGGCGTCCCGGCCACGCTCGCCGCGATGCGCGAGGAGGCCGCCCGCCTCGGCGCGCTCGACACCCGCCCCGCGACGCCGTCGGGTCTCGACGGCCCGGGCACGGCGTCCTCGGCCTACGACCTGGCGCTGCTGCTGCGTGCCGCGCTCGACCGGCCGCGGATCGCCGCGGCGCTGACCACCCGCTCGATCCCCTTCCCGGGGTTCGCCGACAAGCCCGGCTTCCTGCTCGGCAACGACGACCGCCTGCTCGGCACCCCCGGCTTCCTCGGCGGGAAGAACGGCTTCACCGACGCCGCCCGGCACACCTTCGTCGGGGCCGTGGAGCGCGACGGGCGACGACTGGTGGTCGCGGTCGTGCGCGGTGAGCAGCGCCCGGTGCGGATGGTCGACCAGTCCCGCGCGCTGCTCGACTGGGGCTTCGGCGCGCCGCGCACGGGGGTCGGGACGCTGGCCGGCCCGGGCACCCCGCCGACGGGGGCCACGGCTGCGGACGGCACGACGGCGGACGGGGCGGCGCAGGAGGGGGCGGCGCAGGACGGCACGCCGGCCGCCGCCGCGCCGGGGCCGGCGTCGGGCCCGGCGGGGGTGCCCGCTGCGGTGCTGGTGGGGGCCGCGGCCGCCGCCGTCGGCGTGCTCGCGGCGCTGGCGGCCCTGGCGGCGCGGCGCCGGCGCCGCTGACGGCACCGGCGCCACCGCCACGCGTCAGGGCAGCAGCGCGAGCAGCCCCAGGAACAGCGCGGCGACGAGGACGGACCCGACGAGCGCGCCCAGCACCGCCCAGAGCAGCGCGAGGCGCTCGACGGCGGGGGCGGGGGGCGTGGCGGGCACGGCCGGAGCGGGCGGGGCCGGTGGCGCCGTCACCGCCGGAGCGGGCGCGGGCGGAACGGGCGGTGTCGGCCCGGTGGCGGGCCGGGCGGACGGCGCCGCACCGCCGGCCGGCTCCGGGGACCGGGGGGCCGGGATCAGCCCGGCCGGCGACGGTGCGGTCGTCTCGCGCATACCCGTCGCGTCGCCCGGGTCCGGCGCCCCGTTACCGCGACGGGCCGGGTTGGACCGTCCGGCCGCGCGGCCCGCGGCGTCCGCGCCGGCGGCGGGACCGCACGGTCCTGCGCGGGCTCAGCGCCTGCGGCGTCCGAGGGCGCGCAGGCCGAGCGCACCGCCGAGCAGACCCGCCGTCAGCAGCCCGGCGGACGCGAGCGCACCCGGCCCCTCCCGGACGACGTACTGCGGCCGGATCACCGCGGGTCCCGGCAGGTCGCGCGGGCCGGCGTCGTTCTCCTCGGCACTCGCGGCCCAGGCCGTCACGAACAGCAGGAAGCGGGAGGTGAAGAAGATGAAGATCAGCAGACCCAGGATCGAGCCGAAGGCCGCACCGGCCGGGGACTGCCCGATCGTGGCCAGGTAGACGACCATGACCCGCTGCAGGATCGCGAACCCGATCGCCCCGATCAGTGCGGCCTTGACCGCGCTGCGCAGGGTGACGGGCTCGCGCGGCAGCCGGGCGATGACCCACAGGAAGACCAGCCAGTTGCCGCCGATGCCGACCAGGAACGACACGACGCTCAGCAGGAACTTCGCCCAGCCGACCTCGCCGAGACCGACCAGGCCGAGCAGGGCGCCGCCGACCGACCCGGTCACCGAGGCGATCGCGAACGACAGCACCAGCGCCAGGCCCAGCCCGAGCAGGGCGAGCAGGTCGAACGCCAGCCGCTTGATCATCGGCGGGGCGTCGTCGCGCTGGCCCCACTGCTCGGTGAGCGCCTCGCGCAGGTTGCTCATCCAGCCGATCCCGGAGTAGAGCGCACCGACCAGGCCGACCGCGCCGATCGCGCCCGCCCGGTTGATCGCGGTGTCGACGACGCCGCCCAGGGTGTCGCCGAGGTCGCCCGGAGCGGCGGAGGTGATGCCGTTGCGCAGCTGCAGCACCAGGTCCGGGTTGCCGCGCAGCACGAACCCGGCGACCGCGAAGCCCACCATCAGCAGCGGCACCAGCGCCAGGATCGAGAAGTAGGTGATCGCCGCGGCGTAGTGGTCACCGTGGTTCTCGGTGTAGCGCTCCCCCGCCCGGACCAGGTGGTCCAGCCAGGGGTGCTTCCCGCGCTGGCGGTCGAGGAAGGTCTCGGTCTCCTCCTCGTCGGCCTCCAGCCGGTGCGCGATCGTGGCGGCGCGATTCTCGGCCATGGTGTCCCCCGGGTCGGTGGTGCTCCCCGCCGGCGGGCACGCGGCTCATGCGGGCGGGAGGAGCCCGATCCTCTCGTGAACCGCGGCCAGTGTCGCGCCGGAGACCTCGCGCGCCCGGGTGGCGCCCCGCGCGAGCACCCGATCGAGCTCCGCGGGGTCGGCGAGGTAGCCGTTCACCTTCTCCGCGAACGGCTCGGCGAACGCGGCGACGATCTCACCCAGGTCCTTCTTCAGGTCGCCGTAGCCGCGGCCGACGTACTCGGCCTCCACCTCGGCGACCTTCCGGCCGGTCATCGCGGCGTTGATCGTCAGCAGGTTCGCGATGCCCGGCTTGGCCTCGGGGTCGAAGCGGATCTCGCGCTCGTTGTCGGTGACGGCCGAGCGGATCTTCTTCGCCGAGGTCCGCGGCGGGTCGAGCAGCTCGACGATCCCGTTCGGCGACGACGCCGACTTGCTCATCTTCGCCGTCGGGTCCTGCAGGTCGTAGATCTTGGCCGTGGCCTGCGGGATGTAGGGCTCGGGCACCCGGAAGGTCTCGCCGAAGCGGTGGTTGAACCGCTGCGCGAGGTTGCGGGTCAGCTCCAGGTGCTGGCGCTGGTCCTCGCCCACCGGCACCCGGTCGGCCTGGTAGAGCAGGATGTCCGCGGCCTGCAGGATCGGGTAGGTGAACAGCCCGACCGTCGCGCGGTCGGTGCCCTGCTTGGCCGACTTGTCCTTGAACTGGGTCATCCGGCCGGCCTCGCCGAAGCCGGTGATGCACTCCAGGACCCAGGACAGGCGGGCGTGCTCGGGCACGTGGGACTGCACGAACAGCGTGCACCGGTCCGGGTCCAGGCCCAGGCCCAGCAGCTGCGCGGCGGCGACCCGGGTGCGCCGGGCCAGCTCGGCCGGGTCGTGCTCGACGGTGATCGCGTGCAGGTCGACGACGCAGTAGAACGCCTCGTGGTCGTCCTGCAGGGCCACCCACTGCCGCAGCGCGCCCAGGTAGTTGCCGAGGTGGAACGAGTCCGCGGTGGGCTGGATCCCGGACAGCACGCGGGGGCGGTGGGCGTCGGTCATGGCGCCATCGTTCCTCACCGGGCGGCGGGCCCGTTCAGCGGAGGCGGACGGGTGCGACCGAGCCGCGGTCGAACGCCTGCCCGCAGTGCTCGCAGCACAGCCGCACCCGCAGCGGCTCCCCGCAGGCCCGGTGCCGCACGGTCAGGTCGACCGGGTGGCCGTCGGCCCAGCGGTGCGACCAGTCGACCAGGCAGGCGTGGATGGGGAAGGAGGCGCGGCCCTTGTCGGTGAGCCGGTACTCGCCGTCGCCGCGCCGGGTCAGCACGCCGAGCGCGACGAAGCGCCGCAGCCGGTCCGAGAGCACCTCCGGGGAGATGGACAGCTCCTGGGCGAAGGCGCTGAACGCCCGGATGCCGGTGAGCGAGGCGCCGAGCACGGCCGCCCCCCAGCGGTCGCCGATGATCTCCATCGCGCCCGGCAGGAACGACAGCGGGTCGGCGGGCAGCGTGCCGCGGGTGCGGCGCGGGTGCTGGCGCGAGAGCGTCTCCAGCCCGGGTGCGCACGGGGAGCGCTCGACCAGGGTGTCGCGCGGGCCGACCGCGTCGCCGCACGCCGCGCAGTGCACGAGCACGCGGGTGGCCCGGCCGCAGTCGCGGTGCACGATGTCGGGCAGCGGGACCTCGCGCGGGACCCAGTTCTTCTCCCAGTCCCAGGTGGTGAGCAGCAGCTTCCACAGGTCGCCCCCGCGTTCGGTGAGGGCGTAGCCGCGGCGCTCACGGCCGTTCTCCTGGTACGGGCGCGGCTCCAGCAGACCGGCCCCGACCAGCCCGCGCAGCCGGCTCGACAGGGTCGCGTCGGAGATGTTGAGCGTCTCCCGCCACCCCGCGTACCTGCTGACGCCGAGGAAGGCGCGCTGCAGGATCAGCAGGGTCCAGGTGTCGGCGAGCAGGCCGAGACCACGCCCCACGGCGCCCAGCTCCTGCGGCCGCACGTGCTCGCCTCCCTTGACCTCGACCCGACCATGATCGTACCGTGGGTCTCACTCTGCCGATCGAAGTCGCGCTCCGGTGCGACGACGTGGCGGGGTGGGCCGGATCGGGGGGTCGGCCCACCGGCCGGGGCGGACGTCCCGGGGTCGCGCGGTGAGGGGGCCGCAGCAGCCGCGGG
Organism: Pseudonocardia spirodelae; assembly: GCF_037727765.1. Taxonomy (NCBI): domain Bacteria; kingdom Bacillati; phylum Actinomycetota; class Actinomycetes; order Pseudonocardiales; family Pseudonocardiaceae; genus Pseudonocardia; species Pseudonocardia spirodelae. The sequence goes on along the minus strand of NZ_JBBJUP010000011.1, from coordinate 160,657 downwards.
GCGTCGTCCCGGTCAGTCCCCCGCCTGCGACGGCGGTCGCGGCACCTCGTCGTCCTCCTGCGCGGGAGCGGCCTCGACCGTCACCACGCCCGTGTCGAGGTCGATCGGGCCCAGCCGCCACTGCTGCCCGCCCTGCGCGGCGTCCGAGTCCTCGTGGATCCGCTTCCGCGGGAACATCTCTCCGAGCACACCCATGCCGCCACCGTACGGCGATCCGCACCGGTGCCGGTCGCGCTCGGCGGCGCCGGCACCGGTGCGGCGCTCAGGCGGTGGACAGCGGCAGCAGCCGCGGGCCCACCGCCCGCGACGGTGTCAGCCGGCGCGGCTCCCCGCGGTAGGTCGTCGTCCGCTGCCGTACCGGGCGCCCGGCGGCCTTCGCGATGGCGGTCAGCTCCTCCACCGAGCGCTCCGAGCCGTTCTCCGACCCCGCCATCCGCGAGATGGTCTCCTCCATCAGCGTGCCGCCCATGTCGTCGGCGCCGCCGGCCAGGATGTCCGCGGCCAGGTCGTCGCCGAGCTTCACCCACGAGCACTGGACGTGGTCGATCCGGCCGTGCAGCGCGAGCCGGGCGAACGCGTGCACGGCCCGGTTGTCCCGCTCGGTGGGGCCGGGGCGGGCGATGCCCGCCAGGTAGATGGGCGCGTTGTGGTGCACGAACGGCAGCGGGACGAACTCGGTGAACCCGCCGGTACGGTCCTGGATCGAGGCGAGGGTGCGCAGGTGCCCGAGCCAGTGCCGGGGCTCGTCGACGTGGCCGTACATCATCGTCGAGCTGGACGGGATGCCCAGCTCGTGCGCGGTCGAGACGACCTCGATCCACTGCGACGCCGGCAGCTTGCCCTTGGTCAGCACCCAGCGGACCTCGTCGTCGAGGATCTCCGCGGCGGTGCCGGGGATCGAGCCGAGCCCGGCCGCCTTCAGCTCGGTGAGCCACTCCCGGATCGACACCCCGGCCTTGGCCGCCGCGGAGACGATCTCCATCGGGGAGAAGGCGTGCACGTGCATGCCCGGCACGGCCCCGGTGACGGCGCGCACGAGGTCGGCGTAGAACGACACCGGCAGCTGCGGGTCGATGCCGCCCTGCACGCAGACCTCGGTGGCGCCGTCGTTCGCGGCCTCCGCGGCGCGCGTCGCGATCTCGTCGAGCGAGAGCCGGAAGGCGTCGGCGTCGCGCTCGCGCTGGGCGAACGCGCAGAACCGGCAGCCGACGTAGCAGACGTTCGAGAAGTTGATGTTCCGGTTGACCACGTAGGTGACGTCGTCGCCGTTGACCGACCGGCGGACGTCGTCGGCGAGGCGGACGACCTCGCCCAGCGCGGCGCCGTCGGCGGTCAGCACCGCCATCGCGGCGGCCTCGTGGGCCGGGTCGAGCAGCGCCGCCGGGTCCGACGCGGCCAGGTCCAGCCCGGCGCGCACGTCGCCGTCGAGCCGCTGCGGCGCCGCGGCGCGCTGGGACTCCAGCGACGCGGCGACCTCGGACCAGTCGCCGTAGACGTCGCTGAAGTCGCTGCGCCGGTCCTCGGTGCGCCCGGTGGTGTCGATCGTGGCGTGCAGGTCGGTGCGCCCGGACGAGTCGAACCCGCCGTCGGGCTCCTGCCAGGTCCGTCCCGTCACGGGGGCGTCCGGGTCGGCGAGACCGTCCGGACCGGCGAGCGCGCCGACGTGGCCGAGCAGCCGGGTGTCGATCCACGGCGACCCCGCGCGCACGTACTTCGGGTACGCGGTGAGCCGCTCGCGCAGCTCGAAGCCCTCGGCGGCGGTGACCCGGGCCAGCTCGTCGACGGCCGGCCACGGCATCTCCGGGGACACGTGGTCCACGGTCACCGGGGACACCCCGCCCCAGTCGTCGATCCCGGCGCGCAGCATGAGGGAGAACTCGGACCCGACGAGGTTCGGCGGGGCCTGCAGCCGCACCTTCGGCCCGAGCACCAGCCGCGCGACGGCGATCGTGGCGGCCAGGTCGTGCAGGTCGGCGTCGGGGTCGTTCGCCATCGCGGTGTCCGGCTTGGCCCGGAAGTTCTGGACGATGACCTCCTGCACGTGCCCGTGGGCGCGCGCGGCGGAGCGGATCGCGAACAGCGACTCGGCCCGCTCGGTGCGGTTCTCGCCGATCCCGATCAGGATGCCGGTGGTGAACGGGACGCCGACCCGGCCGGCGTCGGTCAGGGTGCGCAGCCGGACCGCGGGCTCCTTGTCGGGGCTGCCGAAGTGCGGTCCGCCGGCCTCGAACAGCCGCTGCGAGGTCGTCTCCAGCATCATCCCCATGCTGGCCGCGACCGGCTTGAGCCGGGTGATCTCCTCCCAGCTCATGACGCCGGGGTTGAGGTGCGGCAGCAGCCCGGTCTCCTCGAGCACCGCGATCGCGCAGGCGCGGACGTAGTCCAGCGTCGAGTCGTAGCCGCGGGCCTCCAGCCACTCCCGGGCCTGCGGCCAGCGGTCCTCGGGCCGGTCGCCGAGGGTGAACAGGGCCTCCTTGCAGCCCTGCGCGGCGCCCTGGCGGGCGATCTCCACGACCTCGTCGCGCTCGAGGTACATGCTCTCGAGCCGGTGCGGGACGGTCGCGAACGTGCAGTAGTGGCAGCGGTCGCGGCACAGCCGGGTCAGCGGGATGAAGACGTTGCGGGAGTAGGTGACGACGCCCGGACGGCCCTCGTCGACGAGTCCGGCGTCGCGGACCCGGGCGGCGTGGCCCAGCAGCTCGTCGAGCTGTTCGCCGCGCGCGGCGAGCAGGACGGCGGCCTCGGTGACGTCGAGGGTGGAGCCGTCGCGGACCCGGCGCAGCGCGCGCCGGACCGCCGAGTCGGCGGGGACGGCCTCGGCCGGGACGGGGGCGGCAGGAGTGTCGGCCATACCACCCACACTAGGTACCGCCGATCACCGCGGCGAGCGTCGAGTTGCCCGCGATGGATCACCGCCGCCGCGGGAATACGGCTCAGGCGACCTCGGCGGGCGTGCCCCCGGTGACGGCGACGAGCTCGTCGAAGGTCGTCGGGAACACCGAGCGGGCGACCCCGCCGGCGGCCCAGACCCGCTCGTGCTCGCGCAGCGCGACGTCGACCAGCGTCCGGATCGGCGCCGGGTGCCCGACGGGCGCGACCCCGCCGATGACCTGCCCGGTCGTGGCGTTCACGAACTCCTTCGACGCCCGGCCGACCTCGCGGGCGCCGACCAGGGCGGCGACCTTGCCGGTGTCCACCCGGTGGGCGCCGGAGGTCAGCACGAGCAGCGGGGCGCCGTCGGCGTCGAAGACCAGCGAGTTCGCGATCTGCCCGACCTCCACGTCCAGCGCGTCGGCGGCCGCGGCCGCGGTGGTGACGGCGTCGGGCAGCAGCACCAGGCCCGCGATGGAGGCGGGGTCGGCGCCGGCGCGGCGCAGCGCCTCCTTCACGGCGGCGACGCGCGGGTGGTCGGCGGGGTGTTCGACGGTCTCGCTCACGCCCCCATCCTGGCCCCGCCCGCGCCGGTGCGCAGCCGGGTTCCCGGGCGGGTGCTCACAGCACGGTCAGCACCAGCAGCACGACGACGGCCACGGCCAGCACCCCGGCCACCAGCAGCAGGATCCACCGGTTGCGCCCGAGGTCCCCGCCGGGGGTGCGGGGCCGCGCGGCCCGCTCCAGCAGGGCCGCGGCCGGCTCCGGCGCGGTCCGCTGCGCGGGGTCGTCGGCGGTCAGCCCGTCGACGACCGTCGCGAGCGCGCCGCCCGGGGGCAGGCCGTCGCCCGCGGCGGCGCGCAGCACGGCGCCCAGGCACCAGAGGTCCGCGGCCGGGGTGTCGGCCCCCTCCGGCGGCGCGACGGGTGCGGTGCCGGGCCGCGGGCCGACCGCGCGGGCCAGGCCGACGTCGGTGAGCAGGGCGCGGCCGTCGCCGGTGACCAGGACGGCGTGGGCGTCGAGCGCGCCGTGGGTCGTGCCGTCCTCGTGCACCGCGCGCAGCGCGGCCAGGACGTCGCGCCCCAGCCGGGCGACCTGCCGCGACGACGGCGCCGCCCCGTCCACGACGGCGGGCAGCGGCCGCGCGTCGGGGTGCTCGGTGACCAGGTACTCGCGCATCTCCCCGGCCGAGGACCGGTCGGTGACCAGGTCCAGCACGCCGACCACGGACGGGTGCCGCAGCCGCCCGGCCGCGCGGACCTCGGTCAGCAGCCGCTCCCGCACCCCGGCGACCGGCGGCAGCGCGATCTCGGTGACGGCGACGGTGCGGCCGGTGATCCGGTCCTCGGCCCGGTGCGTGGGCCCGAACGCGCGCCGTTCCAGCTCGTCGAGCAGCAGGTAGCGCCCGCCGACGATCCGCCCGGCGATCACGCGGCCGCCAGCCGGACGATGACGGGGGCGTGGTCGGAGAAGCGCCGGTCGTGCGCCGGCGCCCGGTCCACGACGGCCTCGCGCGCCGCGTCCGCGACGCCGGGGGTGGCGAGCAGGTGGTCGATCCGCCAGCCGGTGTCGTTGTCGAAGGCCCGCCCGCGGTAGCTCCACCACGAGTACGGCCCGTCGACGCCCGGGTGCCGCTCGCGCACCAGGTCGCGCCAGCCGTGCTCGAGCAGTTTGGCGAACCACTCGCGCTCGTGCGGCAGGAACCCGGAGTTGCGCCGGTTCCCGCGCCAGTTGCGCAGGTCGGCCTCGGTGGGGGCGATGTTCCAGTCCCCGCCGACCACCATCTCCCGCCCGCTCGCGGCGGCGCGGTCGAACGCGGTGCGCAGGTGGTCGCCGAGCGCGGCGCAGAAGGCGTCCTTGGCGTCCTGGCGGTCCGTGCCGGCCTGCCCCTTGGGCAGGTAGAGCGAGGCGAGGGTGAGCCCGCCGGGCAGGTCGACCTCGATCCAGCGGCCGTCGAGGTCGGTCTCGACGTGCCCGAACCCGACGCGGACCGCCTCGGGCTCGTCGCGGCTGAGCACGGCGACGCCGTTGCGGCCCTTCGCGGTCTCGCTGGGGGCGAGCCGCAGGTGCCAGCCGCCCGCGCGCAGCGCGTCGGTGAACGCCGCGGGCAGCTCCTCGGGCCGCGCCCGGACCTCCTGCAGGCACACCGCCCGCGCGTCGGTCGCGGCGAGCCAGCCCAGCAGCCCCTTGGTGCACGCGGCACGCACACCGTTGACGTTCACGGTCGCCAGCGCAGGAGGAACCACGGCCCTACTGTGCCGCACCCGCGATCACACTGCGCGAGCGGTTCAGCACCGGCTGCCCGAGGTGGCGGCGACGGAGTCGACCGGCACCCACCGGTCGCCCTCGGCGAGCCTGCGCCAGCCGGAGTCCACGATCGTCTCGGCCTCGACCTCGGTGCCGCCCGGGATGGTGGCCACCGGCGACGCCGACGAGCTGGGCGCGGAGCGGACCGTCACCTGGTCGCCCTGCACGACGACCCGGCAGCCGGTCGTCTCGATGTTGCCGGTGGCGCCGCCGTAGCCGAGGGCGACCACGGTCAGGCCGACGCCGATGAGCCCGACCAGCGGCCAGCCCTTCAGGATCGACTTCCGGGTGAGCCCGAAGACCTTCGCCACGGCCGTTCCCCTCCCACCGACGTCCCGGACGCACGTACGGTAGCCGCTCGGCCACGCCCGGCCGATCCACCGCCCGGGGGTGTCGGACCGGTTACTCCTGCGGGCGGCCGGGGGCCGCCAGGGGATAGCGTGTGCCGCAGTCAGCGGGTCGCCACGCCGCCGGCGTCGCCGCGACCCGCTCGCTCGCCCCACGAGCAGCAGACACGACGACGAGCCGAGGCAGGCCAGAGGACGCGATGAAGCTCATCTACACGTACACCGACGAGGCGCCCGCGCTGGCGACCCACTCCTTCCTGCCGGTCATCGAGGCCTTCGCCGGCCAGGCCGGCGTCGACGTGGAGACCCGCGACATCTCCCTCGCGGCGCGCATCCTGGCCAAGTTCCCGGACCGGCTGACCGACGCCCAGCGCGTCCCGGACTCGCTGACCGAGCTGGGCGAGCTGGCGAAGACCCCGGACGCCAACATCATCAAGCTGCCGAACATCTCGGCGTCGATCCCGCAGCTGAAGGCCGCGATCGCGGAGCTGCAGGGCGCCGGCTACGACGTGCCGGACTACCCGGAGAACCCGCAGAGCGAGCAGGAGAAGGCCGCCCGCGCCGCCTACGACTCGGTCAAGGGCTCCGCGGTCAACCCGGTGCTGCGCGAGGGCAACTCCGACCGCCGCGCGCCGCTGTCGGTGAAGAACTTCGCCCGCAAGCACCCGCACTCGATGGGCGCCTGGAGCCCGGACTCCACCAGCCACGTGTCCACGATGGAGGACGGCGACTTCCGCCACTCCGAGACCTCGTTCACCGCCGCCGGTGACGGCGCGGTCCGCATCGAGCACGTCGCCGCCGACGGCACCGTCACGGTGCTCAAGGAGAAGGTCGCGCTGCTGGACGGCGAGGTGTTCGACGGCGCCGTCATGCGCCGCGAGGCCCTGCAGGCCTTCCTCGCCGAGCAGGTCGCCGACGCGAAGGCGAACGGCGTGCTGTTCTCCGTGCACCTCAAGGCCACGATGATGAAGGTCTCGGACCCGATCATCTTCGGGCACGCCGTGCGCGCCTACTTCGCCGACGTCTTCGCCTCCTACGGCGACGACCTGGCCTCCGTCGGCGCCGACCCGGACGACGGTCTCGCCTCGGTGCTGACCGCCCTGGAGAAGCTGCCCGCCGACAAGCGCGAGGCCATCGAGAAGGCCATCACCGACGCCTACACCAGCGGCCCGGCCCTGGCCCAGGTCGACTCCTCGCGCGGGATCACCAACCTGCACGTGCCGAGCGACGTCATCATCGACGCCTCGATGCCGGCCGCCATCCGGTCCTCGGGCCAGATGTGGAACGCCGACGACGCCCTGCAGGACACCAAGTTCGTCATCCCGGACTCGTCCTACGCCCCGCTCTACGACGAGACCGTCAAGCACTGCCAGGCCAACGGCGCCTTCGACCCGACGACGATGGGCACCGTCCCGAACGTCGGCCTCATGGCGCAGAAGGCCGAGGAGTACGGCAGCCACGACAAGACCTTCGAGATCCCCGCCGCCGGCACCGTCCGCGTCGTCGACGCCGCCTCGGGCGAGGAGAAGCTGTCGCACGAGGTCGCCGAGGGCGACATCTGGCGCGGCTGCCAGACCAAGGACGCCCCGATCCGCAACTGGGTCGGCCTGGCCGTCGAGCGGGCCCGCGCCACCGGCTCCCCCGCCGTCTTCTGGCTGGACTCCTCCCGCGCCCACGACTCCGAGCTGATCGCGAAGGTCGAGCGCTACCTGGGCGAGCAGGACACCGACGGGCTCACCATCGAGATCCTCCCGGTCGCCGAGGCCACCCGCTACACCCTGGAGCGGGCCCGCAAGGGCGAGGACACCATCTCGGTCACCGGCAACGTGCTGCGCGACTACCTCACCGACCTGTTCCCGATCATGGAGCTGGGCACGTCGGCGAAGATGCTGTCCATCGTCCCGCTGATGAACGGCGGCGGCCTGTTCGAGACCGGCGCCGGCGGGTCGGCGCCCAAGCACGTCCAGCAGCTGCAGAAGGAGAACCACCTGCGGTGGGACTCCCTGGGCGAGTTCCTCGCGCTGGCCGTCTCGCTGGAGATGCTGGCGTCGAAGACCGAGGAGCCGCTGCGGGCCGAGCTGCTGGGCCGGACCCTCGACGCCGCCACCGGCTCGCTGCTGGAGAACGGGAAGTCCCCCTCGCGCAAGGTCGGCGAGCTCGACAACCGCGGCAGCCACTTCTACGTCGCCCTCTACTGGGCGCAGGAGCTGGCCGCCCAGACCGACGACCCCGAGCTGGCCGCGATCTTCGCGCCGCTGGCCGAGAAGCTGGCCGCGGCCGAGGACACGATCGTCGGCGAGCTGAACGCGGTGCAGGGCGAGCCGGTCGACCTGGGCGGCTACTACTACGTCGACCGCGCGCGGACCGACGCGGTCATGCGCCCGAGCGCGACGTTCAACGCCGCGATCGACGGCTTCGCGGGCAAGTAGCGACACCCGCGTCACGACGGCCCGTCCTCCTCCGGGAGGGCGGGCCGTCGTCGCGTCTCACCCGGCGCTGACGCCCGGGATGCGGCCCTCGCGGAAGGCGTCGACGAACAGCGCGTGGTCCGCGCGCACGGTCGCGGCGTAGTCGTGGGCGAACCCGACCACCCACTCGACGAAGGCGTCCTCCTGCCCGGCGGTGCGGGCGGCGACCGCCTCCTCGACCCGGAAGCCGACCAGGGAGTGGTCGGCGTCGGCGTCGGACACGCAGTGGATCTTCGCGGTGGCCCGGCCGAGGTCGGTGACGACCGGGGCGATCTCGTCGGGCTCGGTCAGCTCCGACCAGTCCAGGTCCGCCTCGTAGGGCGACACCTCGGCGACGACGAACCCGACGCCGTCCAGCTCGGTCCAGCCCAGCATCGGGTCGGCGTGGGCCTGCAGCGCCCGCTGCGACACCGCGGTGCGGTGCCCGTGGTGGCGGAACGCGCCGGCCACGCGCTCGTCGGTGACGACCCGCGACGGCGCGGCCACGTTGCCCTGCTTCATCGACACCACGATGTCGTTGTCCAGCGCCTGGTTCAGGCCCTCGACCAGGACCGTGTACGTCGGCAGGCCCGCGCTGCCGATCCCCACGCCGGACCGCCCGGCGACGTCCTTGACGGTGTAGGCGACGCCGCGGTGCCGGCGCGCCTCCGGGATCGTCTCGACGTAGGCCTCGAACGCGGCGGTGACGCGGGCGCGCTCGTCGTCGTCGAGGGCGCGCAGGCCGGGGCCGGGACGCAGGATCCGGTCGAAGCCCTCGGTCTCGGTGATCGCGTCGAGCAGGCCGACCCGGCTGCGTGTGCGCGCGGCCTGCAGGACCTGGTGGACGGGGCCCTCGGTGGTGTCCAGGCGCAGCGCGAAGGTGTCGTCGTCGGTGTCGGCGAAGTGCCGGACCTGGTCCAGGTAGCCGCGGCAGTAGCCCTCGACCAGCTCGGACAGGGTCCGGTCGGGCAGCGCCTTCTGCCAGCCGAGCAGGCAGAGGCTGGCCGCGAACCGGGTGACGTCCCACGTCCAGTGGCCGAGGTAGGCCTCGTCGAAGTCGTTGACGTCGAAGACGAGCACACCGTCGCCGTCCATGTAGGTCCCGAAGTTCTCGGCGTGCAGGTCGCCCTGGATCCAGACCCGGCTGGTGCGCTCGTCCACCCACGGGTCGTCGCGGCCGGCGACGTCGTCGTAGAACAGGCAGGCGCTGCCCCGGTAGAAGGCGAACGGGTCGGCCGCCATCTTGCGGAACTTGGTGCGGAAGGCCGCCGGATCGGCCGTCATCAGGTCGTCGAAGGCGGTCACCAGGATGTCCACGATCCGGCCGCTGCGATCGGTCATGACGGAGGATCATGCTCGCGGTACAGACGGCGGGGCGACCACCATCCGTGGGTCCACCGGCGACGGAGCACCGCCGACCGGGTGGGCGGGCGGTGATCGTTGCGATCATCGGGTGATCACGACCGGACCCGTGGGCGACGTCACGCAACCCGTCCGGAGCAACCCCGGTCACGGATCGCGCGTACCGGCCGGTAGAATAACGTTAGCGATGATCATTACCGTCCTGCCCCGCACCGCACCGACCGGGCCGCGCTCCCCCGCCCCGCCGGGCGTGCCGCTGCGCGCGCCGCGCGCGACGAGTACCGGCCCCGGCCGGCCGGGCAGCAAGCGCCCCGCCGGTCCGCGCCGCCCGCCCACCCGGCGTCCGGCCGGACCGGAGACGACCGGCGGCAGCCGCAGCTGACCGACGCCCCTGCTCCCGCGCCGCCGGTCAGCTGATCGTCAGCGAGCCCTGGGTGATCGTCAGGGCCAGGAGCAGGACGACGACGCCGAACCCGCCGTACACCAGCGCGTCGGCGTAGCGGCCCCGGATCGCCAGCAGGCCCACCCGGTCCGGGGGCAGGACCACGCGCAGCCCGGCCGCGGCGAGCATGGCGACGCCCAGCGCCGCGGAGCCCTCCCGCCAGTGCTCGGTGAGCACGCGCTGCAGCCCGACCAGCGCGATGCCGAGGACGACGAGCAGCGGCCAGTGCGCCCGCAGGCGCGCCCGCAGACGGTGCCCCGACCGCGTCGTCGCCATCGCCACCCCCCGGGTCCCCGGCCGTCCGCTCACTCCGACGAGCTGCGTCCGGTACCGACTCTCACTCCGACACGCTGCGTTCGGCTGCCTCGACCACGTTCGTCAGCAGCATCCCGCGGGTCATCGGGCCCACACCACCGGGCATCGGCGCGAGCAGCCCGGCGACCTCGGCGACCTCGGGCGACACGTCGCCGACCAGGCCGAGGTCGGTACGGGTGACGCCCACGTCCAGCACCGCCGCACCCGGCCGGATCTGGTCCGCGGTGATCAGCCCGGCCCGGCCCGCGGCCGCGACCACGACGTCCGCCTCGCGCAGGTGCGCGGTCAGGTCCCGGGTCCCGGTGTGGCACAGGGTCACCGTCGCGTTCTCCGAGCGACGGGTCAGCAGCAGCCCCAGCGGGCGGCCCACCGTGACGCCACGGCCCACGACGACGACCCGGGCACCGTCCAGCTCGACCCCGAAGCGCCGGCACAGCTCGACGATGCCGCGCGGGGTGCACGGCAGCGGACCGGGCTCGCCCAGCACGAGCCGGCCCAGGTTCGTCGGGTGCAGGCCGTCGGCGTCCTTGGCCGGGTCGACGCGCTCCAGCGCGGCACCGGCGTCCAGACCGGCGGGCAGCGGCAGCTGCACGATGAAGCCGGTGCACGTCGGGTCGGCGTTGAGCTCGTCGATGGTGTCCTCGACCTGCGCCTGGCTCGCGTCGGCGGGCAGCTCGCGCTGCAGCGAGGTGATCCCGACCTTGGCGCAGTCGCGGTGCTTGCCGCGCACGTAGGCGTGCGATCCGGGGTCGTCACCCACCAGGACCGTGCCGAGTCCGGGGGTCACCCCGGCGGCGGCCAGCTTCTCGACACGGGCCCGCAGGTCCTCGAGCAGCTCCGCCAGCGTCGCCTTGCCGTCCATCACGCGTGCGCTCACGACCCCATCCTCTCAGGTACGCGAGCACGGCGGCGAACCTGACCGAACGACGCGGGCGTGCCGCGGAAGTAGGGGACGCCGACCCCACGACCTGCGACGACGTTCCGATCGCGTGCGACCGGAGTACAGGTCGGGGTCTGGCCGTACGGAGGGCGCGAAACGATCTCCACGAGAGCAGAATCACACCGCCGGTGCTCGACCGGTCACGAACTCGACGAGGAGTTTTCCATGAGCGTGGAGAGCGACACCGCGGGGGCGCAGGCCGCTGCTGCCCCGCCCGCCCCGGCCGCCGCACCCCCGGCCGCCAACCCGGCCCTGATGGGCCTCATCTGTTTCCTGCCGTCCGGCATCACGCTGGGCCTGTGGTTCGTCGGCTACCTGGACACCACCGCCCTGCCCGGCGGCATGATCCCCATCGTCACCTTCTCGGCGGGCCTGTTCCTGCTGCTGTCGGCGATGGTCGCGCTGCGCGTCGGGGACAGTGTCACCGCGGCGATCTTCGGTGTGTTCTCCGCGTTCTGGACGAGCTTCGGCGTGCTGCTCATGGCCCTGAACAACGGCTGGATCATCGACGCCGGCACCGGCCAGGCCCTGTCCACCGAGCAGATCGGGTCGATCCAGTCGACCTACCTGCTGTCGTTCACGCTGGTGTTCGTGCTGCTGACGCTGGCGACGCTGCGCCTGCCGCTGATGTTCACCATCGGCTTCGTGCTGGTCGACATCACCTTCGTGCTGGCCTACATCGGCGTCACCGCGGGCAACGCCGGTCTGTTCCCGATCGCCGGGATCACGACCTTCGCGTTCTGCGTCGTGTTCGCCTACATCCTGTTCGACGCGTTCGGCCAGACCCTCGGCGGACGCGCGATGGCGATGGGCGGCCCGATCGTCAAGTCCTGACCCGCGCACCGCAGGCCCCGCCGGCTCCCCCCGGCGGGGCCTGCGGCGTCCCGGGAGGTCCCCGGCCGGGTCAGCGGAAGTCGCGGGAGGAGACCTTCACCGCCAGCGGCATCCGCTGCAGCCGGTCCGCCAGCAGGTTCAGCACCCCCTCCGGGCTGCGCTCCAGACGCCCCCGGACCAGCAGCGCCGCACTGCCCAGCGCCACCGAGCGGTACCGCGCCCAGAGTCCCTCCGAGCAGGTCACGTTCAGCATCCCGGACTCGTCCTCGAGGTTCACGAACGTCACCCCTCCCGCCGTCGCCGGCCGCTGCCGGTGCGTGACCAGGCCGCCGACGAGCACCCGGGGCGGCGCGTCCGGACCGGCGCGGCGCCCCAGCGCGTCGAGCCGGTCGATCCGGACCGCGCCGAGCGCGTCGAGGTCCGCCCGCAGGTGCTGCACCGGGTGGCTGTCCGGGGAGACGCCGGTGGCCCACACGTCGGAGACGGTCAGCTCCGCCTCGGTCATGCCCGGCAGCGCGGGGGCGTCGAAGCCCACGGCGGTGCCCGGCAGGTGCTCCGGGCGCACCCCTGCGACGACGCCGGCCGCCCACAGCGCCTCCCGCCGCTGCACCCCGAAGCAGCCGAACGCCCCCGCCGTCGCCAGCGCCTCGGCCTGCGGGCCGGTCAACCGGACCCGGCGGGCCAGGTCGGGCAGGTCGGCGAACGGCCCCGCCGCCGCGCGCTCGGCGTCGATCGCCGTCGCCAGGTCCTCCCCGACCGTGCGGACGCCCGCCAGCCCGAGCCGGACCGCCCAGCCACCGGCGCTGTCCCCGTCCGGTTCGAGGATCGCGTCGGCGCGCCCGGCGTTGACGTCGGGACGGCGCACCCGGACACCGTGCCGGCGGGCGTCGGCCACCAGCGACTGCGGCGAGTAGAACCCCATCGGCTGGGCGTTCAGCAGGCCCGCGCAGAACGCGGCCGGGTGGTAGAGCTTGAACCAGGCCGAGTAGTAGACCAGCGCCGCGAAGCTGATCGAGTGGCTCTCCGGGAAGCCGAAGTTCGCGAAGGCCAGCATCTTGGCGAAGATCCGCTCGGCGAGCTCGCCGGTGATCCCGTTCGCCGCCATCCCGTCGTAGAACCGCCCGCGCAGCCGCTCCATCCGCTCGGTGGAGCGCTTGGACCCCATCGCCCGGCGCAGCTCGTCGGCCTCCGCCGCGGTGAACCCGGCGACGTCGACGGCGATCTGCATCATCTGCTCCTGGAACAGCGGGATGCCCAGCGTCTTGTGCAGCGCCGGCGCGAGCAGGGGGTGGTCGTGGTCCCACTCCTCCAGCCCGTTGCGGCGCCGGATGTAGGGGTGCACCGAGCCGCCCTGGATGGGGCCGGGCCGGATCAGCGCCACCTCGACGACGAGGTCGTAGAACTCGCGCGGGCGCAGCCGCGGCAGGGTCGCCATCTGGGCGCGCGACTCCACCTGGAACACCCCGACCGAGTCGGCGCGGGCGAGCATCGCGTAGACCGCCGGGTCGGACTCGCCGATCGCGTGCAGCTCGACGCGCTCGCCCGTGCTCGCCGCCACCAGGTCCTGCATCAGGTGCAGCGCGGTCAGCATCCCCAGCCCGAGCAGGTCGAACTTCACCAGCCCGGCGGCGGCGCAGTCCTCCTTGTCCCACTGCACGACGGTCCGGTCGGCCATCCGTGCCCACTCCACCGGGACGACCTCGGACACCGGCCGGTCGCAGATGACCATGCCGCCGGAGTGGATACCCAGGTGGCGGGGCGCCCCGAGCAGCTGCCCGGCCAGGTCCAGCAGCAGCGGCGGCATCTCCTGCGGGAGCTCGCTCGCCTCCAGGGCGTGCCAGCGCTCGACCCGCCTGCTCCACGCGTCCTGCTGGCCGGGTGAGAACCCGAGTGCGCGGGCGGTGTCGCGGATCGCCGAGCGCGGCCGGTAGGTGATGACGTTCGCGACCTGGGCGGCGAACAGCCGGCCGTAGCGGCGGTAGACGTACTGGATCGCCTCCTCGCGGCGGCCGGACTCGATGTCGAGGTCGATGTCGGGGTAGCCGTCGCGGTCCGGGGACAGGAACCGCTCGAACAGCAGCCCGTGCCGGACGGCGTCGACGTGGGTGATGCCCAGTGCGTAGCAGACCGCCGAGTTCGCGGCCGAGCCCCGGCCCTGGCACAGGATGTTCGCGCGGCGGCAGAAGTCCACGATGTCGTGGACGATCAGGAAGTACCCGGGGAAGTTCTTCCCCTCGATGATCGCCAGCTCGCGCTGCACGGTGTGCGCGGCGACCGGGTTCTCGTCATAGCTGCCATAACGCTCCAGCCGGCCGCGCTCGGTCAGCACCCGCAGCCAGGTCGTCTCGGTGTGCCCGGGCGGGACGTCGAACGGCGGCAGGTCCGGCGCCACCAGGTGCAGCTCGAAGGCCAGCTCGCGGCCCAGCTCCGCCGCGCGCTCCACCGCGCCGGGGTGGCGCTCGGCGAACCGCAGCGCCATCTCCTGCCCGGACCGCAGGTGCGCGGTTCCCGCCGCGGGCAGCCAGGGGTCGATCTCGTCGAGGCTGCGCCGGGCCCGCACCGCGGCCACCGTCGCGGCCAGCGGCGCCCGGTCGGGGGTGGCGTAGTGCGCCCCGGTGGTCGCCACGGTCGCGACGCCGGCGCGGGCCGCCAGCGCGGCCAGCGCGTCGTTGCGCTCGGTGTCGCCCGGCTCGCCGTGCACGGTCAGCTCCACCCGCACGTGCTCCCGGCCGAAACGCTCCACCAGCCGGTCCAGCGCCGCCGCGGCCGCCGCCGGGCCCTCCCGGTCCAGGGCGCGGCGCACCGCGCCCTTGCGGCAGCCGGTGAGCACCACGACCCGGCCCGCGGTGTCGGCGACGATCTCGTCCGGGTCGTAGACCGGGCGCCCCTTCTCCCCGCCGCGCATCTGCGCGGTCGAGATCGTGCGGCACAGCGCGCGGTAGCCGTCGGGGCCGCGGGCCAGCAGCAGCAGGTGCTCGCCCTCCGGGTCGGCGACGCCGTTCTGCGGGGCGGACAGCCCGGTGCTCAGCTCGGCGCCGAAGACCGTGCGCACCCCGAGCTCCCGTGCCGCCTCGGCGAAGCGCACGACCCCGTACATCCCGTCGTGGTCGGTCAGGGCGACGGCCTCCAGGCCCAGCTCCGCGGCCCGCTCCACGAGCTCCTCCGGGGCGCTCGCCCCGTCGAGGAAGCTGAAGTGGGAGTGGCAGTGCAGCTCCGCGTAGGGCACCGCGCCGGTCGCCGCCGGACGCAGGTCCGCGGGCGGGACGTAGGGGCCGCGGTGGGCGGACCAGGCCGGTGCGTCCCCGCAGTCGGCCTCCGGGCCGCCCCGCAGGCTCGACCCGTCGCGCACGGCACGGCCCGACAGCGCGCTCTCCAGCTCCGTCCACGGGACGTCCGGGTTCTGCCAGCCCACCCGTCCATCGTACTCGAACATCGGTTCGATCAGATCGGGTCACCGGAGCCGGGGCCCCGGGAAGGGGCGGGCGTCGCCGTGCGGGCCGGCCGGCCGCTCCCCAGCGCCGGTCGGCCCCGCACGGCGGATCCGGGCTCCGGCGCGGGCACCGGCCGCTCCCCAGCGCCGGCTCCGCGGGCCACCCGGACGGACCCCTCGGGTGCCGGTGGGGCGGTGTGCATCCCGTTCCACCGACGTCTCCGAGTTCACCAGCCGAACCTGTGTGCCGACTGAGACACGGGTGTGGATCACCCGAGGATCGTGGGCGCCGTGGCCGGTTCGTCCGCTGCGCCGGATCCGTCCCGCCCCGTACCGTCGTGCTCGCGACGTCGTGTCGTGATCGCCGGTTCACGGCACGACCACGCCCGATGCCGGATGCTGGGCCCACGCCGCGGCTCCGCAGGGGCGCCGCACACGCACGAGCAGCGCCGGAGCACGGCGCGGACGGGGCCCGCCCGGCGGGCCGGACAGCGGGGGTGGGTCCATGGGACGGGCGAGCACGACGCACGGCGGGCGCGGCCGCCGGCTCGGGGGACGGACGGTCCGGGTCGCCGCGGCCGTGGCCGCCACGGTCGCACTGGCGGCCTGCGCGAACGCCCCCGCCGCGCCGGGCACCGCGTCGCTCGGGACGTCCACCGGATCCGGTGGGGGTGCCGCGGCCGCGCAGGCCGACCCCGGCCTGCCGCAGCGGCTCGCCGCGGCGGTCGGCGGCGACGGAGCCCGGGCCGAGCTGGAGGAGCTGCAGCGGCTCGCCGACGCGAACGGCGGCAACCGCGCCGTCGGCACCCCGGGGTACGACGCCGCGGTCGAGCACGTGGCCGGGGTGCTGCGCGAGAGCGGTTTCGAGGTGTCCACGCCGGCCTTCCAGGTGCGGACCTTCTCCGCGGGCGACGCCCGGCTGACCGTCGCCGGTGCCCCGGTGACGACCGAGGTGCTGAGCTTCTCCCCCGCGACCGCGCCGGGCGGGCTGACCGCGCCGCTGTCGCTGCGCCCGCGCACCCCGCAGGACACCACCCCGGGCTGCGACGCCGCGGACTACGCGGGCATGCCCGCGGGGGCGATCGCCGTCGTCGAGCGGGGGGTCTGCCCGTTCGGCCAGAAGTCCCAGCTCGCCGGGGCCGCGGGCGCGGCGGCGGTGCTCGTGGTCAACACCGAGGACGCGGCGCTGCCCGCCACCCTCGACGACACCCCGGGCGTGGTGCCGACGGCGTCGGTGACCCGGACCGCCGGGGCCGCCCTGCGCGACGGCCAGCAGGCCACCCTGCTGCTCGACACCACGATCCAGCAGCAGAGCTCCCGCAACGTGATCGCCGAGACCAGCACCGGCGACCCGGACCGCGTCGTGGTCGCCGGGGCGCACCTCGACAGCGTCGGGGAGGGTGCGGGCATCAACGACAACGGCAGCGGCAGCGCCGCGCTGCTGGAGATCGCCCGCACGCTGGGCGGCGCACCGCCGGTCGGCCAGAAGGTGCGCTTCGCCTGGTGGGGCGCCGAGGAGATCGGCCTGGTCGGCGCGACGAAGTACGTCGAGGGTCTCTCCGAGACCGACCGGGCGCGGATCGCCCTGTACCTGAACTTCGACATGGTCGCCTCGCCGAACGCGGCCTACCTCGTCTACGACGGCGACGACTCCGACGGCCTCGGCGGCACCGCCGGGCCGGCCGGCTCCGACACCGCCGAGCGCGTGCTGACCGAGTCCCTGGTCGCCGCGGGCGTGCCCGGTCCCGAGGGCACCGCGTTCGACGGCCGCTCGGACTACGGGCCGTTCATCGAGGCCGGCATCCCGGCGGGCGGGCTGTTCACCGGCGCCGAGGAGAAGAAGACCCCGGAGCAGGCGCAGAAGTGGGGCGGCACGGCGGGCCAGTCCTACGACCAGTGCTACCACACCCCCTGCGACCGGCTGACCAACATCGACCTGACCGCGCTGGACCGGAACGTGACGGCGATGGCCTCGGCGATCGGCCGGTTCGCGGTGGACCTGACGGGGGTGCCGCGGCGCTGACCGGCGCCCGCCCGGCGCCGGCTCAGTCGTAGACACCGCCCACCTCCCAGCGCCCGCAGCGGTGCACGAGCAGCAGGGCGGTGCCGTCGGCGAGCACGACCTGCAGCCGGACGACGGGCCCGGGGCCGTCGGGGGCCCACCACCGGGTGTGCACCGGCCACGGCCCGGCCCAGCCGGTGACCTCACGGTCGGAGCCGTCGCCCGCCACCCGGCGCGGGACGCCGTCGAGCAGGTCCGGTGCCGCGGGCGCCACCTCCGCCCCGTCCGCGGTGAGCAGCCGGACCGGGACCGGGTCCGGCGGCACCGTCGCCGGTGAGGGGGCAGGGAGCCGGCCGGGCCAGGTGGCCGGCGGGTCGGACGGCGGCCGTCCGCCGGCGGCACGGGCGGCGGGCGCCGTCGCGACCCCACCGGCCCCACCCGCGGCGGTCGCCGTCGTGACCCCGCCGGGGGCACGGCCATCGGCCGGTGCGGCCCCGCCGGGGGCGTCGGGACCGGGTCGCGGCGGGACCGCCGTGGCCTCGACGACGCGCTCGTCGCCCCACGGCACCAGCCGTACCCGGCTGCCCGGGTCCCGCCCACCGGCCGGGACCGCGGTGAGCACCGCGCCGGGGCCCAGCAGGGCCTGCACCCGGACCAGGGCGCGGCCGGCGCGCTCGTCGCCCTCCCCGACGTCGCCCCACAGCCCGCGCTGCAGCGCCCCGGCGACCACCGTGTCCTCCGGCGTGAGCCGTAGCGCGACCAGCGTGCCGGAGCCGCCCCGCCCGAGCCACGAGTCGAGCTGCCAGCGCACCCGGTCGACCGTCCCGGCCGGGGTCAGCGGCTCGGCGCAGCGCCAGACCCGCAGCAGCTCCTCACCGCCCTCGGTCCGCGCGTGCACCCCCAGCCGGGTGCAGGCCAGACCGTGCCCCGCGAGCACCTCGTGCAGGCGCGTCGCGAGCCCCCGCGCGGCGAAGGCCGCGGCGTCGACGCGGTCCACCGGCGGGTCGAGCTCGACCGCCGCGGACAGCTCCTCCGGCGGGACCCGCCGGGCCGGGGGGCGCGGGTCGAGCCCGCGGGCGAGCCGGTGCGCGGCCACCGCGTCGGCCCCGAAGCGCGACGCGACGTCGGACTCGGCGATCGCGGCGAACGCCCCCAGCGAGCGCAGCCCCAGCCGGCGCAGCAGGTCCACCAGCGCCGCGCGGTCGACGTCGGGATCCCGGTCCAGCTCGGCGACCTCCAGCGGGGCGAGGAACTCCGCGGAGCGCCCGGGCGGGACGCCGCGGCCCCGGCGGGCGGCGAGCTCGGCGGCGAACATGCCGTCCGCCACCCCGATCTGGCACTCGGTCCCGGCGTGCAGCGCGACCTGGTCGATCAGCCGCTCCACCGCGGCGCGCTCCCCGCCGAACCAGCCGACCGGGCCGCGGGCGGGCAGCACCAGCAGTCCGGGCCGCACCACCTCGACCCCCGGTGCGAGCATCTCGACCGCGGCCGCGACCGGCTCGAACAGCCGCGCGTCGCGCCCCGTGTCGGGGGCGAGCACGGCGAGCTCCGGGCACCGGGCCTGCGCCTCCCGGCGGCGCAGCCCCCGGCGGACGCCGTACCGACGGGCCGTCGCCGAGCAGGCCAGGACCCGGTTGGCGTGGAACACCGCCGCCGGCCGGTGCGCCGGGACGTGCGCCGCACGCGCGGCGGCGGTGACCGGCCAGTCCGGGGACCAGACCGCCAGCACCCGCGGGTCGGGTGCGGACCGGGCCGCCGCGCCGCTCCCCGTGCTCACCCCGCCGCCCGCGCGACGGGCCGGACGACGACGACGGCGGCGCCGTCCGCGAGACCCGGCGCGGTCGCCGGGGCGGGCACCGCCACCGGAGCCGCGTACGGCCGCACCGGCGCCACCACGGGGGCCGCCGGGGCCGGTCCGACCGCCCCGCCGGGCCCCGGCAGCAGCACCTCGACGCCCCGCCCCGCCGGGGCGAGACCGCGCCCCTCCGCACGGACCTCGACCCGCCGCGACCGCAGCCGTCCGGTGCCCCGCCCGACGCCCTCCCAGCGCGGCCGGGTGCAGTGCAGGCGCAGGTCCGCCCCCGGCCAGCCGCCCAGCGCGAGCAGCACCGCGCCGCGCTGGCGGGCCCGCGCGGCCAGCCGCTGCCGGTCCCCGGCGCGCAGCCCGGCCCGCTCCGGCCCGGCGACGACCACGAGGTCCAGCCCGTCGAGCAGCGCGGCGGTGACCCCCACCAGGTCCGCGCCCGGGTCGGGGACCAGCGCCAGCCTGTCCAGCACGACCCCCGCCTCGGCCGCGGCCGTCGCCCCCAGGCCGGGGCGCCCGACCACACCCGCCCAGGCCCCCTCCGCCGAGGCGGCGGCCAGCAGCGCGAACAGCAGCGACCCGGCCCCGGTACCGGCCCCCACCGCGACGGTGGAGCCCCGCCGCAGCCCGCCCCCGGGCAGCAGCCCCGCCAGCGGGCCGGGCACCGGCAGCAGGTCGGCCTCGGCCGGCGGGCGCGCGTCGACGGTCCCCGTGGTGCGGGCCGGCGCCTCCGGCAGCAGATCGGCCCCGGCCACCGGGCAGGGCGGCGCGGGCGCCGGGCGGGACCGCTCCAGGCCCGTCCGGGTCTCGGTGCGGTGCAGGACCCGCCGGGCCCGGGCCAGCCGCTCGGCGGCCGACCCGACCGGGCCGGCCCCCCCGGCACCGCCGACCCCGCCGGCACCGTCGACCACCCGGCCGACCGCCGCCGCTCCCCCGACGACGACCGGCCCCTCGACCTCGCCCGCACCGACCCGCACCGACGCACCTCCCCGCACACCGCGCCACGACCGCCCGGCCGTGGCCCGCCCGGCGCGCCGCGGGGAAGGCGACGCGTGCTCGAACTGACGTTCGAACGATAGGGCATGTCCCGCCGGTCCGCATCCCCCGGGTGGGGGTGGTGCCGGCGACGGGGAGACCATCGCACGCACCCCCGACAGTTCCGGGAGAACGGTCCGTGACCTGCACGGAGCCGACGGCCCGGCCCCGCGCGCTGCGGGTCCGGGCCGTCGGTGCGGAGCGGGGACGCTCAGTGTGCGAAGTGTCGCGTCCCGGTCAGGTACATCGCCACGCCCGCCTTCGCGCAGGCGGCGACGACCTCCTCGTCGCGGACCGAGCCACCGGGCTGCACGACGGCGGCGACACCGGCGTCGAGCAGCACCTCCAGCCCGTCCGGGAAGGGGAAGAAGGCGTCGGAGGCCGCGACCGCGCCGCGCGCACGGTCCCCGGCACGGGTCACGGCGAGCTTGGCCGCGTCGACCCGGTTGACCTGCCCCATCCCGACGCCGACCGCGGCGCCGTCGTGGGCGAGCAGGATCGCGTTGGACTTCACCGCGCGGCAGGCGCGCCAGGCGAACGCGAGGTCCTCGAGCACCTCGGGGGCCACCGCGTCGCCGGTGACGAGCTTCCAGGCGGCCGGGTCGTCGCCGTCGGCGTCGACCAGGTCGCGCTGCTGGACCAGCAGCCCGCCGGAGATCGGCCGCAGCTCGGCACCGGCGCGGACGACCTCGCCGGGGATGCGGAGCAGGCGCACGTTCTTCTTGCGCGTGAGGACCTCCAGCGCGCCGTCGGCGTAGCCGGGGGCCACGACGACCTCGGTGAAGATCTCCGCGACCTGCTCGGCCATCGCGACCGAGACCTCGCGGTTGACCGCGACGACCCCGCCGAACGCCGACACCGGGTCGGTGGCGTGCGCCTTGCGGTGGGCCTCTGCGACGTCGGCACCGACCGCGATCCCGCACGGGTTGGCGTGCTTGATCACCGCGACCGCCGGGCGGTCGCCGTGGTCGTGCGCGGCCCGCCAGGCGGCGTCGGCGTCGACGTAGTTGTTGTAGGACATCTCCTTGCCGTGCAGCTGCTCGGCGCCGGCGAGGCCGGCCGCGGCGCCGCCGGTGTAGAGCGCGGCCGCCTGGTGCGGGTTCTCGCCGTAGCGCAGGGTCCGCTCGCGGGTCCAGGTGGCGCCGACCCAGCCGGGGAGCGCGCCGTCGTCGGGCTCGGGGGCCAGCACGTCGCCCATCCAGGACGCGACGGCGACGTCGTACGCGGCGGTGTGCCGGAACGCGAGCGCGGCGAGCCGGCGCCGGTCGGCGAGCACGAACCCGCCCGCGGCGACCTGCTCCAGCACCCACGCGTAGCGGGACGGCTCGACGACGACGGCCAGGCTGTCGTGGTTCTTCGCCGAGGCCCGCACCATGGCCGGGCCGCCGATGTCGATCTGCTCGACGATCTCGTCGTCGCCCGCGCCGGACGCGACCGTCTCGCGGAACGGGTACAGGTTGGACACCAGCAGGTCGAACGGCGCGATGTTCAGCTGCTCGAGCTGGGCGACGTGCTCGGGCTTGCGGGTGTCGGCGAGCAGCCCGGCGTGCACCCGCGGGTGCAGGGTCTTGACCCGGCCGTCGAGGCACTCGGGGAAGCCGGTGACCTCCTCGACCGGGGTGACCGGCACGCCCGCGTCGGCGATCCGCTGCGCCGTCGACCCGGTGGAGACGATCTCCACCCCGGCCGCGTGCAGCCCGGTGGCCAGGTCGAGCAGACCGGCCTTGTCGTAGACGCTGATCAGGGCCCGGCGTACCGGCCTGCGCTCACTCACTGTTCACCTCGTGGGTTGTCCCGGCTGCGGCGATCCGTCGCACGGTCGCGACCAGCAGCCGTCGTTCCTCGGTCTTGATGCGCTCGTGCAGGGAGGCCTCGTCGTCGCCCGGGAGCACCGGGACCTCCGCCTGCGCGAGCACCGGTCCGGTGTCGAGCCCGGCGTCGACCTCGTGCACGGTCGCGCCGGTGACGGGCACCCCCGCGGCCAGCGCGTCGGCGACGGCGTGCGCGCCGGGGAACGCCGGCAGCAGCGCGGGGTGCGTGTTCAGCATCGGGCATCCGAGCGCGTCCAGGAAGGCCGGGGAGACCAGCTTCATGAAGCCCGCCCCGACGACGAGCCCGGGCCGGTGCGCGAGGACGCCCGCGGCGAGCGCGGCGTTCCAGGCGTCGCGGCCGGGGTGGTCGGCGAGCCGCTCGACGAACACCGGGAGGCCCGCGGCGCGGGCCCGGTCCAGCCCCGCCGCACCCGGCCGGTCGGCGCCGACGGCGACGACGGCGAACCCGGCGTCCGGCGCGTCGAGCAGGGCCTGCAGCAGGGTGCCCCCGCCGGAGACGAGGACGACGACCCGCAGCGCCCCGTCCTGCTCCTGCGCGCGCACCGCGTCCCTTCCCTCGCCCGGCCGGACCGGTCCACGGTCCCTGGCCAGCGTAGACGCGCCCGGGGCGGGCGGCGGCGCCCGGTGCGGTGGCCCCGGTCACGGGCCGCGGACCGCGGGCCGGTGGACGCGGGCGGTCAGCGGCCGGGGTCGTCCTGCCCGGGCGGCGGGCGGCGGGTGATCCGGTCGGTCCGGCCGCCGGGGTCGCCGCCGGGGTCGCCGCCGGTGTCGCCGCCCCGGTCGTCGTGTCCCCGGTCGTCGCGGTCCCGGTCGCCGCGGTCCCGGTCGCCGCGGTCCGCGGGGGCGCCGTCCCGGTCGTCGCCGTCCCCGGTGTCGCGGTCGTCGCCGACCCCGGTGTCGCGGCCCGCCGCCGCGCGGGACGGGGCGCGGCCGGGTGCCCCGCCGGTGCGGCGGTGCTCGACGAGGTCGGCGACCGTCGACGGACGGCGCCGCTCGCGGGCGGCGCGGGCCCGGTCGGCGGTGGAGCGCGGACGGTCCCGGTCCGGGCCGCCCACCGGGACGTGCCGGGCGAGCTCGGGACCGGCGCAGGTCAGCACGGCCGGGATCCCGACGAGCAGCAGCGCGGCGAACAGGACCGGCCAGGCGTGCAGCGACACCGGGTCGTAGGGCCCGCCGGCGAGGCGTCCCCCGGCCAGCCCGGCCGCGACCGCGGCACCCACCGCGACCACGACGGCGGCGACGGCCGGCGCCGCGACCCGCTCGCCGACGGCGGCGTCGCCGGGCAGCGCGCGCCGGCAGGCGAGCCCGCCGAGCACGCCTGCGGCCACCGGCAGCAGCAGCACCAGCGCGGCGACGGCCGGCACCGAGGTCACGGGCAGCACCGCCGCGAGCGGGAACGGCGGCAGCGGCCCCGGCTCGGCGCCGAGCGGGCCGGACCGGGCGATGCCGACCGACACCCCCGCGCCCAGCGACCACGACAGGGCCCCGACCAGCGCGTTCGGCAGGTAGCCGACGCCCAGCACGAGCACCCCGACGCCCGCCCACGCGCCGGGGGCGAGCCGCCGGGCGATCTCGGCGACCTCGGAGGCCGACGCCAGCAGCGCCACCACCAGCAGCAGCGCGGAGACCAGCACGAGCGCGACGGCCGCGACGCGCGCCCCGGCCAGCGACGCGCCCGGCCACCCCGCCAGCACCCGCTTCCACGCCGCGGGCGCCCCGCAGGCGTGCACGACGCCGACGCCCGCCGCGGCGCCCGCGACCAGCCCGGCCCCGAGCATGGACGCCCACGGCGCGGTGACGGCCATGTCCTTCGGCAGCAGCGCACCGGCCAGCACCGCGACGGCGGCGGCGGCCCCGGCCTGCGAGGCGACGACGGCGCCCGCGTCGTGCCGGACCCGCCCGCCCAGGCGCCGCACCGCCCACCGGGACGCGAACGCCACGAGCGTGACGACGACCAGCGTCGGCAGCAGCGGCAGCACCCCGAGCGGGCGGCCGTCGAGCGCGATCGGGATGCGGTGCGCGGCCAGCCAGAGCGGGACGGCCGTGGCGAGCGCGCCGTCGGCGGTGACCGGGACGCCGCCGGTGCCGGTCAGCAGCGCCGCGACCGGGACCAGCAGCGTGTAGCCGGCGAGGACCGCGCCCATCGTCGCGGCGAGCAGGATCCGCAGCCGGTCGAGCCCGGTGCCGGTGCCGGCGCGCGCCGGGCCGCGTACGGCACGGGCGCGGGGCCGTTCCCGGTCCGCGACGGCGGTCGCGCGCCCGCCGCGGGACCGCTCCGGGGCGGGAGCGGAGGACCGGGCCCGGGACGCCGGGCGACCGCGTGCGGGGCGGGGCGGGGTGGTGCTCACCGGGCCAGCGTCCCAGCGACGGCCGCCCGGCGGCGCCAGGCACGCCGTGGCGTGCCGCGCCCCACCCCGGCTGCGGTCAGGCCGTGCCGCCGCCCGGGCGGAAGGTGCGGGTCGCCTCGTCGTCGTCGGTGGCGCCCGTGCGCGGGGCCTGCTCACCGGACCCCGCGACCGCGGAGGGCCGGGTGGTCCCCGCGTCGTCGCCGGTGGGCGCGGCGGGCGCCTCGTGGGCCCCGGCGGGCGGGGCCTGGTCGCCCCGCGCGTCGGGGGCGCCGGTCACCGCGGCGGCGCGGTCGCCGTAGGACACCCCGGAGAAGGCGCCGCCCGCGCCGCTCGGGGGCGCACCGACCGCGTGCCGGCCGGCGTCGTCGGCGGGGGTGCCGGGCGCCGGGGGCTGGGTCGCGCCGTACTGGCCGGACGCCGGGGGCTGCCCCGCCGGACCCGGCTGGCCGGGCTGCGCGGCGGCCTCGTACGCGGGGGCCCCGGGCTGGGCGGTGCCGGGCTGGGCGGTGCCGGGCTGGGCGGGGTACTGACCGGTGCCGTACGGGGCCGCGCCGTAGGGCGCCGAGCCGTAGGGGGCCTGGGCGTACTGCGCCGGGGGCTGGCCCGCGCCGTACGGGGCCGCACCGGGGTGGCCCGCCTCGTAGCCGGCCGCGGGCCGCGCGGTGCCGTAGGGCGCGGCGCCGTACTGGCCGGAGCCGTGCGCGTCCGCGCCCGGGGTGCCGTAGGGGGCGCCGTAGGGCGCGGCACCGGGCTGCTGGTTCCAGGCCTGCTGGCTCCACGGCGGCGGCTGCTGGCCGGCGGGGGCGCCGGGCGCCCAGCCACCCTGCCCCACGTGCGCCGGCCGGGGCGCGCGCGGCGCGGGCGCCGACACCACCCCGGACAGCAGCAGCTGGGCGTAGCCGAACGTGCCGGCCGCGAGCAGCGCCAGGACGAACACGACCCAGCCGACCGCGCCGCCGCTCGCGCCGGTGCCGGTACCGGTGCCCGCCAGGAGCAGCAGCATCGTCAGCGCACCGGTCGTCGACAGCACGACGCCGGCGACCAGCGTGCGCCCCGTCCCGGGCAGCAGGGTCAGCGCACCCGCGACACCGCCGGCGACGACCGTCGCGACCGGGAACAGCCCCGTCGTGACGACGTCGAAGAAGGCCAGGACCAGTACCAGCAGCGCCAGCACGGCCCCCGCCAGCACCGCGAGGCGCACCGTCGGCGCCGGTCCGGCCTGTTCCGCCGGGCCCGCCCCGGGCTCGTTGCTCGACATGACGACCACTCCCGTGCGACCGAAGGACTCGCTGACGCACGCTAGCCGATGCCCCCGACACGGCCGGGTGAGGCACGACCGCATGCCCTTCCCAGCAGAACGCGCGGGCCCCGGGATGGTTCCCGGGGCCCGCGCGTGGGTGCCTGCGTGATCAGGCGGAGAGGATCTCCTTCATCAGCGCGGCGGTCTCCGACGGCGTCTTGCCGACCTTGACGCCCGCGGCCTCGAGGGCCTCCTTCTTCGCCTGCGCGGTGCCGGCCGAGCCGGACACGATCGCACCGGCGTGGCCCATCGTCTTGCCCTCCGGCGCGGTGAAGCCCGCGACGTAGCCGACGACCGGCTTGGTGACGTTGGCCTTGATGAAGTCCGCGGCGCGCTCCTCGGCGTCGCCACCGATCTCACCGATCATCACGATGGCCTCGGTCTCGGGGTCCGCCTCGAACGCGGAGAGGGCGTCGATGTGGGTGGTGCCGATGACCGGGTCGCCGCCGATGCCGATGGCGGTGGAGAAGCCGAACTCACGCAGCTCGTACATCATCTGGTAGGTCAGGGTGCCGGACTTCGACACCAGACCGATCCTGCCCGGGCCGGCGATGTCGGCCGGGATGATGCCCGCGTTGGACTTGCCGGGCGAGATGATGCCGGGGCAGTTCGGGCCGATGATGCGGGTCTTGTTGCCGGTGGCGACCGCGTGCGCCCAGAAGTACGCCGAGTCGTGCACCGGGATGCCCTCGGTGATGACGACGGCGAGCGGGATCTCGGCGTCGATGGCCTCGATCACGGCGTCCTTGGCGAACTTCGGCGGGACGAAGATGACCGACACGTCGGCGCCGGTCTCCTTGATCGCCTCCTCGACCGTGCCGTACACGGTGACGTCCTTGCCGCCGACCGTGTGCGTGGTGCCGGCCTTGCGGGCGTTGACGCCACCCACGATGTTGGTGCCGGCGGCGAGCATCTTGGTGGCGTGCTTGGTGCCCTCACCACCGGTGATGCCCTGGACGATGACCTTGCTGTTCTCGTTGAGGAAGATCGACATGTCTCAGGCTCCAGCGTTCGCGAGCTCGGCGGCCTTGGCGGCCGCGTCGTCCATCGTGCCCACCACGGTGACGAGCGGGTGGTTCGCGTCGGCGAGGATCTGGCGACCCTCCTCGACGTTGTTGCCGTCCAGGCGGACGACCAGCGGCTTGGTCGCGTCGTCGCCGAGGATCTTCAGCGCCTCGACGATGCCGTTGGCGACCGCGTCGCACGCGGTGATGCCGCCGAAGACGTTGACGAAGACGCTCTTGACCTCGTCGTCGCCCAGGATGACGTCCAGGCCGTCGGCCATGACCTGCGCCGAGGCGCCGCCGCCGATGTCGAGGAAGTTGGCGGGCTTGACCCCGCCGTGCGCCTCGCCGGCGTAGGCGACGACGTCGAGGGTGCTCATGACGAGCCCCGCGCCGTTGCCGATGATGCCGACCTGCCCGCCGTCGAGCTTGACGTAGTTCAGGCCCTTGGCCTTGGCCTTCGCCTCGAGCGGGTTCTCGGTGCGCTCGTCGACCAGGTCCGCGTGCTGCGGGTGCCGGAAGTCGGCGTTCGTGTCGAGGGTGACCTTGCCGTCGAGGGCGATCACCTTGTCCTGCGGGTCACGGACCAGCGGGTTGACCTCGACCAGCGTCGCGTCCTCGGAGACGAAGGTCTCCCAGAGCTTCACGATGACCTCGGCGGCCTCGTCCGCGACCGCGGCCGGGATCTTGCCCGCGGCGACGATCTCGTCGGCCTTGGCCTTGTCCACACCGGCGATCGGGTCGATCGCGATCCGGGCGAGCGCGTCCGGGCGCTCGACGGCCAGCTGCTCGATCTCCATGCCGCCCTCGGCCGAGCACATGGCCAGGAAGGTGCGGTTGGACCGGTCCAGCAGGAACGAGAAGTAGTACTCCTCGGAGATGTCGCTGGCCTCGGTGACCAGGACCTGGTGCACGGTGTGGCCCTTGATGTCGAGGCCCAGGATGGCCTCGGCCTTCTCCTTGGCCTCGTCGGCGTCCTTCGCCAGCTTCACGCCGCCGGCCTTGCCGCGCCCACCGGTCTTGACCTGGGCCTTCACCACGACGGCGGTGCCCAGCTCGGACGCCGCGGCCGCCGCGTCGGCGGCGTTGTCCACGGTCCGGCCCGGCAGCACCGGGACTCCGTGCGCGGCGAAGAGGTCCTTCGCCTGGTACTCGTAGAGGTCCACTCGGCTCTCCCGCTCCACTTCGCTCTCGCCGCGACCGGCACGGCCCGGGTTCCTCCGGGCGCACCCCGCACGGGTGGCGGGCGGCAGCGGTCGCGGACGTCGGTGATGCTGCGTCGGGGAGCCTAGCCACGCCGTCCGCACCGGTCCTGACCTGGGCCGGTGACCGCAGTCACCCCCTCGGCCCAGTCTCGATTCAGATACGCCGTACGAGTGACGGGGGCCACCGATACCGCGGCGACACGGCGAGATCCAGTGACCTGTCTTACCTTGTGGTCATGGCGACGTCGCTACCCGGAGGCGACCGCCTGCGCGCGATCGCCGACGGGGTGCTGACCAGCGTCACGGGCACCGTCTCCGACCTCGGGCAGGCGGCGGGCTACGCCGCGCGCACGTTCACCTCGGCGTCGGGCCTGCGCGGCCTGGCCCTGGAGGGCGCCTGGCTGACCGCGCACCTGGCGCTGTACCCGATCGGGCTGGTCGAGGAGACCGTCCGGCCGCAGGGCCACTGGCGCACCGACAGCCTGCCCCCGGTCAAGCGCAGCCTCGTCGTCGCCGATCCGGCCGCGGCGGGCACCCCGATCCTGCTGATCCACGGGATCATGGACAACCGCTCGGTGTTCACCGTGTTCGCCCACGAGCTGCGCCGCCGCGGCTTCGGCGTGGTGCACGCCATCAACTACAGCCTGCTGACCGGCGACGTCCGCACGGCCGCGCACCAGCTGCGCGGGCACGTCGAGCGCCTGCGCGAGGCCACCGGGTCGGACCGGGTGCACGTCGTCGGGCACTCGCTGGGCGGGGTGATCGCCCGCTACTACGTGCAGCGGATGGGCGGCGACGCCGTCGTGGACACCCTGGTGACGCTCGGCAGCCCGCACGCCGGCAGCAACCTCGCCCGGCTCGCGCCGCTGCCGCTGTGCCGCCAGCTGTGCCCCGGCTCGGAGATCCTGCGCGAGCTCGACGAGCCGGCCCCCGGCTGCCGCACCCGCTTCCTGGTCGTGTGGTCGCGGATGGACGAGGTCATCGTCCCGCAGCGCAACTCCCGGCTGCGCCACCCCGACCTCGACGTCGAGGAGCTGGAGCTCGACGACGTCGGCCACCTCGCCCTGCCGGTCGACCGGCGCACGGTGCACTGGGTCGCGAGCACCCTGGCCCGCGGCGAGCAGGAGCGCCGCGAGCACGACCGGGTCCGCGACCGGCGGCTGCGCGGGTCGCTGCGGCGCACCGGGCGGCACTCCACGCGTCCGGCCAGCTCGGCCTGAGCGCTGCTCCACGGGCACCCGTCCGCTGGGCGGGACGGCCCCACCGCCCGACCGGTCGTCGATGATCCACGACCGTCCGCTTCCGCGCGGTGGCCCGCCGTTGCCGCTCGGCGACGGGCGGGTTACCGTCGCGTCGTCCACGTCACGGACCGGTCACGGTGACCGGGCGTCGCCCCGAACGACGCCGCCCCCCGCGGAGCCCCCACTCCGACGGTCACCGCCGAGCGACCCGCGACGACCTGAACACCAGAAGGGCAGTCTTGTCGCGCCACCGCTCCCCCAGCGGCGCCACGCGACCGGAGGCCCGGCCCGGCACGCTCCCCCCTGTGCCGACCGCCGGTCACCGGGTCCCGGCGCTCCCGGCCCTCCCGGCTCTGCCACGGACGGGCCTGCGTACCCGTGTGACCGTCGCCGCCGCGGCCGGTGGCGCCCTCGTCGCAGCCGGTCAGACGGTCGCGGGGGCCCTCGGCGTGCCCGGCTGGGGCGGTGAGGCCTCGGTCGAGGAGGCCTACGCCCGGCTCGCGGCCTCGGCGATGCTGCCGGTGTCCACCGACACCCGCTCCGCCGACACCACCGCCCCGATGGACGCCTCGGCGATCGGCGGCGAGCAGCTCGGCACGCGGGCCGCGTCGCTGCCCGACCTGGACCGCACCGCGAAGGTCGACGTCGCGAACCTGACCAAGGCCGCCCGGATGGGCGCGGAGGCCGCCCGCGTCGAGCGGGCCGTGTCCTCGGCGATGTCGCACGGCGCCCCCCGCGCCGTCCTGTACGGCGGCGAGGCCTACGTCATGCCCACCGCCGGCCGGTTCACCTCCGGCTTCGGCGCCCGCTGGGGCGTGCAGCACAAGGGCATCGACCTGGCCGCCCCGATCGGCACGCCGATCTTCGCCCTCACCGACGGCGTGGTCGAGAAGTCCGGTCCCGCCAGCGGCTTCGGCATGTGGGTGGTGCTCAAGCACCCCGACGGCACCAGCACCGTCTACGGCCACATCAACCGCTCGTTCGTGACCGAGGGCCAGGAGGTCAGGGCCGGCGACGAGATCGCCGAGGTCGGCAACCGCGGCCAGTCCACCGGGCCCCACCTGCACCTCGAGGTGTGGGAGCCGGACGGCACCAAGGTCGACCCGCTGCCCTGGCTGTCGGCGCGCGGCCTCGACGTCACCGACGCGACCGGGTCCCGCGACGCCTGAGCGCCGCACCGGGCCGCGCACGGGTCAGAATGGGCCGTGTGGCGGACGAGTCGGCGTACCGGGTGGGGGACGGCGAGCGGCGGGCGGTCGACGCCCGGCTGCAGCGCGCGCACGGCGAGGGGCGGCTGTCGCTGCCCGAGTACGAGGAACGCTCGGCCCTCGCCTGGGCCGCCCGGACCCGCGCCGACCTCGACCCGCTGACCCGCGACCTGCCGCCCGACACGGCCGCGGGGGCCACCGTCGCCCTGCCCGCGCCGTCGCCGGCCGCGCGGACGGGTGAGTTCGCCGCGGCCGCGGGACGCCGGGCGGGCGGGGTGCTGGCGGCCGCGGTGGTCGCCGTCGCGGCGCTCTGGGGCGGCGCGCACCTGCTGCCGGTGTCCGACGGCGTGACCGTGTTCAGCTCGCGCACCGTGGGCGTCACCGCCGACGACCGCGAGGTCGGCTCCACCCTGCTGTTCGGCAGCGTGACCGTCGTCGTGCCCGAGGGCGTCCGGGCGAACACCTCGGGGTTCACCGTGTTCGGCTCGACGGAGTGCCCGACCGCGTGCACGGCGGCCGGGCCGGGCACCGTCGACGTCACCACCGTCGGCGCGTTCGGGTCCGTGAAGGTCCTGACCCCCGCCGAGGCCGCGGCACAGGACCGCGACGACCGGGACGACTGAGCGGGCCGGCTACAGCTTCTGCATCGGCACGCCGCCGATCAGCATCAGCCGCACCGTCCCGCCCGACCCGAAGTCGATGGTCACCGTGGCCCGCGGGCCGACGCCGTCGGCGGCGATCACGGTGCCCAGGCCGTACTTGTCGTGGTTGACCCGGTCGCCGACGTCGAGGTGCAGCGACTGGTTGTTCAGCGACCGCTCCGGGACCTTCCAGCTGCCGCGGTCGGAGGCCTGCGGACGGCGGCCGAACCCGAAGCGGCCCACCGGCGCCGACGGGCGCTCCGCGACCAGCTGCTCCTCGGTGCGCCGCCAGTCCACCAGGTCCGGCGGGACCTCGTCGAGGAACCGCGAGGCCGGGTTGGTGCTCGGCTGCCCGAACGCCGACCGCACGATCGCCCGGGACAGGTAGAGCCGCTTCTCCGCGCGGGTGATGCCGACGTAGGCCAGCCGGCGCTCCTCGGCGAGCTCCTTCGGATCACCGAGGGTGCGCAGGTGCGGGAAGATCCCGTCCTCCCAGCCGGTCAGGAACACGACGGGGAACTCGAGCCCCTTCGCCGTGTGCAGGGTCATCATCGTGACCAGGCCCTGGTCGTCGTCCGGGATCGAGTCGGCGTCGGCGACGAGCGCGACCCGCTCCAGGAACGCGGCGAGCGACCCCGGCTCGGGCACGCCGGCGGGGGTGTCGTCGTAGGTCTCCTCGGGCGCGGCCCCCGAGCCGACGGCGGCACCACCGCCCTCGGCGAGGTCGGCGACGGCGGCGTCCCCGGCGAACTCCCGCGCCACCGTGACGAGCTCGGCGAGGTTGTCCATCCGGGTGCCGTCCTGCGGGTCCTCCGAGGCCTGCAGCTCCTCCAGGTACCCGGTGCGCCCGTAGACGGCCTCGAGGATCTCGGCGGTGTCGTCGCCGCGCTCGACCAGCTCGCGCAGCTCGTCGAGCATCCGGACGAAGCCCGCGATGTTCTTCTGCGAGCGGGTCGCCAGCGCGGGCAGCCGCTGCGGCTCCTCCGCCGCGACGCGCAGCGCCCGGGAGAACGAGGTGCGCTCCCGCTCGGCGAACTCCGACACGACGGCCTCGGCCCGGTCGCCGATGCCGCGCTTGGGCACGTTGAGGATGCGGCGCAGGCTGACCGTGTCCTCCGGGTTGGACAGCACCCGCAGGTAGGCCAGCGCGTCGCGGATCTCGCGGCGCTCGTAGAACCGCACCCCGCCGACGACCCGGTACGGCAGCCCCACCCGCAGGAACACGTCCTCGAAGACGCGGGACTGGTTGTTGGTCCGGTAGAACACCGCGATGTCGGAGTTGCGGTACTCGCCGGTGTCGACGAGACGGTCGATCTCGCGGGCGACGAAGCTCGCCTCGTCGTGCTCGTTGTCCGCGACGTAGCCGACGACGCGCTCGCCGTCGCCCGAGTCCGACCAGAGCCGCTTGTCGCGGCGCTCGGGGTTGCGGGCGATCACCGCGTTGGCCGCGGACAGGATCGTCTGGGTGGAGCGGTAGTTCTGCTCCAGCAGGATCGTCCGTGCGTCCGGGAAGTCCTGCTCGAACTCCACGATGTTGCGGATGTTCGCGCCGCGGAAGGCGTAGATGGACTGGTCGGAGTCGCCGACGACGCACAGCTCGCCGGGCCGCCCCTGCGCCGTCGCCGGCTGCACCAGCTGGCGGACCAGCTCGTACTGGGCGTGGTTGGTGTCCTGGTACTCGTCGACCATGACGTGCCGGAACCGGCGCCGGTAGTACTCGGCGACGGCCGGCATCCGGTCCAGCAGCGACACCGTCTCCATGATCAGGTCGTCGAAGTCGAACGCGTTCGCCTGGCGCAGCCGCGACTGGTACACGCCGTAGACCTCGGCGATGCGGCGCTCGTGGTCGGTGGCGGCGCGGTCGGTCGCCTCGTCCGGGGAGACCAGCTCGTTCTTCAGGTTGGAGATCTGCGCGGCCAGCGCGCGCGGCGCGAACTTCTTCGGGTCCAGCTCCAGGTCGCGCCCGACGATGCCGACCAGGCGGCGGGTGTCGTCGGCGTCGTAGACGGAGAAGGCGCTGCGCACGCCCAGGTGCTTGGCCTCGCGGCGCAGGATCCGCACGCACATCGAGTGGAACGTGGACACCCACATCGGGCCGGACCGGCGCCCGATCAGCGCGTCGACGCGCTCCTTCATCTCCGCGGCGGCCTTGTTGGTGAAGGTGATCGCCATGACCTCGCCGGGGTGCACCCCCCGCTCGGCGAGCAGCCAGCCGATCCGGTGGGTCAGCACGCGGGTCTTGCCCGACCCGGCGCCGGCCACGATGAGCAGCGGCGAGCCCGCGTGGGTCACGGCCTCCCGCTGCCGGTCGTTGAGGCCCTCGAGCAGGCGGCGGCCCTGGGCCGTCGTCGGCTCGGCGGCAGCGGCGGAACCCGTCCCGGGGAGTTCGAACAGCGCACTCATCGTGTCGAACACGGTACGCCGGGGGTCCGACGTTCCCGCCCGCGCGTCGGCGGCGCCGTTCCCGGACGGTGGGAATCCGGTTCCGGGAACGGTCGCGTGGTCTATGCTCGCCGCGTGGCTCTCGACGGACGATTTCGCTACGGGTACCGGACCCCGGTTCCCGCTGCGCAGCCCGTCTGAGCCCAGACGCCACCCGCACGCCCCGGAGTCCGACGGACCCGGGGCGTTCGCACGTCCTCGGCCCGCCGGACCCGACCGAGACGAGGAGAGCAGCACCGTGAGCGACCCCCTGACCGAGACCGTCACCCCGGCCGCCGGCTCCGCCGGCGAGGTGCGCACCGGGGCCGACCCGGAGATCGAGCAGCTGCGCCGCGAGATCGACCGTCTCGACGCCGAGATCCTGGACGCGATCCTGCGCCGCACCGAGGTGTCCCGGCGGATCGGCGCCGCCCGGATGGCCGCGGGCGGCCCGCGGATCGTCTACAGCCGCGAGATGGCGGTGCTCGACCGTTTCGCCGACCTCGGCCCGGAGGGCCGGGAGCTCGCGATGATGCTGCTGCGCCTCGGCCGTGGGCGACTCGGCGGACGCTGAGCGTCCGAACGGCGGCGGTCGCGGACCGTGAGCACGCGCCGGGGTACGACCACTCGGCGATTCACACGCAGTGCACGGGTCGGCACCACCGCGGGAACGCGACCTGCGGCTTCTCCGCCGGACAGGTCACGGAACGGTTGCCTCCCAGGCCAACGAGCGGGCCGAGCGGTCGGATACGCCCGATGAACGGGAATCACCCGATCAGGTCACCTGCGACGAGCGGAGGGTGATCGCTTGGGAAAGCACCACCGCTTCCGGTACATCTTCCCGGGTCGAAATGACCCGAAGGAGGACGTGCGGCCGTGACCGACACCCCTGCCGGTGCCCCGCTCCCCGGCGCCCCCGGCGCCACCGGGCACCGTGACGTGGTGAGCGTCGCCGAACTGCTGGCGCGTCACCCGCGTGGATCCCACGCCGCCCGTGACGGTGCGGGCCCGCTCACCGGGCCGGTGCTCTCCGTCGGCGACCTGCTCCGGCGGGAGGGCCGCTCGCCCGTCGCCGCCCCGGACGCCGCGGACGTCGCCGCCGCCGGGGCTCCGGGCGGCTGGCCCGACATCGACCTCCCCCAGCCCCGCACCCCCGACGGCGACTGGCCGGCCAGGCAGGTCACCGGGCGTCGCCGGGCCGGCATGGTCGCGGGCGCCCTGCTCGCGGCGGGCTCCGTGCTGGGCGCCGCGCTCTACAACGGTGTCGGCGCCGAGGGCTCCGACGCCCGCGCCGCCGCCGACGGCCTGTTCCCCGGATTCGGCCTGCCCACCGCGGGCACCCCGGACACGCTGCCCGACCAGTACCTGCCGGCCAACGTCGCGCTCGCCTCCCCGCTGCCGGAGCTGCCCGCGACCGCGCCCGGCGCGACCGACTGGATGGCCGTCGCGTTCGGGCCCACCGGCGGTGCCGCCGCCCCGGCCGCGACCGCGCCGTCCGGCGGCGGGAGCACACCCGCCGTCACCGTCCCCGCGCCGCGCGACCCGTCGGGGTCCTCCGGCGGCGGCACGACCGTCCCCGCGCCGCGTGGCGCCGGCGGCACCGGCTCGGTGCTCGCACCGGTCGTCGCGCCCCTCAACAACCCGGACCGGCCCTCCGCGGGCAACCTGCTCGACCCGGTGACCGCACCGTCGCCGTCGGGTGGCGGGGTCAGCACCGGCCCGGTCCAGGACGTCACCGAGACCGTGCGCCCGGTCGGCGAGACCGTCGGCGGGGTCGTCGCCCCGGTCGCGCAGGCCGCCGCGCCGGTCGGTGAGACCGTCGGCGGGGTCGTCTCGCCCGTGACCGAGGCGGTGCGCCCGGTGACACGGGCGGTGCAGCCGGTGACCCGGCCGCTGACCGACACCCTCGAGCCGGTGACCACGCCCGTGCTCGGCGCGCTCTCGCCGGTCACCGAGCCCGTCCTGAGCGGGACCCGGCCGCTGACCGGTCCGGTGCTGCAGGCCGCGGAGCCGGTCACCGGGCTGCTCGACACCTCGGCGGAGCAGGCCTCGAAGGACTCCGGGGCCTCCTCGTCGTCGGCGACGTCGGCGACACAGCCGCTGCAGGCCGTCACCGCGCCGGTCGCGGAGACCGTGAGCACCGTGGCCGAGCCGGTCGGCGGGACGCTGAGCACCGTCACCGAGCCGGTGGGCGGGGCGCTGGGTGGCGTCACCCGCGGCGCCGGGTCGCTGCTGGGCGGCAACTGACCGCACGACGGTCCCGGTCCCGCGGTCTGCGGCGGAGGCCGGGACCGTCGCTGCGCGACCTGCACGAGCCTCCTGTCCGTGCCGATGCTCCTTCCGGCTCGCTCCGGTCGCTGGGCGACCTACACGAGCCTCCTGTCGGAAGCCCAGCGGGACAGCTCGTGCCGGTTCGACGTCTGCGTCTTGCGCAGCACGCTCGACACGTGGGTCTCCACCGTCTTCACCGAGATGAAGAGCTCCTTCGCGATCTCCTTGTAGGCGTAGCCGCGGGCGAGCAGCCGCAGCACATCGCGCTCGCGCCGGGTCAGCTGGTCGATCTCCGGGTCCACCGGCGGCGCGGCGCCGGGGCGGTCGGAGAACGCGTCGAGCACGAAGCCGGCCAGCCGCGGCGAGAACACCGCGTCGCCGGCACGGACGCGGCGCACCGCGTCCGCCAGGTCCCGGCCCGAGATCGTCTTCGTGACGTAGCCGCGGGCCCCGGACCGGATCACCGAGATGACGTCCTCGGCGGCGTCGGACACCGACAGCGCCAGGAAGACCGAGCCGGTCCCCGCGGCGCGCACGCGGCGCAGGATCTCCGCTCCCCCGCCGCCGGGCATGTGGACGTCGAGCAGCACGACGTCCGGCGCGAGGTGCGCCACCCCGGCGACGGCCTCGTCGACCGAGCCCGCCTCGCCGACGACCTGCAGCACCGGGCTCCGGCCGTCGCCGCGTTCGAGCTCGGCGCGCACCCCGGACCGGAACAGCCCGTGGTCGTCGACCAGGTAGACCCGGATCCCGTCGGTGTCGGTGTCGCCACCGCTGCCGTCCGGCGTGCTCATGGCTGCTCCCCCTCCGTCAGCGGCATCGACAGCCGCACCTCCGTGCCCTCGCCCGGACCGGTGCGGATCCGGACGCTACCGCCGTGGCGGGTCATCCGGGCGTGCACCGAGTCCGCCAGCCCGTGCCGGTCGGCGCCCACGGCGTCCGGGTCGAACCCGGTGCCGCGGTCGCGGACGAACACCTCTGCGACGCCCGGCCCGTCCGCCGAGGCCGGCTCGACCTCGACGTAGACGTCCACCTCCGACGCCCGGGAGTGCTTGGCCGCGTTCACCATCGCCTCGCGCGCGGCCAGGACGAGCGCGCGCAGGTCGGCGTCCAGGTCGGCGTCGCCGACCAGCACCGGGCCGACGGCGACCGCGTAGGTGTCCTCGACCTCCCCCGCGACCCGGGTGATCGCGGCGGCCAGCGTCGACTCCGCCGCGTCCGGCCCGCCGCCGTCGCGGCCGCGCCCGCCCGGCCCGTACAGCCAGGCCCGCAGCTCCCGCTCCTGCCCGCGGGCGAGCCGCTGCACCTCGCGGGCGTCACCGGACTGGCGCTGGATCAGGGCGAGGGTCTGCAGGACCGAGTCGTGCAGGTGGGCGGCGATCTCGGCGCGCTCCGCGGCGACCGCGCGGGCGCGGCGCTCCTCGCCGAGGTCACGCACCAGCCGCACCCACCAGGGCACGGTGAGCACCGCGACGCCGAGCAGCGTCGCCAGCGCGGCCAGGATCCCGAACCGCACCGAGCCGAGGTCGAGGTTCCCGAGCAGGAACACCGCCAGCCCGGTCAGCACGAGGCCGGCACCGAGCAGCGTGCGGGCCAGCGCGGTGCGCCCGCCGACGACGCGGGTCCGCGCGTCGTGCGCCCACCGGCGTCGCTGCGCCTCGTCGGCCTCCCGCCAGACGACTGCGGCACCGACCGTGGCCAGCCCCAGCGGGCCGGCGATCCAGCCCAGCACCGCCGAGCCCGACGTCGCGGCGACCAGGGACAGGCCCAGCCCGAGGGCCAGCAGCCCCGCCGCCTGCAGCCGCTCGGACCGGGTGACGGTCCGCTCGACGCCTGCGCTCTCCTGGCGCAGGAACACCCACAGCAGGCCGTAGGCGAGCACGCCCGCCCAGCCCAGCAGGGTCAGGACCACGAACGCGGCCCGGATCCACCGCACGTCGACGCCGAGGTGGTCGGCCACGCCGCCCGCGACGCCCCCGACCAGCCGGCCGGACCGGC
Source organism: Pseudonocardia spirodelae (assembly GCF_037727765.1). Taxonomy (NCBI): domain Bacteria; kingdom Bacillati; phylum Actinomycetota; class Actinomycetes; order Pseudonocardiales; family Pseudonocardiaceae; genus Pseudonocardia; species Pseudonocardia spirodelae. Next base: position 123,052 of record NZ_JBBJUP010000011.1, on the reverse strand, counting down.
GCCGGGTCAGCGGCGCCCGGCCGGCGGGCCGCGCCGCCGTCGCGGGGGCGGCGGCCGGTGCGGGGCCCGGAGCGGGCGCGGGGTCCGCCGCGACCGGCACCGTCGGCCCGCCGTCCCCGGGTGGAGCAGGCACCGACGGCACGGCGTGCGGCGGGACGGGGGTCGGGGCGGCAGGCTGGGCGGGGGTCGGGGCGGACGGCGGCGCACCGGCCGGGGCGGGCCGCGCCGCCGCGTCGGCCGACGACGGCGCGGGGCCGGTCGGCGCGGGGTCCGGGCTGTTCACGACCCCATCGTCACACGATCCGCGCCCGGTCCCCTCCGGCACGGGACCGGGGTCGTCTCGGGGTTGTCCCCGAGACCGCGGGGTCCCCGGCGACGGCAGGCTCGTCGCCATGAACTCGACGCAGCTGCCCGGGAGCGGCCCCCCGCCGCGGTCACCGGCCCGCGACACCCTGCGCGACATGTGGGACTCCCGCCCGCTGCGTCCGCGCGACGACCGCAAGCTCGCCGGCGTCGCCGCCGCGATCGCCCGCCGCTACGAGATCGACCCCACGCTGGTGCGGGTCGGGTTCGTCGTCGCGACGATCGTGGGCCCCGGCCTGCCGCTCTACCTCGCGGGCTGCGCGGTCCTCCCGGACGCGGGTCGGCCCGGCGGGCCGCCCCCGCAGCGGAGCGGGCCGTCGTCGGCGCTGTCGGTGACGCTGCTGGTGCTGGCCGCGCTGCTCGCCGTCCCGCTGGTCCTGGAGGCCGACCGGCTGATCGCCGCGGTCGTCACCGTCGCGCTGCTGGTCCTGCTGCACCTGGCCCGCGGCAACCGGCCCGGGGCGCGGGAGGCCGCCGCGTCGGCGACGCCCCTGGTGCCGTGGACCACGGGCCCGCACGCCCCGACGGCGCCGGTCGCGACGACCGGCACCCCTCCGGCGTGGGACCCGCTCGGCGTCGCGCCCTTCGCCTGGGACCTGCCCGAACCGGGCCCGGAGCCCGCGCCGCCCCCGGCGCCGCGCTCGGCGCTGACGCCGGTGACGCTGGCGGTCGCGCTGGTCGTCGCGGGGATGGTGGGCGGCGTCGTGCTGGCCGCCCCCGGGGCGCTGCCGCCCTCCGCCGTCCCGGGTGCGGCGCTCGCCGTCGTCGGGATCGGGCTGGTCGTCGGCGCGTTCCGCCGGGCGGGGCGCTGGCTGGCCCCGTTCTCCGTGCTGCTCGCGCTGGTCACGGCCGTGTCCATCCCCTTCAACGACGCCGTCGGGCCCGACGGGTGGGCCGTGCGCGGGGGCATCGGGGAGGCCGTGGCCGCGCCGGCGACCGTCGCCGAACTCGCGCCGGAGTACCGGCGCGGGACCGGCTCGGTCGAGCTGGACCTGACCCGGCTGGACCTGACCGCGACGCCGCAGGCCGCCGGCCCGGTCCGGACCCGCGCCGAGGTGGGGGTGGGCTCGGTACTCGTCCGGGTGCCGCCGGGCGCCGACCTCGACGTCCGTGGCTCGGTCGGTACCGGCGACCTCACCGTCGACGGGCAGACCCGCAGCGGGCAGGACGTCGACCTGACCGTCGCCGACCCCGGGCCGGACGGCCCCGGCGGCCGGGTGCTGGAGCTCGACCTGCGGGCCGAGCTGGGAACCGTGGAGGTGGTCCGTGGTTGAGCGCAGGCCCGATCCGTTCGCCCTCGTCGCCGGGGTGCTGTCGCTGCTGGTCGCGGCGTGCGGCGTGACCGGGACCGCCCCGTGGGAGGTGGTCGACCTGCGCTGGGTGCTCGCCGGTGTCGCCGTTGTGGCGGGGATCGCATTCCTGGTGGCCAGTGTGCGTAACTCCCGGGCAACATCGGACGACTAAGGAGTCATCACGGGCGACGGCGGGCTGGGGAGCACCGCCGGAGCCCGCGCCGCCCGCGTGGCAGCGGCACCGACGGGGGTCGGTCGCCGCAGGCCCGGGCCGGCCGGGGCGGGGCCGGTGTCACCGGCCCCGCCCCAGTTTCGTCACTCCCACTCGATGGTGCCCGGCGGCTTGCTCGTCACGTCGAGCACGACCCGGTTCACCTCGGCGACCTCGTTGGTGATCCGGGTGGAGATGCGCTCCAGCACGTCGAACGGCAGCCGGGTCCAGTCCGCGGTCATCGCGTCCTCGGAGCTGACCGGCCGCAGCACGATCGGGTGGCCGTAGGTCCGGCCGTCGCCCTGGACGCCGACGCTGCGGACGTCGGCGAGCAGCACCACCGGGCACTGCCAGATCTCGCGGTCCAGCCCGGCGGCGGTGAGCTCCTCGCGCGCGATCGCGTCGGCGGCGCGCAGCGTCTCGAGCCGGTCGCGGGTGACCTCGCCGATGATCCGGATGCCCAGCCCCGGACCGGGGAACGGCTGGCGGCCGACGATGACCTCGGGCAGGCCCAGCTCGGCGCCGACGGCCCGCACCTCGTCCTTGAACAGCGCGCGCAGCGGCTCGACCAGCGCGAACTCGATGTCGTCGGGCAGGCCGCCGACGTTGTGGTGGCTCTTGATGACCGCCGTGCCGTCGCCCCCGCCGGACTCGACGACGTCGGGGTAGAGCGTGCCCTGCACGAGGAAGCCGACGTGGTGGTCGGCGACGACCTCCGCCGTGGCGGTCTCGAAGACCCGGATGAACTCCCGGCCGATGATCTTGCGCTTCTGCTCCGGGTCGGTCGCCCCGGCCAGCGCGTCGAGGAACCGGTCGGCGGCCTCGGCGACGTGCAGGGTCGCCCCGGTCGCGGCGACGAAGTCCTTCTCGACCTGCTCGCGCTCGCCGGAGCGCATGAGCCCGTGGTCGACGAACACGCAGGTCAGACGGTCCCCGATCGCGCGCTGCACGAGCGCGGCGGCCACCGCGGAGTCGACGCCGCCGGACAGCCCGCAGATCGCGTGGCCGTCGCCGACCTGCGCCCGGATGGCCTCGACGGTCTCGTCGATGATCGACGCCGTCGTCCAGGACGGGCGGATGCCCGCGACGTCGTGCAGGAAGCGGCGCAGCACCTCCTGCCCGTGCGGGGAGTGCCCGACCTCGGGGTGGTACTGCACGCCGGCCAGGCGCCGGCCGGTGTCCTCGAACGCGGCGACGGCGACCCGGTCGGTCGAGGCGGTGACGGTGAAGCCCGCCGGTGCGGCGACCACGGAGTCGCCGTGGCTCATCCACACCGGGTGCGTGGCGGGCAGGCCGTCGTGCAGCGTGCCGGGGGTGCCGGTCAGCGCGACCTCGGTGCGGCCGTACTCGCGGGTGCCGTCGTGGGCGACCTCGCCGCCGAGGGCGCGCGCCATGGCCTGGAAGCCGTAGCACATGCCGAACACCGGGATGCCCGCCTCGAACAGCGCCGGGTCGACGGCGGGCGCGCCGTCGGCGTAGACGCTCGCGGGGCCACCGGAGAGGATCACGGCCGCCGGCTCGCGGGCCACGATGTCGGCGACGGGCGTGGAGGCGGGCACGATCTCGGAGTAGACGTCCGCCTCGCGCACGCGACGGGCGATGAGCTGCGCGTACTGGGCGCCGTAGTCCACGACGAGGACGGTCGGGGTCTGCACGCGACCAGGGTAATCGGCGCGATCGGGGCGCCCGGCGGCCGTACCGGGTCCGCGCTGCCGGGGCGTCCCTCGTCGATCCTGATGAAACCGCCCGGCGGAACCGGATCGGCGTAACGACGACATCGGGTTGCTCCGATGGTCCGACGACGCTCCCGCACGACCTCCGGAGGCACTCCCGATGGCCACCACCCCCACCGGCCGGGCGACGGACGCCGGCGACACCACCGCCGACCCCGCCGACGGCATCACCGGCCCGGCCGTCACCACGGTCCCGGCCGCGCTGGTGCCCGCCCAGCGTCCGGCCCCGGCCCGGGAGTCACGCCCCGCCGCCGGGTCGCTCGGGACGGACGGGCTCGGCGTCGACGCGCTCGGGCTCGACCGGCTCGGCACCTCCGGGCTGCTCGCCGGCGTCCCGGCGCGCGTCCCGGTCGCCGGGCCGCCCGCCCCCGCCCCGGACCGGGCGGAGCCCGACGCAACGGGTGGCGCCGAGCCGGTGCCGGCCGTCGTCCCGCGGGCGCGTGCGTTCCGGGCCCGGGTCCTGCCGGTCGTCCTGTGCGCCGCCGCCACCGGGACCGCGGCGATCGCCGCGGCCGGGCTGCTCATGACCCCCGCGACGGTGTCCCCGCTGCCCACGCCGCAGACCGTGACCGCGTCCGGTGCGGCGGTCCCGGCCGGCGCGCCGCTCCCGCCGGCCACCGCGTCCGCGCTGGTCGACGCGGCCGCCGGGACCGGGATCTCCGCCGGCGACCCGGTCGTCGCGATGACCGCGTGGCGCGACAACGGCGGGCTCACCCACCTCACCGCGATCGGCGACGGCTTCACCGGGGTCGCCGACGCCGCGGGCCGCCAGGACCCGGTCGCCCTGGCGATCGCGTGTGGCCGGCTGGGGGCCGCCGTCGAGGCGGCGCGCGCCTACGACGCCCTGCCCGACGCCGCCGCCCGGGCGCACTGGACCGCGCTGCTCGACCACGGGGCCGCCGCCGCGACCGCCGGGACGTCCGGCGCGCTGGCGCTGGACCCGTCGCAGCTGGCGGTGTTCACCGAGCAGGCGAACCTGGTGCGCGACGACCTGACCGCCGTCGCCGACCGGGTGCGCGCCGTCCTGGCGGGCTGAGGTCAGTCCTCGTGCCGGCCGCGGGAGCGGTGCGGCGGGGGCTGCACCGTCCCGAGCAGGGCCCGCAGGTCCGCCGCGCTCGCGGCGCGGCGCCCGAGGTCGACGGCGATCGTCGGTGCGATGTCGCGCAGCCGCCCGAGCAGCGCGGGGTCGGCGAGGTCGTGGCGCCGGCCGGTGGCGCCGGTGACGATGGCGTCGGGCCGCAGCGCCCGGACGGCGTCCGGGTCGGGGGCGCGCTCGTCCCCGACCGGGTCGACGCCCTCGAGCGGCCCGGCGCAGCCGACGACGTCGGCCCCGAGCTCGCGCAGCAGCGCGCCGACGCCGGGGTCGGTGGCGACGACCCGCACCACGGGACCGCGCAGCGGCACCGGGGTCCCGGTCGCGTCGACGAAGGCGCGTCCGCCGCCCATGGCGGCTCCGGCGGTGGGGCGGCTCATGACGCGGTCCTCCTCGGCTCCGGCGGCGTCGACGTGGCCGAACGCTACCCCGCCGAAACCGGCTCGACCGCGCTCCGACGGCCGATCTACCGTCCTGCGACGTGAGCAGCCCGACCGAGACCCGGATCCGCCGCGCCCTGACCAACTGCTCGAAGGGCGAGGCGACGCGGATGACCCTGCCCGCGTGGGTGCGCGACCTCGACCCCGACCGGCTCGACGACGTCCACGGCTGGCGCGACCCGAAGTCGCCCGACCGCGGGGTGCTGCTCGTCCCCACCGGCGACGGTCCGGCCGGCGTCGTGCTGCGCGCCGCGACCGGGGCGGCACGTTCCGCCGCGATGTGCGCGCTGTGCCGGACCACGCACTCCGTCGGCGGGGTCGGGCTGTTCGTGGCCCCGCGCCGCGGCGCGAAGGGGCGCCAGGGCGACACCGTCGGCACCTACATCTGTGCCGACCTCGCCTGCGCCGAGCACGTGCGCGTGGAGACGGCGACGGCCGCGCTCAAGCCGGCCCCCGGCACGACCGTCGACGAGCGCCGGGCCGGGCTGCGGGAGCGGGCCGCCGAGTTCGTCGCCGCGGTCACCGCTGCCGGCTGAACACCCGCCGACGACGTCAGGTCCGCAGGTTCAGCCCGACCCGCTGGAACTCCTTGAGGTCGGAGTACCCGGTCTTCGCCATCGCACGGCGCAGCGCGCCGAACAGGTTCGTCGTCCCGTACGGGCTGTCGGTCGGCCCGAACAGCACCTGCTCCAGGGTGCGCCCCGAGCGCGCGAGGCCGGTGACCTCCGAGCGCGGCAGCGACGGGTGCGCCGCCGACGAGGTCCAGTACAGCCCGCCGGCCGGGGACTCCGACGCCTCGGCGAGCTGCTCGCCGAGCATGACCGCGTCGGCACCGCAGGCCACGGCCCGCGCGATGTCGCCGGAGGTGCCGATGCCTCCGTCGGCGATCACGTGCACGTAGCGGCCGCCGGTCTCGTCGAGGTAGTCGCGGCGCGCCGCGGCGGCGTCGACGATCGCGGTCGCCATCGGCACGCCCACCCCGAGGACCTCGTCGGTCGTGGTCGAGGTCGACTGCCCGTACCCGACGATGACGCCCGCGGCGCCGGTGCGCATCAGGTGCAGCGCGGTGCGGTAGTCCCCCACCCCGCCGGCGACGACCGGGACGTCCAGCTCGGCGATGAAGTCCTTGAGGTTCAGCGGCTCGCCGTCGGAGACGTGCTCGGCCGAGACGATCGTGCCCTGCACGACGAGCACCTCGACGCCCGCGGCGAGCAGCGCCGGGGTCAGCTCGCGGGCGCGCTGCGGGCTCACCCGCGCGGCGACCGTGTGCGAGCCGTCGCGCAGCGGGCGCAGCGCCTCGGTGACCAGGTCCTGCTGGATCGGGGCCTGGTGCAACTCCTGCAGCAGCGCGACCGCGGAGTCCGGGTCGTCCCCGGTCGCCGCGGCCACGACCCGCTCCAGCGCGCCCTTCGGGTCGGCGTGGCGGGCCCACAGGCCCTCCGCGTTCAGCACCGCCAGCCCGCCCAGCTCGCTGATGCGGACCGCCGAGTCCGGCGACACGACCGCGTCGGTCGGGTGGGTCATCAGCGGGATGTCGAAGCGGTAGGCGTCGAGCTGCCAGGCCGTCGAGACGGCCTTCGAGCTGCGGGTCCGCCGCGACGGGACGATCTCGATCTGGTCGAGGTCGTAGGCACGACGGGCCTCCCGGCCCATCCCGATCTCCACGAGGTCACGCACGCCGACACCCTATGCGGCTACCGCGCGGCGTAGTTCGGCGCCTCCACCGTCATCGTGATGTCGTGCGGGTGGCTCTCCTTCAGACCGGCCGCGGTGATCCGCACCAGGCGCGCCTGCTGCAGGTCCGGGATGGTCTGGGCGCCGACGTAGCCCATGCCCGACCGCAGCCCGCCGCCGAGCTGGTGCACGACCGAGGACAGCGGCCCGCGGAACGGGATGCGGCCCTCGATGCCCTCCGGGACGAGCTTGTCCTCGCTGAGGACGTCGTCCTGGGCGTAGCGGTCCTTGGAGTAGGAACGCCCGGCCGCCCCGGCGCGGCCCTGCATGGCGCCCAGCGAGCCCATGCCGCGGTAGGTCTTGAACTGCTTGCCGCCGACGAGCACGACCTCGCCCGGGGACTCCGCGGTGCCCGCGAGCAGCGAGCCCAGCATGACCGTCGAGGCGCCGGCCGCGATGGCCTTGGCGACGTCGCCGGAGTACTGGATGCCGCCGTCGCCGATGACCGGGACACCGGCAGGTGCGCACGCGCGGGTGGCCTCGTAGATCGCGGTGATCTGCGGGGCGCCGACCCCGGCGACGACGCGGGTGGTGCAGATGGAGCCCGGCCCGACGCCGACCTTCACCGCGTCCGCCCCGGCCTCGACGAGCGCCTTGGCACCCTCGTAGGTCGCGACGTTGCCGCCGACGACGTCGACCTGGTCGCCGACCTCGGCGCGCAGCTTCGCGACGGTCTCCAGCACGCGTCGCGAGTGGCCGTGCGCGGTGTCCACCATGAGCACGTCCACACCGGCCTCGACGAGCTGCATGGCGCGGGAGTAGGCGTCGTCGCCGACCCCGACCGCCGCGGCGACGACGAGGCGGCCGTCCGGGTCCTTGGTGGCGAGCGGGTACTGCTCGGTCTTGTTGAAGTCCTTGATGGTGATCAGGCCGCGCAGCATGTCGTCGCCGTCGACGATCGGCAGCTTCTCCAGCTTGTGCCGGCGCAGCAGGCCCAGCGCCGCCTCGGCGGTGACGCCGACCTTGGCGGTGACCAGGGGCGCGCGGGTCATGACCTCGGACACGGGCCGGTCGGTGTCGACCTCGTAGCGCATGTCGCGGTTGGTGATGATGCCGACCAGGCGGCCGGTCTCGTCGGTCACCGGCACGCCGGAGATCCGGAACTTGGCGCAGAGCGCGTCGACGTCGGCCAGCGTCGCGTCCGGGCTGCACGTCACCGGGTCGGTGACCATGCCGGCCTCGGACCGCTTCACGACCTCGGCCTGGGCCGCCTGCGCGTCCGGCGACAGGTTGCGGTGCAGCACGCCCAGCCCGCCGGCGCGGGCCATCGCGATGGCCATCCGGGACTCGGTGACCGTGTCCATCGGCGACGACACCAGCGGGACCTGGACGCGCACCCGGCGGGTCACCTGGCTGGAGGTGTCGGCCGAGCTGGGGATCACGTCCGACTCCGCGGGCAGGAGCAGGACGTCGTCGAAGGTCAGGCCCAGCATCGCGAACTTGTCCGGCAGGCCGCCCATCTCGCTCGTCATCTCTCCGGGGCTCCCCTTGCAGTCGCGGCTGTGTCGGCGGGCATCCGCCGCAGGCCGCCATCGTACGTCCACCCCACCGGGGTGGGCCGGGGCCCGACCCTCCTGCCCGGTACCGTGTACGCCGTGTCACCAGAGGCGCTCCCACCGGACCCGTTCGCCGGAGACCCGGATGATCCTGCGCTGTCGATGCACGCCTGGGACGACCGTGGTGACGCCGCGTGGACCGGTTCCGGTGACGCCGACGTCCCTCCGCTGAGCGAGACCGACCGCGGCGAGATCCTGGCCGACCTCGCGGACCTCGCGGTGTACCAGGCGCTGCTGTCCGGCCGGGGCGTGCGCGGCATCGTCGTCGACTGCTCCGACTGCGGCGAGCAGCACTTCCACGAGTGGAACCTGCTCCGCGCGAGCCTGCAGCAGCTGCTGGACGAGGGCCGGATGCGCCCGCACGAGCCGGCCTACGACCCGGACCCCGCGCACTACGTCACATGGGAGTACTGCCGCGGCTACGCCGACGCGACGCTCGCCGACTGAGCCCGCGCGACGCCCGACGACGAGAGAAGGGCCCCGGAGGAATCCTCCGGGGCCCTTCCCGTGTCCGTGAGTCAGTTCGGCGTGCTGCTGACCGCGCCGGTCGAGGACGACGACGGCGGGTTCGTCGTCGAGTCCGCGCCGCCCTCCCCGGCCGCGGTGGGCCGGGTGGTGGGCGTCGGGGTCGGCGTGGTGGGGTCGGCCTGGCCCTCGGTCGTCGGCGACGTCTGGTCCGGCGACGGCGAGGTGGTCGGCGCGGTCTCGCCGCCCGGACCGCCCAGCACCGACGGGTCCGAGGTCGCGCCGCCCTCGGGGGACGTGGTGCCGCCCGGGGGCGTCGTCCCCTCCGGCGGCGGCTGCGGGGCCGGGGTGGAGGAGTCCTCGTCGCCCTCGGAGACCGGGGGCGGCGGGGCCGGGGTGCCGTCACGCAGCGGCGAGCGCGGGTCGGTCGGCGTGCCCGGCGGGGTCTCGGCCGCCTTCTGGCTCAGGAAGCGGTTCTGCTGCTCGAAGCCCTCGCGCACGTCCGGCGAGGTGCGCTCGACCAGCGGCCCGAGTGCGGCGAGCTCCTGCTGCGCGCCGACGGTGTCGCCGGCGGCGAGCCGGGCGTTGACCCGCTCGATGCCCTCCCGCAGCGTGGCCGCGGCCTGCACCTGGTCGGCACGCTCGCTGTAGAGGACCTTGGAGACGCCCCACAGGGCGTCGCCCGGCTGGGCCTCGTGCGCGCTGATCGAGACGACCGCCAGCGCGCAGGCGGCGACGGCCGCGGCGGCGACCAGCGGGCGCAGGAAGGAGACCTTCCGCGACGGCCGCGCCGGCTGCAGCATCTCCACGGCCTGCTCGGTGTCGACGAGCTCCGGGATCGGCTCGCGGTCGACCTCGTCCTTCCAGGACGAGAGCATGGCGGCGAGCCGGTCGTCGACGTCGTAGCCGCGGCGGCCGGGGCCGGACACGCTCAGCCCGGAGGCCAGCGCGTTGATCAGTTCGTCGTCGGCCTGCAGCTCGACGAGGTCGACGGTGCCGTCGTCCTCGAGGGCGTCGAACTCGTCCCAGGCGTCGGAGCGGCCCAGGTGGCGCTGCGCCACCGGCTGCGGCACCGGGCGGCCCTCGTGGGGCACCGGGTGGCCGTTGCGGCCGGTCGGGTGGGAGTGCCCGTTGGTGCGGCCGGTACGGGGCTCGCCGAAGCGGCCACGCGTCACCGGTGCCGGCGGGCGCTCCCAGCCGTCACCGGACGGTGGGGGGAAGCCCGGACCGTGCGGACCCTGGTCACGCATCCCGGACCACCTCCTCACTCATCATCTTCCTCAACCGGGACAGCGCCCGGTGCTGTGCGACCCGGACGGCGCCCGGTGTCGAGCCGACGGCCGCTGCGGTCTCCTCCGCGGACAGGCCCACGACCACGCGCAACACGATGATCTCCCGATGTTTCTCCGGAAGGACCTCCAGCAGCCTGGACATCTCCTCCGACAGTTCCACCTGCAGGGCACGGGTCTCGGGCCCGTCGGACGACTCCATGCGGTCCGGCACGTCGGCCATCGGTTCGGAGCGGTTCCGGGACGCCGCCCGGTGCGCGTCGATGACCTTGTGGGACGCGATGCCGTAGACGAAGGCGAGGAACGGGCGACCCTGCACCCGGTACCCCGGCAACGCCGTGAGCACGGCCACGCAGACCTCCTGGGCGACGTCGTCCGCCGAGACGGACCCTCGGTCGGCCCCCAGCCGGGCGCGGCAGTAGCGCACGACGAGAGGCCGAATCATGGCGAGAACGCGCTCGACCGCGGATCGGTCGCCGGCCATGGCCGCTTCGATCCACTCGTCGGGAACGTCTCTTGATTCACTCATCGTGGGGAACCGTCCAGGCGTTACGAGCTTCCATCAGTGTCATCCGATCGTGGAGGCAACCCCTGTCCGCGCAGGTCGGACGCGGGAGATCGGATCCGATCCACCGTATCCGAGCGGGGGTCGCCCGCGGGAGTCGCTCCATGTGGGGTCAGACGATCGTGCACGCCGGCGGGTTGCGCAGTGCCCCACGGGGACGCGACCACGAGACGACCACGGTCGGCGAGCGGTTCGTCACGGTCCGCTCGACCCGGTCACCGGACGCGGTGAAGATCATCGCAGGTCGGAGGCCGGTCGCGGACCGTCCGGCGCGGGTCTCACCCGGTTCGGCGAGGGGCTGCGGCGCCGACCGGTGACCGCCGCGTGACGGCGGTGACGGACGGGGCGTACGGGACGGACGTGGCGCGGGGGGACGGCTCCCGGTGCGGGGCCGACCGCTCGTCGGCAGCGGCCGGACGGGCGTCACCGCCTACGACGAGCGGCGCAACACCCTCAACACCCGCCGTCGCACACCGGCCGACCCGGCGCCGGGGGGCGGGGGGCGCGGCGAGCGCCCCGGGCGCGCTCCGAGGGGCACCCTCGTAGCGCTCTAAGCCCCGGGAGTGCCCCGCGGAGCACACCGGGGGCCGGGGCCGGGGCCCGGGGGGGGCGGGGCCGTGGACCGCCGGTGACGGCGGCGCGCGGTGCGGCGCGGGCCCCGGGACGGCGGGCCGCCCGGGAGGCGCGCGGTGGACGGTCCGGCCGCGGGGAGCACGACCGGCGCGGTCCCGGCGCGCCGGACCGGTGGGGACCGGTCGGTACGGGGCCGGACCGCGGGGGTTCGGTCCGGCCCGTGGGGTCACCCGCGTCGCGGGTGGGGCGGAGCGGCCGGTTCGGGGTCGGTCGCTCCCGTGCGGTACTGCGTGCGGTACTGCCGGGTGGTGCTGCCGGGTGGTCGCCCGGTCAGGACACCAGGCCGCGCCGGAAGCCGTGGGCCACGGCCTGCGCGCGGTCACGGACGCCGAGCTTGCGGAACAGCCGGCGGGCGTGGGTCTTCACGGTGTCCTCGGAGAGGTAGAGCTCCCGGCCGATCTGGCCGTTGCTCTTGCCCTGGCTCATCCCGCGCAGCACCTGGAGCTCGCGCTCGGTGAGCTGCACGCCCGGGTCGGTGGGCACGCGCGGGGTCGGCACCGAGGTGCTGGCCAGCGTGTGGGCGAGCGCGGCGACCAGCTCCGGACGCGAAGCGTCCCAGCGCAGGTAGCCGCGTGCACCACCGGCGATGGCGGCGGCGATGCTGCCGGCGTCGTCCGGGGCCCCGAAGACGATGACGTTCGCCTGCGGGTGGGCGGCCACCAGGCGGCGCGTGGCCTCCACCCCGGTGGGCACCGCACGCTGCGTCCCGACCAGGACGACGTCGACGGACTGGCGGGCGTAGCGGGCGAGGAGTTCGTCCCCGTGGGCGACGCAGTCGATGCGCTGGACCCCGGGGACCGCGGACATGACGCGGGTCAGACCCTCGCGGACGCTGCGACGATCGTCGCAGATGAGTACCGTCGTCACGACGATTCCTTCCTGCAGCTTCCTGCAGCCGGGTGATTCTTCACCCTCCGAATCGGCGGGTGACCCTCTCACCTTGACACGGTCGGGGCGAATTTGTGCACTCCGTTCGGCGTTCGAGCCCACCTGTCTCAGCGTCATGTGGGTGAAGCGTCGCCGAATGGAGTAGTCCGTACGGTACATCGTCGGAGCGTCGGCCCACGCACTACTCCCGCAGCAGGTCCCGACCGGATCGGTCACTTCGCGTATAGAGGACGCTCACCGTGTGCAACACCGCACTTCGGCGACCCTCCGCGTCCGTTCGGCGACTGCGCGTATCGAAAGGTGACGCTCCGGCGTGTCGCGGTCCGGCGACCGGTGCGGAGGCGGCCGCGGCGGTCGCCCGATCGGCCCCCGGATGCCCGCAGCGTGGCCGGTCCGGTGCGGCATCCGGACCACCCGCGACGGCGTCCGGTGGCCCGTCGGGCACCAGGGCGGCCCGTGCCTGCAGGGCCGCCCGGTACAGCGGCAGGCAGCCGTCGGCCCACGCGGTGCCGGCGACGGCGTCGAGCTCGGCGGCGAGGTCGCCGGCCGGGAGCCCGGCCACCCCGGCGGCGACCGCCGCGACCAGCCTGCTCTTCACCACGTGCCGCGCCGAGCCCAGCGCGACCGCCCCGTGGAGCGCCTCCCGGGCCGCGGCCGTCGCCGCGGCCGGGTCCCCGGCGACCAGCGCGGTCTCCGCGCGCACCCAGCCGTACCGGACGCGGGTGCGGTGCCCGGCCGGCCCGCACCACGGCGCGGCCCGGTCCAGCAGGATCGCGGCGCGGGCGGCGTCGGCCCGGCCCAGGGCGTCCGCGGCGAGCCCGGTCAGCGCGTCGGCGACGGCGGCGTCCGCCCCGGTCCCCCACGGGTCGCCCGGGCCGTCCCCCGCGGCGTGCGGCAGCGCCAGGCGCAGCGCCTCCCCGTCGAGCGCGGCGGCCGCGCGGTGGCCGCCGAGCTGGCGCAGGTGCGAGGCCCGGGTGACCCCCGCGTGCGCCCGCAGCGCCGGAGCGACGGCCCGGTCGCGGCGCAGCCCGTCGAGCAGGGCCGCCGCCGCGGCGTAGTGCCCGGTGCCCCCGAGGGCCACCGCGGCGGCCCAGCGCGCCCCGGTGGGCCCCGCCGGCCGGGCGGCCGCGGTCACCTCCGCGCGGGTCGCGGTCCCACCGACGAGCGCGGTCACGCCGGGCGAGCGCGCGACCCCCGCGACGCCCTCTCGGACGTGCACGATCGTTCACCTCGAATCAGGTTTGCGTGCGCCGGAGCCAGGGAATCTGATCGCTGTCGACATCGATAGCGAAGGCAGGTGACGAACATGGCGGACATCCGGAGGCTTCCCGGGCCGGTCGCCGACATCTACGACTGGCAGATGGAGGGAGCCTGCCGGGGGATGGACAGTGCGTTCTTCTTCCATCCCGAGGGTGAGCGTGGTCCCGCACGGGCCCGACGCGAAACCCGCGCCAAGCAGGTCTGCTCGGAGTGTCCCGTGGTGCAGCAGTGCCGCGAGCACGCCCTGAAGGTCCAGGAGCCGTACGGCATCTGGGGCGGCCTGTCCGAGTCCGAGCGGGACGCGATCATCCGCGGTCCGCGCCGTCAGCTCAAGGTCGCTTCCGAGGCGGCCGCTCAGCCGGTGGAGATCCACACCGCCTGAACGGGCCCCGGCCGCCGGGGGCCTTCCCATCTCCCGCGACCGGCACTCTCACTTCCTGCCCCGCACCGAACGACCGACGGCGGGCGACCACCAGGTCGCCCGCCGTCGTCGTGTGTCCGGTCCGGACTCAGTGCCCGTGGCCGTGGCCGTGGCCACCGGCGGGCGCCGGGTCGGCCTTCTCCGGCTTGTCCACCACGGCGCTCTCGGTGGTGAGCACCATGCGCGCGATGGAGGCCGCGTTCTCGACGGCCGACCGGGTCACCTTGACCGGGTCGATGACGCCGTCGGCGATCAGGTCGCCGTAGCTGCGGGTCGCCGAGTTGTACCCGGTCCCCCAGCCGCCCTCGGCCACCTTGGAGACGACGATCGAGCCCTCGTCGCCACCGTTCTCGGCGATCCAGTACAGCGGGGCCGACAGCGCCTTGCGGACGATCGCGACACCGGTCGCGGCGTCGCCGGACAGGCCCAGGCCGCCGTCGAGCTCGGCCGCGGCGTGCACCAGCGCGGAACCGCCGCCGGGGACGATGCCCTCCTCGACCGCCGCACGGGTCGCCGCGACGGCGTCCTCGATGCGGTGCTTGCGCTCCTTGAGCGCGGTCTCGGTGGCGGCACCGGCCTTGATGACCGCGACGCCGCCGGAGAGCTTGGCCAGGCGCTCCTGGAGCTTCTCCTTGTCCCAGTCGGAGTCGGACTCCTCGATCTCGCGCTTGAGCTGCGCGACGCGGCCCTCGACGTCGGCCTTGGAGCCGCCGCCCTCGACGATCGTGGTGTTGTCCTTGGTCACGACGACCCGCCGGGCGCGGCCCAGCAGCTCGAGACCGGCCTCGTTCAGCTTCAGGCCGACCTCGGGGTTGATGACCTGGCCGCCGGTGGCGATCGCGAGGTCGTCCATGAACGCCTTGCGGCGGTCACCGAAGAACGGCGACTTGACCGCGGCGACCTTGACGGTCTTGCGGATCGAGTTGACGACCAGGGTGGACAGCGCCTCGCCCTCGACGTCCTCGGCGATGATCAGCAGCGGCCGGCCCTCGCCGAGCACCTTCTCCAGCAGCGGGAGCAGGTCCTGGATGGAGCTGATCTTGTCGCGGTGCAGCAGGATGTACGGGTCGTCGAGCGCCGCCTCCATGGACTCGGAGTCGGTGACGAAGTACGGCGACAGGTAGCCCTTGTCGAACTGCAGACCCTCGGTGATCTCCAGCTCGGTCGAGAGGGTCGAGCCCTCCTCGACCGTGATCACGCCGTCGTTGCCGACGGTGTTGATCGCCTGGGCGATCAGGTCGCCGATCTCCTGCTCGCGCGAGGCGATGGCGCCGACCTGCGCGATGTGGCTCTTGGCGTCGACCGGGGTGGCCTTGGACAGCAGCACCTCGGAGACCTTCGCCGACGCGGCGGCGATGCCCTGGCCGAGCGCGAACGGCGCGGCGCCGGCGGCCACGTTGCGCAGGCCCTCCTTGACCAGCGCCTGGGCCAGCACGGTGGCGGTGGTGGTGCCGTCGCCCGCGACGTCGTTGGTCTTGGTCGCGACGGTCTTCGCCAGCTGGGCGCCGAGGTTCTCGTACGGGTCCTCGAGGTCGACCTCGCGGGCGATCGTGACGCCGTCGTTGGTGACGGTCGGGCCGCCGAACTTCTTGTCGATGACGACGTGGCGGCCACGCGGGCCGAGCGTCACCTTGACGGCGTCGGCGAGCTGGTTCACGCCGCGCTCGAGCGCGCGGCGGGTGTCCTCGTCGAAGCTGATCTGCTTCGCCATCTTGTCTCTCTCAACCTCTCGTCATGGGGGAGAAGAACGACCGCCCCGACCGGACCACCGTCCGGTGGACCGCCCGGGGCGGTGCGCTCACGCGATGCGGGCGGTCGTCAGTTGACGACGGCCAGCACGTCGCGGGCGGAGAGGATCAGGTACTCCTCGCCGTTGTACTTGACCTCGGTGCCGCCGTACTTCGAGTAGATGACGACGTCGCCGACGGCCACGTCGAGCGGGATGCGGTTCCCGTTGTCGTCCACCCGGCCCGGGCCGACGGCCAGGACCTTGCCCTCCTGGGGCTTCTCCTTGGCGGTGTCCGGGATGACGATGCCGGAGGCGGTGGTGGTCTCCGCCTCGCTGGCCTGGACGACGAGCTTGTCCTCGAGCGGCTTGATGTTCGCCACGACGATGACCTCCCCTTCCTGGGGTGAATCCGATGTCACGGGGTCTTCCAGCGGTGTGTCACCGCACGCGGGGGGTCCCGCCCCGCCGTCGCGGGTGCCGGGGCGGAGGCCGTCCTCACGTGCGTTGGCACTCTATCCATGAGAGTGCCAGAAGCCGAGCGGGGGCTCAACCGCGTCGTGGCGTGCGTGTCGGAGTTCCCCGTCGACGGCTGTTGTTCACCCGCCCGTCGCCCGGGCGCCGGGTGTCACTCGATCGGGAACGTTGCACTACGACACGTGATCACCACCTCCCGACGCTCCCTGCTGCGTGCCGGCCTCTCGGCCGCCGCCGTCACCGCCGCCGCACCGCTGCTGACCGGCGCGGCCGCCCCCGCACCCGTCCCCGGCCGGCCCGCGGGCGACCCGTTCGGGCTCGGCGTCGCCTCCGGCGAGCCGGACGCGACCTCGGTCGTGCTGTGGACCCGGCTGGCGACCGACCCGGTCGCCGAGGACGGGCTCGGCGGCATCGGGAACCGCGGCACCGACGTCGAGTGGGAGATCGCCGAGGACGAGGGCTTCACCCGCGTCGTGCGCCGCGGGCGCGAGCGCACCGGCCCCGAGCTCGGGCACAGCGTGCACGTCGAGGCGGGCGGGCTGCGTCCCGGCCGCGACTACCACTACCGCTTCCGCGTCGGGCGCACCGTCTCCGACGTCGGCCGCACCCGCACCGCGCCGCCGTTTGCCGCGATGACCCCGGTGCACATGGCCTTCACCTCCTGCTCGCAGTTCGAGCACGGGTACTTCACCGCCTACCGGCGGATGGCCGAGGAGCGCCCGGACGTGCTGCTGCACCTGGGCGACTACATCTACGAGTACCCGGCGAAGAAGTACGTCGCCCCCGGCGGCAACGTCCGCGACCACGCCGGCCCGGAGACGACGACGCTGGCCGGCTACCGCCAGCGCCTGGGCCAGTACCACGCCGACGCCGACCTGCAGGCCGCACACGCCGCCGCGCCGTGGCTGGTCGTGTTCGACGACCACGAGGTCGAGAACAACTGGGCCGGCGACGTCCGCGAGCTCCCGGTCGACCCGCCCGGCGACTTCGCCGCGCGCAAGGCGGCCGCGTTCCGCGCGTACTGGGAGAACATGCCGCTGCGCGCCGCCCAGCGCCCGCGCGGCGCGGCGATGCGGCTCTACCGCCGGGTCGGCTACGGCGGCCTGGTCACCTTCCACATGCTCGACACCCGCCAGTACCGCGGCGACCAGCCCTGTGGCGACACCTTCCGCAGCGACTGCGCCGAGCGCACCGACCCGGCCCGCTCCCTGCCCGGCTCGGCGCAGGAACGCTGGATCGCCGACGGCTTCGCCCGCTCCCGCGCGCGCTGGGACGTCCTGGGCCAGCAGGTGTTCTTCTCCCAGGTCGACTTCACCCCCGGGGCCGGGCGCGGCTTCAACCCCGACGCGTGGGACGGCTACCCCGGCTCGCGCGACCGCGTCGTCGACTCCTGGGTCGAGGCCACGCAGCGGGGCCGGGCCCGCAACCTGGTGGTGCTCACCGGCGACGTGCACGCCCACTGGGGCGCCGACGTCAAGCGCCGGTTCGACGACCCGGCCTCGCCGGTCGTCGGCAGCGAGCTGGTCTCCAGCTCGATCAGCTCGGGCGGCGACGGCTCGGAGAAGCAGAGCGGCTCGGACGCGGTGCTGGCCGAGAACCCGCACGTGCGCTTCCACAACAACCGGCGCGGCTACGTCAGCACCCGGTTCACCGCCGAGCGGATGGAGGCCGAGTTCAAGGTGGTGCCGTTCGTGAAGCAGCCCGGCGCCCCGGTGCAGACGCGCGGGCGGTTCGTGACCGAGGACCGGCGGCCGGGGCTGCGGTCCGCCTGAGGGTAGGTTCGCGCTCGTGGCTGACCTGGTACTCGGCGCGAACGTGTTCGGCTGGACGGCGGACCGCGACACCTCGTTCGCGATCCTCGACGCGTTCGTCGCCGCCGGCGGGCGGAAGATCGACACCGCCGACTCCTACATGTGGCGCGCGCCGGGCAACTCCGGCGGCGAGTCCGAGACGATCCTCGGCGAGTGGATGGCCGCGCGCGGCAACCGCGACGAGCTGCACCTCGCGACGAAGGTCGGCGCCCTGCCCGGCCGCGAGGGCCTGTCCGGGGAGAACATCGCGGCCGCCGCGCGCGACTCCCTGCGCCGGCTGGGCACCGACCGGATCGACCTCTACCACGCCCACCGCGACGACGAGGCGACCGCGCAGGAGGAGACGCTCGACGCGTTCGACGCGCTGGTCCGCGAGGGCCTGGTCCGCGAGATCGGCGCGTCGAACTTCACCGCCGCGCGGATCCGGTCGGCGCTGGAGATCTCCGAGCGCGACGGGCTGACCGCGTTCACCGCGATCCAGCCGCACTACAACCTGATGGAGCGCGACGACTACGAGGCCGCGCTCGCCCCGCTCGCCGAGGCGCAGGGGCTGGCCGTGTACCCGTACTACGGGCTGGCGAAGGGCTTCCTGACCGGCAAATACCGGCCCGACTCCCCCGCACCCGAGGGACCGCGGGCCCAGGGCGCCGCCGCCTACCTGGACTCGCGCGGCCGGGCGGTGCTGGCCGGGCTCGACGAGATCTCCGCCGGCTACGGCGTGCCCGTCCCGGCCGTCGCGCTGACCTGGCTCGCCGCGCAGCCGACGGTGACCGCGCCGCTCGCGAGCGCGCGCACGGTGCAGCAGCTGGAGCAGCTGCTGCCGATGCTCACCCTGGAGCTGACCGACGACGAGCTGCGCCTGCTGTCCTACCTGTCCGCCACGTCCTGACGGGCGGCCCGCTCGCGGCGCATCGTGTAGGCGTCGGCCATGGACGGCCGGTAGTAGCGCCTGCGGGTCCCCACCACGACGAAGCCGGTGCTCTCGTACAGCGTGCGGGCGGGCTCGTTGTCGGTGCGGACCTCCAGGAACACGGTGGCGCGCAGCTCGTCGGCGGCGGCGAGCAGCGCCGCCAGCAGCGCGCGGCCGATGCCGTGGCCCTGCCAGGCCGGGTCGACGCCGATGGTGTGCACCTCGGCCTCGGCCATCGGCGGCCCCGCGACGACGGCGAGACCGGCATAGCCGACCAGCTCGTCCCCGGCGCGGGCGGCGAGGTAGAGCTGCCCGGAGGAGACGGCGTCGCGGAACGACTGGGCGCTCCACGGGTCGTCGCCGGGGAACAGCAGCTCCTCCAGCTCCGCGCAGCGCGGGGCGTCGGCGCGGTAGAGCGGGCCGAGGGTGACCGTGGTGCTCATGCCGTGACGCGCTTGCGCCCCGTCGGCTCGACGGCGTCGGGGCGGCGCAGGTAGAGCGGTTCGACGGGGGCCGGGGCACGCCCGGCGAGCAGGTCGGCCGCGGCCACCCCGACCAGGGCGTCCGGGCCCGGCGCGCCCGGTCCGGCGATCTCGCGGCCGAGCCGGTCCGCGAACGCCGGGTCCCCGATCACGGTCCCGACGGCGAGCTCGTCGAGCCGCGCGGCGAGCGACTCGGGTGCCTCGACCGCGGGCCCGGACAGCCGGCGCACCGAGCGGGCGTCGGCGGGGTCGGCCGCGTCGTAGGCGGCCCAGTACACCTCGCGGCGGCGGGCGTCGGTCACGACCAGCAGGTTCCCGGCGTGCACCCCCCGCGCGGCGTCGGTGCGCGTTCCGCCTGCGCTCCACGCGAGCGCGTCGTGGGTGACGACCCCGTGCACCGGCACGTCGAGGGCGTGCCCGAGCGCGGCGGCCGAGGCGATCCCGACCCGCAGCCCGGTGAACGGCCCCGGCCCGGCGCCGACGACGACCGCGCCGACCCCGGCGAGCCCGTGGCCCGCCTCGGCGCAGAGCGCCCGCACCGCGGGCATCAGCAGCTCGCCGTGCCGGCGGCCGTCGTGCGCGCGGGCGGCGAGGGTGCGCGGCACGCCGGAGTCCGGCAGGTCGACCAGACCTGCGGTGACGACGGTCGTCGCGGTGTCGAGAGCCAGGACCAGCACGTCCGCGAGCCTACGGACGTGCGGTGCGGCGCAGGGTCGCGACCCGGGTGTCGTCGTCGCGGCGCTCCAGCTCGATCGCGACCGCGGAGCCGGTGAGCCGTTCGGCGACCCCGATCCCCCACTCCACGGCGACGACGGCCCGGTCCAGCTCGGTGTCGAGGTCGAGGTCGTCGAGCTCGGCCGCGACGTCGACGCCGCCGTCGGGACCGCCCAGGCGGTAGGCGTCGACGTGCACCAGCGCCGGGCCGTCCCCGGCGGGCGGGTGCTCGCGGGCGATGACGAACGTCGGCGACGCGACGGTGCCGGTCACGCCCAGCCCGCGGGCGAGGCCGCGCACCAGCGCGGTCTTGCCCGCACCGAGCGGCCCGGCGAGCAGCACCACGTCGCCGGCGGCGAGCTCGCGCCCGACCGCCTCGCCGAACTCCTCGGTGTCGGCGACGGTCGGCAGCTCGCGCACCAGCGGGTCCGCCCCGGGCGCGGGGATCACGGCCGGTCCTTCTTCCGGGCGCGCACGCCGCGGGCGGGTGCGCGGCCGCCGCGACGGGCCCGTCCGGCGCCGCGCAGCATCCCGCGCAGGGCGCCGGTGCCGTCGGCGGCGGGCTCCGCTGCCGTCTCGCCGTCCGCGGCGGGCGGGCGGCGCGAGGGCTTCTTCGCGCGCAGCTCGCCGGAGCGGGTGCGCTCGGTGGAGCGCCGGATCAGCTCGCCCAGCTCGGCGTCGACGATCCCGGCCTGCTCCAGCATCGGCATGTGCCCCACCCCGGGCAGCCGCACCAGCCGGGCGGTCGGGATGGCCTCGGCGATGACCTCGCTGTGCCGCCACGGGATGATCCGGTCGCCGTCGCCGGCCAGGACGAGCACCTCGCAGCCGGACAGGCCGGGCAGCGCCGCGAGCCGGTCGTGGGTGCCCAGGGTGTCGACGAAGTCGGTCAGCGCCCCGACGGCGTTCGAGTCGATCATCGTGTCGACGAGGTCCACCATCCGCGGGTCGACCTGCCGGTCACCGTAGGCGAAGCGCTTGGTGAACGCCCAGATGACGTCGCCCAGCGCGCGCCGGCCGGTCTCGACCAGGCCGGGCTGCCAGGCGGCGAGCCCGCCGAGCGTGCGGATGATCGGGTTGCGGCGGGACAGGAACGTGCCCGGCAGCCCGGACGAGGCCATCTCCCCCGCCGACGTCGACACCAGCGCGACCCCGGCGACGCGGTCGTGGAACAGCTCCGGGTGCTGCTCGGCGAGCGCCATCACCGTCATGCCGCCCATCGAGTGCGACACCAGCACCAGCGGGCCCTCCGGTGCCACCGACCGGACGACGGCGTCGAGGTCGCGGCCGAGCTGCTCGATCGTGCAGGACTCGGCGGGCGCCCGCTCGGACCGGCCGTGGCTGCGCTGGTCGTAGAGCACCATCCGCACCGACGGCCCGGTCATCCCGGCCAGGTACGGCCGCTGCTCGGACCAGGTACGACGGTCGAGGGCGAACCCGTGCACCAGCACCACGGTGAGCGCCGGGTCGGAGCCGTCGGCCGGCCCGACCACCTCGCAGGCGAGGCGGACGTCGTCGTCGGCCATGACCGACATCTCCTCGCCGACGGTGCCCGGCGGCGTCCCGGCGTGCTCGGCCATCTCGGTGGCCAGGCTGCGGCGCGCGGCGGCGATCTTGCGGCGCTGGGCGGCCACACCGACCCCGGCGGCGGCGCCCGCGGCACCGACCACACCGCCCGCGATCCCCGCGACCGTCCATCCCCTGCGGCTCATGCGCTCCCCTCGGTCACCGTCCGGCGGACCCGGCCCCGGACCCCCGTGACGATCTCGTAGTGGATCGTGCCGAGCTCGTCGGCCCACTCCTGTGCGGTCGGGCCGCCGGCGTCGCCGGTGCCGAACAGCTCGACCGGGTCGCCGATCGCCACGTCCAGCGCCCCGGGGCGCCCGCAGTCGACGACGAACTGGTCCATGCACACCCGCCCGGCCACCGGGCGCACGGTCCCGGCGATCCGCACGCGCATCCGGCCGCGGTCGTTGAGCCGGCGCGGGACGCCGTCGGCGTAGCCCAGCGGCACCAGCGCCAGCGCCCGCGGCTCGCGGGCGACCCACTCGTGGCCGTAGGACACGCCCTCGCCGGCGGCGACGGTCTTGGTGAGCGCGACCCGCCCGCGCAGCGTCATCGCCGGGCGCAGCGGGCTCTCGGCCGGGGGCACGAGCGGGTCCAGGCCGTAGACGGCGATCCCCGGCCGCACGACGTCGAGGTGCAGGTCGGGGCGGGTCATCAGGCCCGCGGAGTTGCAGAGGTGGCGCTGCGGGGTGAACCCGCGGTCGCGGGCGGCGGCGACGGCGGCGGCCAGCCGCGCAGCCTGGGAGTCGACGGCGGGCTGGCCCGGCTCGTCGGCGGCGGCCAGGTGCGACCAGACCGCGGCGACCTCGCACGCACCGGCGGCGACGCCGTCGGCGACGTCGTCGAGCAGGCCCGGCCACTCGCCGGGCGGGCAGCCGTTGCGCGAGAGCCCGGTGTCGGCCTTGAGGTGCAGGCGGACCGGGCGGCCCGCGGACCGGGCCCCGGCCAGCACCGCGGCCAGGTGCACCCGGCTCGACACCGACAGTTCGACCCCCGCGGCGACGGCGGCGGCGAAGTCGGCGTCGGGCAGGTGCAGCCAGGACAGCAGCGGCGCGCCGACCCCGGCGGAGCGCAGCGCCAGCGCCTCCTCCAGCGTGGCGACGCCGAGCCGGGTCGCCCCCGCCGACAGCGCGGCCCGCGCGACGGCGGCGGCGCCGTGGCCGTAGCCGTCGGCCTTCACCACCACCATCGTCTCGGCGCCCGAGCGGGCGGCGAGGCCGGACAGGTGGCGGGTGTTGTGCCGCACGGCGTCCAGGTCGACGACCGCCTCGGCGGCGGGGGCCGGCGGCGCGTGCCGCGGCCCCGGGCCGGGGGCGGGTTCGGTCGTGGAGGACACGGCCCCGATCATCGCATCCCGCCCCGGCGGCCCGGCGCCGTCAGTCGGTCCCGGCCTCCATCGCGGCCCGGTCGAGGGACTCCTCGGCCTGCTCGGCGTCGGGGTCCGAGGGCGTCGCCGTGATCTCCGCCGCACGTCCGGCCTCGACCTCGCCGACGAACGTGCCGAACTCGCCGCCGAGCATCCCGGTGGCCGAGTACTGCTCCAGCTTGGCGCGGGAGTCGGCCAGGTCCAGGTTGCGCAGGGTGAGCTGGCCGATGCGGTCGCCCGGGGTGAACGGGGCGTCCTCGACGCGCTCCATCGACAGCCGGTCCTCGGCGTAGGCCAGGGCCGGGCCGCGGGTGTCGAGCACCGACCAGTCGTTGCCGCGGCGCAGCCGCAGGGTGACCGAACCGGTGACGGCGTTGCCCACCCACCGGGTCAGGGACTCGCGCAGCATCAGCGACTGCGGCTCCAGCCAGCGGCCCTCGTAGAGCAGGCGGCCGAGCCGGCGGCCCTGCTCCTCGTAGGCCGAGAGCGAGTCGTGGTTGTGGATGGCGGAGACGAGCCGCTCGTAGGTGACGAACAGCAGCGCCATCGCCGGGGCCTCGTAGATGCCGCGGCTCTTGGCCTCGATGATCCGGTTCTCGATCTGGTCGGTCATGCCCAGGCCGTGCCGGCCGCCGATCCGGTTGGCCTCGGTGACCAGCGCGACCGGGTCGTCGTAGCGGACGCCGTTGATCGCGACCGGGCGCCCGGCCTCCCACTCGACGGTGACGTCCTCGGTCCCGACCTCGACGGCCGGGTCCCAGAACCGCAGGCCCATGATCGGCTCGACGATCTCGATCGAGGTGTCGAGGTGCTCGAGGCGCTTGGCCTCGTGGGTGGCGCCCCAGATGTTGGCGTCGGTCGAGTACGCCTTCTCCGCGGAGTCGCGGTAGGGCAGGTCCCGCTCGCCCAGCCAGGCGCTCATCTCGGCGCGGCCGCCGAGCTGGTCGACGAACGCCTCGTCCAGCCAGGGCTTGTAGATCCGCAGGGCCGGGTTGGCGAGCAGCCCGTAGCGGTAGAACCGCTCGATGTCGTTGCCCTTGAACGTCGAGCCGTCGCCCCAGATCGAGACGCCGTCGTCGGCCATCGCCCGGACCAGCAGCGTGCCGGTGACGGCGCGGCCGATCGGGGTGGTGTTGAAGTAGGGCATCCCGCCCGCGCGGATGTGGAACGCGCCGCAGGCGATCGCGGCGATGCCCTCGTCGACCAGCGCGCGGCGGCAGTCGACGACGCGGGCGGCCTCGGCGCCGTACTCCAGGGCGCGCTCGCGGACCGCGACCAGGTCGGGCTCGTCGGGCTGTCCGAGGTCGGCGGTGTAGGCGTAGGGCACCGCGCCGTTCTCGCGCATCCAGGCGACCGCGACGGAGGTGTCGAGGCCACCGGAGAAGGCGATGCCGACGCGCTCGCCGACGGGGAGGCTGGTCAGGATCTTCGGCACGCGCGGAACGCTAACAACCCGCTCCCGGCGCAGGTCAGGCGGTGCCGCCTGCCGCGGCGCGCACGGCGCGCAGCGCGACCGGGATCGCCGCCTGCAGCGCCGACGCGGGCGCGGGCACCGGGGGCAGCCCGTGCTCGCGGGCGGCCGCGGTCGCGGCGCGGGCGTGCACGAGCGTCGCGCAGCCGGCGGCCCACCAGGGGTCGAGCCCGGCGGCGAGCAGCGCGCCGAGCATCCCGGTCAGCACGTCGCCGGAACCCGCGGTCGCGGCCCAGGAGTCGCGCGCCGGGTCGACGAGCACCCGCCCGTCCGGCGCGGCGACGACCGTCGCGTTGCCCTTGAGCAGCACGGTCACCCCCAGGTCCGCGGCGGCCCGGCGGACCGCGCCGACGCGGTCGTCGCCGACCTCCCCGGCGATCCGGGCGAACTCGCCCGCGTGCGGGGTGAGCACCACCGGCTCGCCGTGGATCCGGTCGCGCAGGTGCGGGTGGCGGGCGAGCAGGGTGATCGCGTCGGCGTCGAGGCAGAGCGGGACGTCGCGGTCCAGGGCCTCGGTCAGCACGGCCAGGCCCTGCCCGCCGGTGCCCAGACCGGGCCCGACCGCCCAGGCCTGGGTGCGGCCGGCGTCGGTGATGTCCCCGGTCGCGACGATCTCGGGCCAGTGCCGGCGCACCTCGTCGGCGGCGGAGCCGGCGAAGCGGACCATCCCCGAGGTCGACAGGGCGGCCGCGCCCGCGGCGAGCACCGCCGCGCCCGGGTAGGTCGCCGACCCGGCCGCGATCCCGGCGACGCCCTGGCTGTACTTGTCGTCGTCCGGGCCGGGGACCGGCCAGCGGGCGCCGGCGTCGGCGTCGGACAGCACCCACGCGTGCGGCTCGGCGGGCAGGAACGGCCCGAGGCCGATGTCGACGAGCCGGACCGGGCCGCACAGCGGGGCGGCCAGCGCGTGCACCGGCTTGCGGGTGCCGAAGGTGACCGTGAGCGCGGCGCGCACGTGCGGGCCGACGGTCGCCCCGGTGTCGCAGTCGACGCCCGAGGGCAGGTCGCAGGCCACGACCGGGACCCCGGCCGCGTCGGCGGCGGCGGCGACCAGCTCCGGCGCCGGGTCGCGCAGCGCGCCGCGCCCGGAGATGCCGACGATGCCGTCGTCCACGACGTCGGCCCGCGCGACGGCGGCGAGCGCCGCGCCGAGGTCGTCGGCGGCGACGGTGCGTCCGCGGGCGGCGCGCAGCGCGGCCAGCCCGCCGGGGTGGGCCCGGCCGGGGGCCGTCAGCACCGCCGTGACGTGCGCGCCGCGGCGGCGCAGCCCGGCCCCGGCCCACAGCGCGTCGCCGCCGTTGTCGCCGGCGCCGACGAGCAGGACCACCCGCCGTCCGTAGGTGGCGCCGAGCAGCTCGCCCACGTGGTGGGCGAGTCCCGCCGCGGCCCGGCGCATCAGCGCCCCGTCGGCGACGGTGCGCATCAACGCGGCCTCGGCCGTCCGGACCTGGTCGGCGGTGTGGAGCCCGTGCATGGCCGCGAGGCTAGCGCCGGTCGACCATGATCGACGGTCGCGGAGCGGGGCGCCCGCGTCGCGGACGCCGGACTCCACGACCGGTGATCACTCGACGGTGACCGACTTCGCGAGGTTGCGGGGCTTGTCGACGTCGTAGCCGCGGGCCCGGGCGATCTCGGCCGCGATCACCTGCAGCGGGATCGTCGCGACCAGCGGCTGCAGCAGCGTCGGGACCGCGGGCAGCTCGAAGAGGTGGTCGGCGAACGGGCGGACCGTCTCGTCGCCGGTCTCGGCGATGACGACCGTCCGCGCCCCGCGCGCCTTGATCTCCTGGATGTTGGAGAGCAGCTTCGAGTGCAGCACCGCGCGCCCCTTGGGCGAGGGCATGACCACGACGACCGGCAGGCCGTCCTCGATCAGCGCGATCGGGCCGTGCTTGAGCTCGCCGGCGGCGAACGCCTCGGCGTGCATGTAGGCGAGCTCCTTGAGCTTGAGCGCGCCCTCCAGCGCCACCGGGTAGCCGACGTGACGCCCGAGGAACAGCACCGCCTTCGACGGCGCCAGCTCCTGCCCGAGCGCGCGGGCCTCGCCGAGGGACTCCAGCACCTCGGCGACGGCAGCCGGGGTGGCCTCGAGCTGCTCGAACTCGCGGACGACCTCGTCGGGGTACTTGGTGCCGCGGGCCTGGGCCAGGGCCAGGCCGACCAGGTAGTTCGCGGCGACCTGGGCGGTGAACGTCTTCGTCGCCGCGACGCCGATCTCCGGGCCGGCGTGGGTGTAGATCACCGCGTCGGACTCGCGGGGGATCTGCGCGCCGTTGGTGTTGCAGATGGCCAGCACGCGGGCCTTCTGCTCCTTGGCGTGGCGCAGCGCCTCCAGCGTGTCGGCCGTCTCACCGGACTGGGAGATCGCCACGACCAGCGTGGAGCGGTCCAGCACCGGGTCGCGGTAGCGGAACTCGCTCGCCAGCTCGATCTCCACCGGCAGCCGGGTCCAGTGCTCGATCGCGTACTTCGCGAGCAGGCCGGAGTGGTAGGCGGTGCCGCAGGCGATGACGAAGACCTTGTCGACGTCGCGCAGGTCCTGGTCGGTGAGGCGCTGCTCGTCGAGCACGATGCGGCCGTCGACGAGGTGCCCGCGCAGGGTGTTCGCGATCGCGGTGGGCTGCTCCTCGATCTCCTTGAGCATGAAGTAGTCGTGGCCGCCCTTCTCGGCGGCCGCGAGGTCCCAGGTCACCTCGAACGGGTTCACCGCGACGGGCTCGCCGTGGAAGTCGGTGACGTCGTAGCCGTCCCGGGTGATCGTGACGACCTGGTCCTGGCCGAGCTCGACCGCGGAGCGGGTGAACTCGATGAATGCGGCCACGTCGGACGCGAGGAAGGTCTCGCCGTCGCCGAGGCCGAGCACCAGCGGCGAGTTGCGGCGGGCGGCGACGATCCGGTCCGGCTCGTCGGCGTGGGTCACGACCAGGGTGAACGCGCCCTCCAGACGGCGGGCCACGGCGCGCACCGACGCCGGCAGGTCGCCCGCGGTCGGGCCCTCGGCGTGGGCCAGCGCGACGAGGTGCGCGGCGGTCTCGGTGTCGGTGTCGGAGTCCGCCCAGATCCCGCGGGCCTCCAGCTCGGCGCGCAGCTCCAGGAAGTTCTCGATGATGCCGTTGTGCACGACCGCGACCCGGCCGTCGCTGCTGCGGTGCGGGTGGGCGTTGCGGTCGGTCGGCGGGCCGTGCGTCGCCCAGCGGGTGTGCCCGATGCCCGAGGTGCCGGTGAACCGGTCCCGGCCGACCTCGTCGAGGCGGGCCTCCAGGTTCGCCAGGGCTCCCGCCCGGCGCTCGATCCGCAGCTCACCGCCCTCCGGCAGCGCGACGCCCGCGGAGTCGTACCCGCGGTACTCCAACCGGCGCAGGCCGCCGAGGACGACGTCGAGTGCGGGCCGATGACCGACGTAACCGACGATGCCACACATACGGATGAGCGTATCGACGCCCGGTCGCGGACCGTACGGCGCCGGGTGCGACCGGCGCCACGCCGGGCGCACGCGCGCGGCGGGCATGCGGTGACCTGCACCGGTACGGTGCCGTCCGTGGCCCGGACCAGCGTGACCCGCCCCCCGTCGATGAAGGGGGCCAAGGACGCCCTCGGTGTGCTGTCGCGGCCCGGCCCGAACCCGGTCAAGCACGGCGACCTCGGCCTGATCGGGCTGCCGGGCATCGTCTACACCCCGGCCGAGGGCTACCAGCTGCCCGCCGTGGTGCTCGGCCACGCCTGGCTGCAGCCGGTCCGCCGCTACCACGAGCTGCTGCGCCACCTCGCGACCTGGGGCTTCGTGGCCGCGGCGCCGGACACCCAGCGCGGGCCGGTGCCGAGCACGTCCCGGTTCGCCGCGGACCTGAACACCGTGCTGGACGTGTGCGTCGGCGTCCGGCTGGGCGACGGCCACGTCTCGGTCGACGCCCGCCGGACCGCCCTGGTCGGGCACGGCACCGGCGGCGGGGCCGCGGTGCTGGCCGCCGCGAGCCGGGAGCGCCTCGGGGCCCTGGTGACCCTGGCCGCGTCGGAGGTGCGGCCGTCGGCGATCGAGGCGGCCGCCCGGGTGACGGCGCCGTCGCTGCACCTCGCCGCCGCCATCGACTCGCTCGCGCCGTCGGAGGGCCACGCCGAGAAGATCGCGGCCGCCCAGCACGAGGCGGGCACCGACGTCACCGCGCGCACCATCGACCGGGCCGGGCACCTCGGGTTCTGCGAGGGCCGGCACTGGTCGAGCATCCTGCTGCAGAACCGGCCGCAGCACCGCACCCGCCGGATCACCCGCGCGCTGGTGACCGCGTTCCTCATGCAGGAGCTGCTGAACGAGCGGCGGGTGTCGTCGCTGACCTCCGGCGCGGTCCCCGGCACGCAGCTGGTCGACCTCACCCCGGAGCCGGTCGAGGAGACCGCGGAGCGCCCCTCGGGGCTGCTCGGCATCGGCGGCTGAGGCCGGCGCCGCGCGGCTCAGGGCGCCAGCCACACCTTCCGGTCCGCCGCCGGGACGGCGTCGAACGCCGCCCCGGCCCGGGCGAACGGGTACGGCTGCGGCTCCATGAGACCCAGCAGGGTGTCCGCGACGGCCGGCAGCCCGGCGAGCGCGGCGGCGAAGTCGCCGGGGTGGTCGTAGATCAGCGACCCGGCCACGGTGACCTGCCGCTGCACCAGGTCGTGGGTGTTCACCGGCGACGGGCCGTCGTGCTGGCCGACGAGCAGCAGCGTCCCGGCCCGGTCGACGGCGGCGAGCGCGGCCGGCCACGCGGCGGGCGCGCCGGAGGTCTCGAACACCGTGGCGAAGACCTCGCCCGGCACGTGCTCGCGCGCGCCCAGCTCCAGGGCCCGGCGCCGCCGTCCGGGGTGCGGCTCGGCGACGACCGGGACGTACCCGGCGGCCAGCAGCGTCAGGCACAGCAGGGTGCCCTGGCTGCCCGCGCCGACGACCAGGCAGCGCGACCCCGGCTCGGGCGCCGCACGCCGCAGCGCCGCCCGGGTGACCACCCACGGCTCGACGCAGGCGACGACCCGCTCGGCCGTCGCCGCGTCGAGCCCGGCGGGCAGCGCGTGGGCGTACCCGGCCGGGACGGCGACGGCGCCGGCGAGCAGGCCGGGCGCCGTCACGCCGAGGGCCGCCCGGTCCGGGCACGCCGAGGTCCGCCCGGCGCGGCAGAACCGGCAGCGCCCGCAGGCGATGTTCGGCTCGACGGCGACGACCTCGCCGACCCGGCCCGGGTCGACGCCCGCGCCGACGGCGAGCACCCGCCCGCCGCCCTCGTGCCCCACGGTCCAGGGCAGCGCCGGGACCGGCCGGGCGCCGCTGCGCACGGCCAGGTCGGTGCCGCAGAGCCCGACGGCGGTGATCCCGACGAGGACCTCGCCGGGTCCGGGTCCGGGCGTCGCGACCGGGGTGGGGTCGAGACGGCCGGGGGCGGTGAGCCGCACGGCCACGGTGGTGGCGGGCGCGGCCGAGGTGGTCGGCATGGGGGTCTCCCGGGGTGGTCGGGTGCGGGTCAGACGTGCGACGACGCCGGGGCGGCCGGGGCGTCGGCGCGCTCGGTGTGCGGCTCGTAGCTCATGAAGGCGGCCACGAGCAGCGAGATCAGGCAGCCACCGGCCAGGTAGGCCGCCACGAGGTACCAGCCGCCGCCCGCGAGGGCGACGAGCGCGGTCGCGATGAACGGGGTGAACCCGCCGCCGACGACGCTGGCGAGCTGGTAGCCCAGGCCGGCCCCGCTGTTGCGGTGCCGCGCGCCGAACATCTCGGTGAACAGCGGCTGCTGGACGCTGACGATCGCGTCGTGGCCGATGTTGACCAGCAGGACGGCGCAGACGACGAGCAGCACGGCCGAGCCCTGCTCCATCGCGACGAAGAACGGCACCGAGGCCAGCACCGCGACGACGGCGCCCCCGAGGTAGACGGGGCGGCGGCCGTAGCGGTCGGACAGCCAGCCGAACAGCGGGATCGTCAGGATGCCCAGCCCGCCGACGAGCAGCCCGAGGCCCAGCATGAACCCGCGGGAGAAGCCGTACTGCCCGGTGGCGTAGGCCAGCGCGAAGGTGACGACGATGTACATCGTCAGCAGCTCGGCCAGCCGCAGCGCGATGATCTTCGCGAAGGCGCCGGGGTGGCGGCGCAGGGCCTCGACGACGGGCAGCTTCTGCTTCTCGACCGGCTCGGCGGCCTGGGCGGCGGCGGCCTCGGTGAACGCCTCGGACTCCTCGACGCCGGAGCGGATCCACAGCCCGACCAGGGTGAGCAGGAGCCCGAAGAAGAACGGGACCCGCCAGCCCCAGGTCTGGAACGCGTCCTCGCTGAGCGTCGCGACCAGGATCGCGACGAAGCCGTTCACCAGCAGCAGCGCGACCGAGTACCCGACCTGCACGCCGCTGGAGTACAGCGCCCGCCACCGCTTCGGCGCGTGCTCGACGGCCAGCAGCGCGGCGCTGCCCCACTCCCCGCCGACCGCGAGGCCCTGCACGCAGCGCAGGGTGACCAGCAGGACGGGGGCGAGGTAGCCGACCTGGTCGAAGGTCGGGAGGAGCCCGATCGCGGCCGTGGTCAGGCCCATGATCGCGATCGTCCAGACCAGGGTGCGCTTGCGCCCGATCCGGTCGCCGAGGTGGCCGAACACGATCCCGCCGAGCGGGCGGAACAGGAAGCCGATGCCGAAGGTGGCGAAGGCGGCGAGCGCGCCCGCGGTCGGGCTCTCGCCCGGGAAGAACAGGTGCCCGAAGACGAGCGCGGCGACGACCCCGTAGAGCAGGAAGTCGTACCACTCGACGACGGCGCCCACGAACGAGCCGGCGGCGGCGCGGCGGGCCCCGGGCGGGGCGGATGACGGCTGTGTCATGACCTTCTCCAGTGCGCATCGGTTTGTGCGCTGTGCGCACATCTGTGTGCAGTGCGCACAACGGTACGACGCGCGGCGCGGTGATCGCAAGACCGGGTCGCACGGGTGCCGCCGGTAGGGTCGGTGGTCCGCCGACCGGAGGGGGTTCGATGACCGCGGAGCCGGCCGCGCAGGAGCGGCACTTCGTGCGGGCGGTGGAGCGGGCGTTCCGGGTGGTCCGCGCGTTCGGGCCGGACACGCCGTCGATGACGCTCAGCGAGGTCGCGGCCCGGACCGACCTGGACCGGGCCACCGCGCGCCGGCTGCTGCTGACGCTGGTCGACCTCGGCTACGCCCGTCGCACGGGCCGCGACCGGTTCGAGCTGACCCCGCGGGTGCTGGAGCTCGGCTACGCCTACCTGTCCGGGCTGTCGCTGGTCGACGTGGCGCTGCCGCACCTGCAGGCGATGTCCTACGAGCTGCACGAGACGGCCTCGCTCACCGAGCTCGACGGCACCGACGTCGTCTACCTCGCCCTGGCCCGCAGCGCACGGCTCAGCGGGCTGCGGATCACCGTCGGGACCCGCTACGAGGCGTGGGCGACGTCGATGGGCCGGGTGCTGCTCGCGGGCCTGCCCGACGACGAGCTCGACGCCTTCCTGGCCTCGGTCACCGTGCAGCGGCGGACCGACCACACCGTGCGCGACGTCGAGGCCCTGCGCGACGCCGTCGTCGCGGCCCGGACCCAGGGCTGGGCCCTGGTCGAGCGGGAGCTGGACGACGGCCTGCGCGGCGTCGCGGCCCCCGTGCGCAACCGGGCCGGGCGGGTGATCGCCGCGGTGAACGTGTCGACCCACGTCGGCGTCGCGACCCGCGACGAGCTCACCGACCGGCACCTGCCGCGGCTGCTGCGGGCGGCCGCCGACATCGAGCGGGACCTGGCGGCCTCCGACCTCTGAGCCGCCGGGCCCGGGGTCACCTCGGTGCCCCGTCCGTGAGCGGCGGCAGAGCCGGGGCGACGACGCCGCGCCGCCCGGTCGTGCGGAGTCCCGGGAGCCCGGGGGCGCGCACGCCGCCGGGATCCTGCGGGCCGCCCGCTCCCGGTCCGGCCGCGGGAGCCTCGTCGTGGACCGCCGGTCCCCCGGACGCCCCGTCCCCGGCCGGCCCGTCCCGGTACGCCCGGTCCTGCGCGGCCTCGTCGGCCAGCCGCCGGACCTCGCGCCCCACGAGGTCGAGGCGTCCGGTCCACTCCCGCCCGGCCGCGTCGTCCCAGGCCGCGGTGACGGCGTCGCGGACGCCGGTGAGCAGCCGCGCGGTGTCGTCCAGCTCCCCCACCAGCTCGCGCAGGGCGGCGGCCTGGCGCTGCACGCCGTCGTCGGCCGGCACGGTCACGCCCCCGGACGGGCGGGGTCGTGCAGCCCGGTGAACCCGCGTGCGGCGTCGCCGTCGGCGGCACGGGTCGTGGCGGCGGCGCGGCGGGCGGCCGCGGCGAGCGAGGTCAGCTCCTCGGCGACGCGGCGCAGCCGCAGCGCGCGGTCCGGGTCGGGGACCTCCGCCGCGGCCCGGTCGAGGGCCGCGGCCGGACCGGACAGGGCGTCCGCGGCGCGGTCGAGCGCATCGGGGTCACGCCGCAGGTCCGGTCGCACCGCAGCAGCGTCCCCGGCCGGCACCGGCGGGGACGGAGATCCCGGGGATCCGGTCGCGATCGCGAACCGCCGGCATCGCAGCCCGCCCGGAGACGGGCCGGGGCCGCCACCCGTGACGGGTGACGGCCCCGGGGCACGCCGGTGGGGTCAGTGCGCGGCGGCGACGACCCCGGCCAGCCGCGCGGCGACGGCGTCGGCCTCGCGCTCGGTGGGCGCCTCCACCATCACGCGGACCAGCTGCTCGGTCCCCGACGGGCGCAGCAGCACCCGGCCGGTGTCCCCGAGCTCGGCCTCGGCCTTCGCGACGGCCTCCGCGACCTCCGACGACACCGCGACGGCGTCCTTGTCGGCGACCGAGACGTTGCGCAGCACCTGCGGCAGCACCGTCACGACCGAGGCCAGCTCGGCCAGCGGCGTCCCGGTCTGCGCGACCCGCGCCATCAGCCGCAGCGCGGTCAGCAGGCCGTCGCCGGTGGTGGCGTGGCCGGGCAGCACGACGTGCCCGGACTGCTCGCCGCCCAGCGTGTAGCCGCCCTCGCGCAGCCGCTCCAGCACGTAGCGGTCGCCGACCCTGGTGGTGTCCAGGGTGATGCCGGCCTCGCGCATCGCGAGGTGCAGGCCCAGGTTGCTCATCACCGTGGCGACGAGCGTGTCGTGGGCGAGCTCCCCGGCGTCGCGCATGGCGAGCGCGAGCACCGCCATGATCCGGTCGCCGTCGACGACGGCGCCGGTGGCGTCCACGGCCAGGCAGCGGTCGGCGTCGCCGTCGTGGGCGATGCCGAGGTCCGCGCCGTGCTCGAGCACCGCGGACCGCAGCGGGTCCAGGTGGGTCGAGCCGACGCCGTCGTTGATGTTGAGACCGTCCGGCTCGGCGTGCAGCGCGATCACGTCCGCGCCCGCTTGGCGGTAGGCCTCCGGGGCGGCCAGCGACGCGGCGCCGTGCGCGCAGTCCACGACCACGCGCAGCCCGGACAGCGATCCGGGCGCGGCGTCCAGCAGGTGCGCGACGTAGACGTCGGTGGCGTCCGGCGCGTCCCAGACGCGGCCGATGTCCGCCCCGGTGGGACGGCCGGCCGCGCCGGAGGCGAGCTGCTGCTCGATCGCGTCCTCGACGTCGTCGGGCAGCTTGTGACCGCCCGCGGCGAAGAGCTTGATGCCGTTGTCGGGCATCGGGTTGTGCGACGCGGAGATCATCACGCCGAGGTCGGCGCCGGTCTCGGCGACCAGGTGCGCGACGCCCGGGGTCGGTACGACACCGACCCGGATCGCGTCCGCACCGGCCGAGGTGAGCCCGGCGACGACCGCGGCCTCGAGCATCTCGCCGCTGGCGCGCGGATCACGCCCGACGACCGCGAGGGGCCGCCGGCCGGAGCCGTTCGAGAGCGTGCGTGCGGCCGAGGCACAGACGCCAACGGCGAACTCCGGAGTGAGGAGTTCGCCGTTGGCCAGGCCCCGGACGCCGTCGGTTCCGAAGAGACGAGGCATCCGGTGTGCGATCAGCGCTTGGAGTACTGGGGCGCCTTGCGGGCCTTCTTGAGGCCGTACTTCTTGCGCTCGACGGCGCGGGCGTCCCGGGTCAGCCAGCCGGCCTTCTTCAGCGGCGGGCGGTCCTCGGAGTCCAGCTCGACCAGCGCACGGGCGATGGCCAGGCGCAGCGCGCCGGCCTGACCCGCGGTGCCGCCGCCCTTGAGGTTGGCGAAGATGTCGAAGCGCTCGGTCTTCTCGACGAGGACCAGCGGCTCCTTCACGATCTGCTGGTGCAGCTTGTTCGGGAAGTACACCTCGAGCGGCTTGCCGTTGAGGGTGAACTGGCCGGAGCCCGGCAGCAGCCGGACGCGGACGACGGCCTCCTTGCGGCGGCCGACGGTCTGGACCGGGCGGTCGCCCAGCACGGGGGCCTCGGCGGCGAACCCGTCGGCGTCGAACTCGGCGGCGTCACCGATGGTGTAGTCGACGTCGGCGACCTCGGTCTCGGTCGCCTCGGCGGCCACACCCTCGGTCTCGACCGCGTCGACGACCTCGTCGGGTCCGTTCTCGGGGCTGGTCACGGGCTGTCCCTCTTCGTTGCTCGGGGTGGTCACTGGCTGACCTGCTTGATCTCGAACGGCTGCGGCTTCTGGGCCTCGTGCGGGTGCGACGGGCCGGCGTAGACCTTCAGCTTCTTGGCCATCGCGCGCCCGAGGCGGTTCTTCGGCAGCATGCCCTTGATCGCCTTCTCCACGAGGCGGTCGGGCTGGCTGTCGATCATCTCGCCGACCGAGCGCTGGCGGAGGCCACCCGGGAAGCCGGAGTGGCGGTAGACGAACTTGTCGGTCCGCTTGTTGCCCGACACCGAGATCTTCTCGGCGTTCACGATGACCACGAAGTCGCCGTTGTCGACGTGCGGCGCGTAGGTCGGCTTGTGCTTGCCGCGCAGCAGCGTGGCCGCGTGGGTGGCCAGCCGCCCGAGGCGCACGTCCTCGGCGTCGATCACGTGCCAGGCGTGCTGGATGTCGCCGGGCTTGGGGCTGTACGTGGGCACGGATCTACCTCGTCGTCGTTCTCGGCTGGTGGGCCGTCCGCACGGGTTCCGGCCCACTCTCTAGTCTCTGGTTCCTCAGCGTGCTGCTGGTGGACGCCGGAGGGACGCTCGATCCCGCCGCTGTCGCCGGAGGACGGCGCCCGCGGGTCTCCACCGCTGCACAACGAGTGTCAAGAGTACCCGCCGGTCCCGGGGGCGGACGCGGGGGGTGGTCCGGGCCCCCGGGACGGCGTCCTCAGGCGAACCGCGCCCGGTTCGCCTGCTCGGTGGCCCGGTAGCTCTGACCGGCCTGTCCGACCAGCCGCCCGATCGTGCCCAGGGTGGCGGTCAGGCCCTCCGCGGAGGCGTCCCACTTCTGCTGGGACGCCTGGTAGGTGGCCGCGGCCTCGCCGGTCCAGGTCGAGACCACCGGCGCGAGATCGCGCCGGAGGTCCTCGAGCTGGGCGGTGATGCGCGCGGTCGTCGCGGCGACGTCGGCCGACGCCGTCTCCAGCGCGCTGAAGGTGACCTTGATCTCGGATCCCACGGTGACGCTCCCCCTCACCCGAGCACCGACGAGATGGCGGTGCGGTTGCTGTCCTCCTGCTGCTGGTACGCCGTCGCGGTGCCGCCGAGCTGCTCACCGATCGCGGTCAGCGCCTCGTTCAGCCGGCGCGCCTCGGTGTCCCACCTCGCCATCAGCTGCGCGAACGCCGTCGCCGCGGCCCCGGACCACTGCCCCTGCAGCGGCCCGAGCTGGGACCGCAGCCGGGTGAGCTCGCCGTTCACCGCGTCGCTCACCGCCCGGACCCGGCCCGCGGCCCGGGTCATCTCCTCGGTCGTCGTGCCGAACCCGTCGGCCATCGCCTGCCACCTCGTCCTCCTGGGTGTCCCGGCCGGTCGTGCCCGGGGCCGCGGGGTGTCCCCGGCCCGCGCACGGTGGCAGGGCGGGCGGGGCGGCCGTGGCCGTTCCGGGCGGATCGTTCGCGACCGGGAACGATCCGGGCCTCACCGCACCCGGTGCAGCGACGCGACGACCTCCGCGCACCCCGGCGGGACCGGCTCGCCCGCGGGCCTGCGGCAGCCCGCGACGAGCTCGTCGCCGCCCTCGAACACGACGTGCCAGTCCACGGCGGTGCCGTCGCCGGGGTCCTGGGTCCACCGCAGGACGGGGCGGCCGCCGAAGGTCACCGGCTCCGGCACGGCCCCGCCGAGCTCGGCGGCGAGCTCGCGGCGGGCGCGGGCGGGCTCGCGGGACGCGTCGTAGTCCAGCGGGCTGCGCTCCAGGACGAGCAGGTCGGCCCCGCCGGGGCGGCCGGCCGGGGTGAGCAGCACCCGGCGCCGCCGCGGGTCGCCTCCGGTGTGCTCCCAGCCGGCCGGCAGGGCGGCGGCGTAGCCGTACTGCACGACGACGCCCGCGCCCGGCCCCTGCGGTGCCGCGCCGCCGGGGAGGAGCAGCCCGGCCGCGACGAGGACCAGGCCGAGGACCGCGGCCGCGACGACGAGCGCCGGCCCCCGGTCGCCGCGTTCCGGCTCCGGCGCCTCCCCGCCCGGGACCGCGCCGGACCCCACCGGGCCGGACCCCACCGGGCCGGCCCCCACCGCACCGGACCCCACCGGGCCGGACCCCTGGGCGCCGGCGAGCACCCCCAGCAGCGCGGCCCCGGCCACCGCGGCGGTCCCCGGCCCCCAGGCCCCGTCGGCCGCCCGGACCGGGCACCCCGCGTCCGGCGGGACGCCCGGGCCCGCGGTCACGACCTGCACGACCGCGTGCCGGCGCACCAGCGCCGCCACCTCCCCCGGCCCCGGCCGGACCGGCGCACCGGGCACGCCGTCGCGGACGAGGGTGGCGCCGTCGTCGTCGAGGACGAGGACCGGCCCGCCCGGGAGCCCGGGGCCCAGCACCGCGACCGCCGCGGGGACCACCAGCACCCGGGGCGCGCCGGGGAACGGGCCGCCGGGCGTCGTGCCGACCCGGACCACGACGGCGGGCGGCACGTCCCCGAAGAACGCGGCCACCGCCGCCGCGGGCGGGGTCCCGGCCGGGGCCGCCGCGACCAGGCGCACCCCCTGCGCGTCGGCCGCGGCCAGCAGCACCCGGTCCGGCCGGTCGTGGACGGCGACGGCGTACCCGCTCACCCCGGCTCGGTCCAGGCCAGCTGCATCCGCCGCGCGCCGGCCCGCCGGTCGACCAGCACGCAGCGGCCCGGCGGCAGCGGCGCCGGGCGCACCTTCTCCAGCAGGGCGCCCTCGTCGGGGCTGCCGGACCCGACGAGGCCGGGCGCGCCGAGCTCGCGCAGCCGCCCGAGGACCGGGTCGAACAGGGCCCGCCCGGCGCCACCGGTGCGCCGCGCGAGGACGACGTGCAGGCCCACGTCGCGCGCCTGCGGCAGGTACTCGGCCAGCGCGAGCAGCGGGTGCGCGCCGGACGATCCGGCGGCGGGGACGACGAGGTCGTAGTCGTCGACGAGCAGCCACACGTCCGGGCCGCTCCACCAGGACCGCTCGCGCAGCTGGGCGGGCGTGACGTCCGGGCCGGGCAGCCGCCGTCCCAGCGAGCCCGCGATCTCGGCGCAGGCGTCGGTGGTGGCCTGCGCGGTCGAGGTGTGCGCGAGGACGTGCCCGGCGGGGACCTCGCCGAGCAGGGTCCGGCGGTGGTCGACGACGACGATCCGGGCCTGCTCCGGCGTCCACCGCGCCGCGATCTGGTGCGCGAGCAGCCGCAGCAGCGCGGTCTTTCCGCCGCCGGAGTCGGCGAAGCAGAGCAGGTGCGGCTCGTCCGGATCGAGCTCGACGGTCGCGAGCCGGTCCTCGTCGATGCCGAGCGCGGGGCCGCGGCCGGGGCCGGGCGGCAGCTCGTCGACGGTCACCCGGGCGGGCAGCAGCCGCACCGGCCCGACCACCGGCCCGTCCCAGGCCGACGACAGCGCCGCCGCCGGGTCGGCGCCCGGCACCAGCCACGGCGCGGCCAGCACGGTGGCCTCGCCGTCGGCGGACAGGCCGTGCCCCGGGCGCGGCGGCACCGTCGCGGCGCGGCGGCGGTCGACCTCGGAGTCCGACGGGTCGCCCAGGCGCAGCTCGACGCGGCTGCCCAGCTGGTCCTTCAGCGCCGGGCGGATCTCGGCCCAGCGGGCCGCGGACAGCGCCAGGTGCACGCCGTAGGCCAGCCCGCGGGCGGCGATCGCGGTGATCCTCTCCTCGAGGTCCTCGAACCCGGCGCGCAGCGCCGCCCAGCCGTCGACGACGAGCAGCAGGTCCGTCGCGCCCGCCCCGGCGAACTCGCCGGCGGCGCGACGGGTGCGGAACTCCTCGATCCCGGCGACGCCGTGCGCGGCGAACAGCCGCTCCCGCTCGTCGACCGCGGCGAGCGTCTCGGCCACCACCCGGCGCACCAGGTCGGTGCCGCGCCGGTCGGCGACGGTCCCGACGTGCGGGAGCCCGGCCAGCGGGGCGAGCGTCCCGCCGCCCAGGTCGAGCACGTGCACGCCCAGCTCGGCCGGGGTGTGGGTCAGCGCCAGCGCGGTGACGACCGTGCGCAGCCCCGTCGACTTGCCCGACCGCGGCCCCCCGACGACGGCGAGGTGCCCGGCCGCCCCGGACAGGTCCAGCACCAGCGGGTCGCGCCGCTGCGCGTAGGGCCGGTCGATCAGGCCGACCGGCGCGGCGAGCCGCCCGGCGGGCCCGGGGGCGCAGAGCCCGCGGCCCGCGCGGACGGTGGGCTCCCCCAGCACCACCGGCAGCGGCGGCGGTTCCTCCAGGGGGTCCAGCCACACCCGGTGCGCCCGCGGGCCGGGCCCGCGGACGGCGTCGGCGATCCGGTCCAGCACCGTCCCGGCCGGTGCCTGTTCCGGTTCCGGCGGGGCCGCCGACGCCGTCGCGGGGAGGGCGACCGGGCCCGCCCGGAACGCCACCGCGACCCGCGGTGCGCCGGGCGCGCGACGCCGGGCCGGGCGCGGGCGCTCCGGGCCGGAGACGTAGGCGGCGCGGAAACGGACGAGCTCGTCGGTGCCCGCGGACAGGTAGGCGGCGCCGGGCGTGGGCGGGAGCAGGTGCGCGTCGGGCACGCCGAGCACGGCGCGGGACTCGGCGGCGGAGAACGTGCGCAGCGCGATCCGGTAGGACAGGTGCGACTCCAGGCCGCGCAGCCGTCCCTCCTCCAGCCGCTGCGACGCGAGCAGCAGGTGGATGCCCAGCGACCGGCCGAGCCGGCCGATCGTCACCATCAGGTCGATCATCTCCGGGCGCTGGGCGAGCAGCTCGGAGAACTCGTCGACGACGACCAGCAGCGACGGCAGCGGGGCCAGCGGCGCGCCGCCGCGGCGCAGCGCGTCGTGCTCGGCCAGCGACGAGAGGTTGCCCGCGGCGCGCAGCACCTCCTGGCGGCGGGTGATCTCACCGGCGAGCGCGTCGGCCATCCGGTCGACCAGGGTCAGCTCCTCGGCCAGGTTGGTGATCACCGCGGAGGTGTGCGGAAGCCCGGCGAGACCGAGGAAGGTCGCACCGCCCTTGAAGTCGACGAGCACGAGGTTGAGCTCGTCGGCGGTGTGCGCCGCGACCAGCCCGAGCACCAGGGTGCGCAGCAGCTCGGACTTGCCCGAGCCGGTCGCGCCGATGCACAGCCCGTGCGGCCCGGCCCCGCCCTGCGCGGACTCCTTGAGGTCCAGCAGCACCGGGGCACCGGCCGCGTCGGTGCCCAGCGGGACCCGCAGCCGCGCCCCGGGGGCGCGGCGCGCGCGCAGCGCGGCGATCCCCGCGGCGTCCGTCGTGGACAGTCCGAGCAGTGCGGGCAGGCCGTCACCGCGGGCGTCCACACCGGACTCCACGACGTCGGCCGTGCCGTCCGGGCGGTAGCGCGCGAGGCGCCGGGCCAGTGCGCGGGCCTCGGCGACGGCGAGCCCGTCCGGGGTGCCGACGAGCGTTCCGCCGGGTCCGCCCCGGCGCAGCGTCCGCACGCCGTCCGGGCCGGTGCCCGCGGCCAGGCGCAGTACCGAGGCGGCGGGACGGCGCCCGCCCGCGGGGCCCAGGCGGAGCACGGTCACACCGGGCAGCCCGGCCCACGCGCCGGGGGTGTCGGCCGCCCCGTCCAGCACGACGAGCAGGTGCTGCTGGGCCGCCGACGGTTCGTCGACCCACCACCGCCGGACCCGGTCCGGGTCGTCGGTGATCATCCGGACCGGCCCGGCGGCGTCGTGCCGGCGCGGGTGCGCGACGTGCGGCAGCCACTTCGCCCACTCCCAGCGCTGCGCCGCACCCCCCGGCGCGACGACGGCCAGGCGCGCGTCGTCGGGGCCGTGCCAGGTGACGTACTGCGCGACGAGCGCGCGGGCGAGGTCGAGCACCGGCGCGGCGTCCGGGTCGGGCTCGAGCCACACCGTCGCCGACGCGCGGGTGTCCACCGCCACCGGCAGGTCGTCCACGGTGGACCAGCGGCGCAGGAAGCGGCGCAGCGCCAGCGCGGACACCGGTTCGAGCGTCTCCATCGGACCGGTGTGCGGGGCGGTGAGCCGGGTGGCGAGGCGCTGGGTGCCGCACCCGGCGCGCAGCCGGCCGAAGTCGTCGTCGCCGGGGCGGCGCTCCCAGAGCCGGCCCGCGGCGAGCACGTCGGGCCAGGCGGCCGGGTCGGGGTGCACGGTCCCCAGCGCGTGGCGCTGCTCGTCGGCGATCGCGCGCGCCCGCCCGGCCAGGACGTCGAGGTAGCGCAGGTAGTCGCGGCGGTCCTCGTCCATCGTCGCGGTGCGGGCGCCGGCGCCGCGCCCGCCGCCGGAGACGAGCATCCCCAGCGCCGACAGCGCGAACATGCCGCCGAACAGCCAGGTGCTCGCGTCGCCGCGGCCGAGCACGACGAACAGCAGCGAGCCGCCGACCATCGCCAGCGGGAGCAGCCGCTGCGCGAGACCACCCGGCAGCGGCCGCTCCGGCTCGGGCGGGGGCTCGAGCACGAGCTCGCCGCCGGGCGCCTCCGGCACCGTCCGCCGTGGCCGCCGCACACCGACCGTCCCGGCCATCGCCGCCCCCGTCCCCGATCTCCCCGAACGCCCGCGGCGGCGCCGCGACCGGCGAATACTCGCAGCCGCTCCGGGTCCACCGGGGCCGTTCGCGACGATCCGCCGGGAGCCGCCCGTGACCTCCGTGATGCCCGCACCGGCCACCGCCGGCGACGACGGCGCACCGTCCGGGTCCCCCGCGGGCCCGGTGCCGGGCCGCTGGACGCGCGTCGCCGTGCACACCCCGCGCGGACGGCTGGACGTCGCGCTGCCGGCCGACGTCGCCGTCGCCGAGCTGGTCCCGATGGTCCGTGAGCTGCTGGGACGCGGCACCCCCGGTCTCCCGCAGGCCTGGCGGTTCACCGGCCCGGCCGGGGGCGCGCTGCCACCGGACGCGACGCTCGACGAGCTCGGCGTCCGCGAGGGCGAGCTGCTGCACCTCGGGCCGCCGCGCCCCGCCCCGGCACCCCCCGTCCTCGACGACGCCGCCGAGGCCGTCGCCGGGGTCGTGCGCGAGGCCGGGACGGGTGCCACCGCCCGGGCCGGGAGCGCCGGCGCGGTGCTCACGACGGCGGCGGCCGCGGCCGTGCTGTCCACGGTGGACGGGCCGGGGCGGCCGTGGGCGTGCGCGCTCGCCGCCGTCGCGGCGGGGGTGGCGCTGCTCGTCGCGTACCGCACCGCGCACGACCCGCGCGTCGCGGGCGCGGCGGCCCTCTGCGCGGTGCCGGTCGCGGCGGCCGCCGGGCTCACCGCCCTGCCGGCACCGCCGGGTGCGGGGGCGCTGCTGCTGGCCGCCGCCGGGGCGGGGCTGGCCGCGGCCGCGGGCCAGGCACTGGTCCGGACGGTCTCGCCGGTGCTGCTCGCGGTGGCGCTGACCGCCGGGGCGACGGCGGCCGCGGCCCTGGCCCGCCTGCTGCTCGACGCACCGGTGACCGCCGTCGCCGCCGGGCTCGCCGCTCCCGCGCTGGCCGCGGGCCCGCTGCTGCCCCGGCTCGCGCTGCGGCTGGCGGGGGTGCCCGCCCCGGCCGTCCCGACCGGCGCCGACGGGCTGGCCGACGCCGAGCGCGTCCTGCCCGGCGACGAGCTGCTCGCCCGCGCCGGGCTGGCCCGCGGGCTGTACCTGGGCACCCTCGCCGGGACGGCCGACCCGGCCGCGGGGGCGGCGGCCGTCGCGGCGGCCGGCGGCCCGCCCGGCGGCCTGCTGCTCCTCGAGACGGCGGCGGTGCTGCTGCTGCGGGCCCGCTCCTGCGCCGAACCGGCCGCGGCCCGGGTGCAGGCGGCGGCCGCCGTCGTCGCGGTGGCGGCGGCCGCGGTGCCGGCGGCCCTGACGCTGTCCGCGGCGCTGCGTCCGGCGGTGGCGGCCGGGCTGCTGCTCGCGGTGGCCGGGGGCGCCGCCGCGGTGCGGGCGGCGCCGTCGCCGCCGGCCCGCCGGGCGCTCGACGTCGGCGAGCTGGTGCTGACCGCCGCCGCGATCCCGGCCGCGCTGGCGGCGATGGGACTGTTCGCCCTGGTGCGCGGGTGGTGACCGGACGCGCGACGCTGCGCGGGGCCCTCCGGGGCGGGCTCGCGGGCGTGGTCGTCGCCGGGGTCGCCGCGGGGGTGCCCGCCGCGGCCCCGCCCCCCTCCGTCCCGCTCTCGTCCGCCCCGCTCACCACCGCCGTGTCCGCGGGGCCGGTGCAGGCGGGCGCGAGCGTGTCGGGCGCGGACCCCGGGCCGCCCGGCCCCGCCGACGGCCTGCGCCGGACCCGCGACTGCAGCCCGCCCGGCGACGCCGGACCCGGCGCGGCCCGGGGTGCGGTCGACCCCCCGCCGCCGGACCTCGCGACCGGCGCGGGCCAGGTCGTCGCGGTGATCGACACCGGCGTCGCGCCGCTGCCGCGGCTGGCCGGACGGCTGCGCGGCGGCGGCGACTACCTCACCGGAGGCGACGGCCTCACCGACTGCGACGGCCACGGCAGCGACGTCGCGCTGCTGCTCGCCGGCGCCCCGGACCCGGTCACCGGCGAGGGCGCCGGGCTGGCCCCCGGCGCGACGGTCGTGTCGCTGCGCCAGTCCTCGGGCCGCTACGTCGTGCGCGGCGCGGACGGTGCCGAACGACCGGCCGGGGAGATCCGCACGCTGGCCGCGGCGATCGACCGCGCCGTCGCGCTCGGGGCCGGCGTGATCAACGTGTCGGAGGTCGTGTGCGTGCCGTCGGCCGAGGTCGACGGCGTCGGCGCCCCGCTGCGCGACGCCGTCGCGGCGGCCGGGGCGGCGGGGGTGCTCGTCGTCGCGGCCGCCGGGAACCGCGACGAGAACGGCAGCTGCACCGGCGACCCGGACCTGCGGCCGCTGCCCGCGTCCTACGACGGGGTCCTCGCCGTCGGCGCGGTCGACGGCGACGACCGGCCCGGGGCCTTCT
The DNA here is from genome assembly GCF_037727765.1 of Pseudonocardia spirodelae. NCBI lineage: Bacteria > Bacillati > Actinomycetota > Actinomycetes > Pseudonocardiales > Pseudonocardiaceae > Pseudonocardia > Pseudonocardia spirodelae. The sequence continues at coordinate 79,249 of NZ_JBBJUP010000011.1, read as the reverse complement.
CCGTCCCCGGGCCCTGGGTGGACCTCGCGGCGCCCGGCACGGACCTGCCCGCCCCGTCCGCCCCCGCCAGCCGCACGGCGACGGCACCGGCCGCGAGCGGCAGCGCGTCCGAGGCGACGAGCCCGGTCCGGCCGTCGCGCCAGGTCGCGCACAGCACCGGCTCCCGCCCGCCCGGGCGCACCCGCTCGGCGGGCCAGGCGTCGGCCCCGGGCACCACGGCGACCGCGGCCGCGGCGACCCGGCCCTGCGGCAGCACGGTCGGCGCGTCCTGCCCGGTCGCGGACCGGACCGCGTCGGCCAGGGTCACCGGCACCGGGGCGAGACCGCCCCCGGCCACCAGGTAGTACGACGGCGGCCCGCCGAGCGGCTCGTTCACCACCACGTCGCCGGGGTCGCCGAGGTCCGGCACCGGCGCGCCCGCGGGCGCCGGCAGCCGCAGCGGCGGCCCCTCCGGGACGGCGGAGAGCAGGCCGTCGCCGACCCGCCGGACCGGCGCCCCGAGCAGCCCCAGCCCGGCCAGTGCGTCGCGGTCGGCCGGGTCGAACCGGTGCCGGCGGCCGTCGTGGACCAGGTAGGTCGCGCCGCCGTCCGCGGTCAGCAGCAGCGACGGCGACGGCGCGTCCCCGGCCGCCAGCGCCCCGGCGAGCACCGTGCTCTCGCCGGGCCCGGTCCCCGCGGTCCGGGTGTCGCACACCGCCCAGCCGGACGGCACGGGCGTCCCGTCCAGCGGCACCCCGACGGTGCCCGGCACGTCCGCCGGCGGCAGCCGCGGCGCGGCCGCGAGCTGCGCGTCCGGCACCGCGACCGGGTGCGCGCCCGCCCCGTCGCCGCGGCCCAGCGCGGCCAGCACCAGGCGTCCGGCGACGGCGTCGGGCACCGGGACGAGCCGCGCGGGGTCGCGGCCGACGGAGTAGAGGACCCCGCTGCGCTCCCCGCGCACGAGCGCCTGCGTGCGCCAGTCGGTGGCCGGGTCGACCCGGGCCAGCAGGGCCGTCACCCCGAGCGCGAGCAGCCCGAGCAGCACGCCCGCGAACACCGCACGGCGCTGCGCGCGGATCTGCTCGTGCAGCGGCACCGGGTCGGCACGCACCAGCGCGGCCTCCAGCCGGCGCACGCCGAAGCGGTGGGCGTCGACCTGGTCGCGGGTCGCGGGGGCGCGCTGCACGCGCGCGGGGGCGGGGTCGGTGCGCACCCGCCGGACGGTAGGACGGCGCCACCCCGGCCGGACGCGATCGGCGTTCGCTGAGTGGAACTACCCCACCTGCCCGGACGGTCCGGTCCGTTGCCATCGCTGCGCTAATGCCCATAATGTGCCGTTGCGTGACCGCCCTCCGGAACATCGTCGTCCCGTTGCTGGCCGCCGCCGTCGTCGTCACCGGGTGCTCGGCACCGACCCCCGCCGGGGGCGGCTCCCCGGGCACGACGATGACGCTCGCCGACGGCTACGAGCCCGACGACCTCAACCCGCTGCTCGGCTACGGCACGGAGGGCGCGAGCAAGTTCTACGACGGCCTCTACGCCCGCGACGCCGCGCGCGCCCTGCAGCCCGCGCTCGCGTCCGGCCCGGCGACGGCGTCGCCGGACCGTCTGTCGTGGACGGTCCCGCTGCGCCCGGGCGTCACCTTCCACGACGGCAGCACGTTCGGCCCCGAGGACGTCGTCGCCACCTACGCCGCGGTCCTCGACCCGGACCGGGCGGCCACGATCCGCTCCGGCGTGCCGATGCTGACCGCGGTCGAGCCCGCGGGCGCCGACGCCGTCCGGTTCCGGCTCTCCTATCCCTACGGCGCGTTCCCCGAGCGCCTGACCTCGGGGATCCTGCCGTCGGAGGTGCTGGCGGGCGACGGGCCGGTGTCGGACCTGCCGGTGAACACCGCCGCCGTCGGGACCGGGCCGTACCGGCTCGCCGAGTGGCGTCGCGGGGACACGATGGTGATGGAGGCCAACCCGTCGTACTGGGGCGGGGCGCCCGCCGTGTCCCGGGTGACGGTCGTGTTCGCCACCGACGACAACACCCGCGCCCAGCGCACCGCCGCCGGCGAGTTCGACGGCACCGTCCTGCCCCCGGCGCTGGCCCGCGCCGTCGCGCAGCAGAGCGGGATGACCCTGCGCGAGCACGCCAGCGCCGACTACCGCACCGTCGCGCTGCCGTTCGCGAACCCGGTGACCGCCGACCCGGCGATCCGCGCCGCGCTCAACCGCTCGGTGAACCGCCAGGGCATGATCGACGCCCTGCTCGCCGGGCAGGGCGAGCCCGCGCACCACCCGATCCCCGGCGTGCTGCCCGAGCAGGTCGAACCGTCCGCGGTGTTCCCCCACGACCCGGCGGAGGCCGGCCGGATCCTGGAGCGGGCGGGCTGGATCCCCGGACCGGACGGCGTCCGCGTCCGCGACGGGCGGCCCGCCCGGTTCACGCTCATGTACCCGGCCACCGACACCGTGCGCCGCGACCTCGCGCAGGCCTTCGCCTCCGACGTGCGCGCCGCCGGTGTCGACGTGCGGCTGGAGGGCCTGGGCTGGGAGGCCATCGAGCCGCGGATGGGCAGCGACGCGCTCGTGCTCGGCGGGGGCGACCCGTTCGACCCCGGCTTCAAGGCGTGGCAGCTGCTGCACTCGTCGAACGCCGCGGACGGCTTCAACAACCCGGGCTCCTACCGCGACGCCGCCGTCGACGCGGCGCTCGACGGCGCCCTGCGCGCCCCGGACGAGGCCACCCGCACGGCGCAGCTGCGTGCGTTCCAGCGGGCCTACGTCGCCGACCCCGGCATGGTGTTCCTGGCGTTCCTCGGCCACAGCTACGTCACCCGCGACGCCTGGGACGGCTACACCCCGGTCGTCGAGCCGCACACCCACGGCACCACCTGGGGTCCGTGGTGGAACCTCGAGGACTGGACGCCGCGCTCGTGACCGCGACGGGACCCGCGGCGGCACCGGCGGCACCGCGGCGGCGCGGCCGTGCCGTCGCCCGGCTCGTCGGGTGGCGGGTCGCACTGGGCGTCCCGACGGTGTTCCTGGTCGCCGTCGGGGTGTTCGCGCTGGCCGCGGCGTCGCCGTTCCGGCCGGTGTACCAGTACTTCGGGGTCGGCATCTTCTCCGCGAGCGACGCCGACGTCGCCGCCGCCGAGCGCGCGCTCGGCCTCGACGGCGGGGTGTGGACGCAGCTGGGCCGCTGGCTGGGCGGCCTGCTGACCGGCGATCTCGGGCAGAGCCTGTCGATGCGCCAGCCGGTCGCCCAGGTGGTCGCGGAGCGCCTGCCGTGGACGCTGCTGCTGGTCACCGTGGCCCTGCTCGTGTCGCTGGTGACGGCCCTGGCCGCCGGGACCCTCGCCGCGTGGCGGCAGGGCGGCTGGTTCGACCGCGCGGTCACCGCCGTGGGGCACACACTGGAGGGGCTGCCGCCGTTCGTGCTGGCGCTGGGCGCGATCGCGGTGTTCGCCGTCGCCTGGCCGGTGCTACCCGTCGCCGGGCTCACCGACGCCGGTGCCGCCCCGACCGCGGGCCAGGTGGGCCGCCACCTCGTGCTGCCCGCGCTCGTGCTGGGGATCTCCCAGACGCCGTGGCTGGTGCTGCACGTGCGGGCGTCGCTGCTGTCCGCGCTCGACGACGACCACGTCGCCGGGGCCCGGGCCCGCGGGCTGCCGGAGAGCGTGGTCGTCCTGCGCCACGCCCTGCCCACGGCGCTGCTGCCGTTCGTCACGGTGCTCGGGAACCGGCTGCCCGAGCTGGTCACCGGGGCGGTGCTGGTGGAGACGGTGTTCTCCTGGCCGGGGATCGCCGCCGCGGTGGTGACCGCGGCGCTCGCCGTCGACTTCCCGCTGCTCGCCGCGCTCACCCTGCTGTCGGCCGTCGCGGTGCTGGCGGGCTCCCTGGTCGCCGACCTGACCGTGCTGCTGCTCGACCCGAGGGTGGACGCCGATGTCTGAGCTCGCCGTCACACCCCGCACCGCGGCCGGCCCCGGGCCGTGGCGCCCGGCCGGGCGTCCGCGCCCCGGCTCGCCCCGCGGCCGCCGCCGGTCGGGGCGGTCCCGGCTGGTCGCCGGGGCCGCCGGTCTGGCCGTGCTCGTCGCCGCCGCGGTGCTGGTGCCGTGGCTCGGCGGCCTCGACGAGGGCGCCGTCGACTACACCGCGATCCGGCTGCCCCCCTCGGCCGGGCACCCGTTCGGCACCGACTCGGTCGGCCGCGACGTGCTGCTGCGCTCGTTCGCCGGGCTGGCCGTGTCGCTGCAGGTCGCCGCGGCCTGCGCGGTGCTCTCGACGGTCGTCGGGACCCTGTTCGGGGCGCTCTCGGGGCTGCTCGGCGGCTGGTACGACCGCGTCCTGATGCGGCTCGTCGACGCCGTCAACGCCGTCCCGCACCTGCTGCTCGGCATCGTGATCGTCGCGCTGTACCGCGGCAGCGTGCTCGCGGTGATCGCCTCGATCGGCCTCACCCACTGGACGACGGTGGCCCGCGTCGTGCGGGCGGAGGTCCTCTCGCTGCGGGAGCGCCCGTTCGTCGACGCCGCGGTGTCCGGCGGCGCGTCGCGGCTGCGGGTGCTGCGCCGGCACCTGCTGCCCGCGGTCGCGCCGCAGGCCGTGCTGTCCGCGGTGCTGATCCTGCCGCACGCGGTGTGGCACGAGACCGCGCTGAGCTTCCTCGGCCTGGGCCTGCCGCCGCACCTGGCGAGCCTGGGCACGATCCTCGGCGAGGGCCGCCAGGCCGTGCTGCTGGGCTCCTGGTGGATCGTGGTGTTCCCGAGCGTGCTGCTGGCCGCGACGACGCTGTGCGTGGCCGGGATCGCCGCCTGGTGGCGCGACCGCAGCCTGCCGCGGCGCCGGTCGGAGCAGGCGCTGTGAGCGGCGCCGGGACCGTCCTGTCCGTGCGCGGGCTCGACGTCGCGTTCCGGGTCGGCCGCGGCCCGCGCGCCCGGACCGTCCGCGCGGTCACCGCCGCCGACCTCGACCTGCGCCCCGGACGGCTGACCGCGCTGGTCGGCGAGTCCGGCTGCGGGAAGTCGGTGTTGACCGAGGCCCTGACCGGGCTGCTGCCGGGCACCGCGTCGGTCCGCGGCACCGCCGTGCTGGACACCCCGGACGGCCCGCTGGAGCTGCTCGGCGCGCCGGAGCGCGACCTGCGCGAGCGGGTCCGCGGACGGCTGCTCGGGCTGGTCCCCCAGTCCGCGGCCACCCACCTCACGCCGACCCGCACCCTGGGCGCGCAGCTGCGCGAGACCGTCGCCCGGCTCGGGACGGCCCGCACCGTGGCCGAGCTGCTGGACCGCGCGGCGCTGCCCGCGCACCTCGCGGGGGCCTACCCGCACGAGCTGTCCGGTGGGCAGGCGCAGCGGGCGGGGCTGGCCGCGGCGCTCGCCGGGGACCCGCCGGTGCTGCTGGCCGACGAGCCGACCGCGGGCCTGGACCGGCCGCTGGTCGAGCACGTCACCACGCTGCTCGCCGGTCTCGCGGCGGAGGGCCACGCCGTCCTGCTCATCACGCACGACCTGCGCGCCGCCCGCGACGCCGCCGACGACCTCGCCGTCATGTACGCCTCGCGGCTGGTCGAGACCGGCCCGGCGGACGCCGTGTTCGCCACGCCGTGGCACCCCTACACCGCCGGGCTGCTCGGCGCGCTGCCCGACGCCGGGTTCACCCCGGTCCCGGGGCACCCGCCGGAGCTGTCGGCGCTGCCCGGCGGCTGCGCGTTCGCCCCGCGCTGCCCGGTCGCCGCGGAGTGCTCCGGCGACCCCGCCCCCGTCCGGTACGGCGACCGTGCGGTCTCCTGCCACGTCCCCGAGGAGGTCCGGGCGTGACCCTGCGCGCGGAGGGGGTGACGGCCGGCTGGCGGGCCGGGCACCCCGTCGTCGACGGCGTGGACCTGGCCGTGGAGCCGGGCGCGGTGCTCGGTCTCGCCGGCCCGTCCGGCTGCGGGAAGTCGACCCTGACCCGGGTGCTGGCGCTGCTGCACACGCCCTGGTCGGGCCGGGTCAGCGTCGACGGCGAGCAGGTGCGCCGCTTCCGGTTCGGCGCGCCCGCCCCGCTGCGCCGCCGGATCGGGGTGGTGTTCCAGTCGCCGCGCGCCTCGGCCGACCCCCGCCTGACCTGCGAGCAGATCGTCGCCGAGCCGCTGCGGGCGGCCCGGGCGGCCGGGGTCGCCGCGCGGGTCGACGAGGTCTGCGCGCAGGTCGGGCTGGCCGCCGAGCTGCGCGGGCGCCGCCCGCACGAGGTGTCCGACGGCCAGCTGCAGCGCGCCTGCCTCGCCCGCGCGCTCGCGGGCCGCCCGGACTACCTGCTGTGCGACGAGATGACCGCGATGCTCGACGCGTCCACCACCGCGGCCCTGGTGTCGGTCGTGGCCGCCGAGGTCGACGGCCGCGGGCTCGGGGTGCTCGCCGTCAGCCACGACGAGCCGCTGCTCACGGCGTGGGCCGGGCGGGTCCTGCGTCCCTGGGGCTGAGGTCCTGCGTCTCGCGCAGCGGGCGGCGCAGCTGCCCGGCCAGCGCGCCGTCGTCGCCGAAGAGGGTCTCGCGCCAGCGCGCCTCCAGCTCCCGGGTGTCGTGCCGGTCGGGGTGGAAGCGCGGGTGCCCGAACACCGGCATCCGGCGCAGCACCCGGCGGACGAACTGCCCGGGACCGAACAGCAGCCGGTAGCCCTCGCGCAGGTCCGCGGGGCGCCGCCAGACGCCCTGCTGCACCAGCAGGTAGGCCCAGCCGAACAGGACGGCGGGCAGCACGGTGGCGACCACCAGCGGGGCGGCGCGGCGGCGCTCGGGGCCGTCGGTGCCGATGAGCTCGTAGACGTCCCAGGTCACCGACTTGTGCTCGAGCTCCTCCAGCGCGTGCCAGTGCCACAGCTCGCGGATGTCGGTGTGCACCCGCCGCGCGAACTCGTCGCTGCCCAGGATGTCCTCGGCCATGACGGCGGTGAAGTGCTCCATCAGCGCGGTGCAGGCCAGCTGCTGGCGCGGCGAGGTGCGGTCGAGCACCGTCAGCGCGAGCGCGACGGCGCGCTCCGGCACGTGCACGGGGAAGCCGCGGGCGGTGAACGCCTCGTTCAGACGGTCGTGCTCCCGGCTGTGGATGACCTCCTGTGCGGTGAACCCGGCGACGCGGGCGCGCAGCTCCTCCTCGCGCACCCGGTCCCGGAAGTGGACCACCGAGCGGACGAAGAAGTCCTCGCCCGGCGGGAAGATCGCCGAGAGCATCGCGAGGAACAGGGTGGCGGTGGCGTTGTCGGCGTAGGCCCACCGGACCATCTCGGTGGGGAGCCGGAAGTCGAGGTGGCGCGGCGGGATGCCGACGTCGCCGCCGGTCAGCCTGCGCGGGCGCGGCCCGGTCGGATTGCTGGTCGCCGTCTCGGTCACGGTCGGGTCCCCTCGGTCGTCGTCGACTCCTGGCGAACACGATGTATCCCGTACAGCGTGTATCACCTAGTTCCGGATCATGGGTGCTGCCCGGCGCCGTGTCAATGCCGCGCGGGATGATGGGCCGATGAGCGGACCCGCGACCCCCGGCGACGGCCGCGCCCGCCGCTGGGCCGGGCAGCGGGCCGCCCGCCGCGCCGAGGTCGTCGACGCCGCGATGGCCGCCATCGCCGAGCACGGCCCGGAGGCGACGACCGAGCAGATCGCCGCCCGCGCCGGCGTGCCGCGTCCCGCGCTCTACCGGCACTTCGACGGCCTGGACGACCTGCAGGGCGCCATCGCCGAGGCCGCCCTGCTGCGCTACGCCGCGGCGCTCGCCCCCGTGTGGAGCCCGCGCGGCACGCCGCGGGAGATGCTCGTCGCTGCCGTCGAGGCGCACGTGCGCTGGCTCGCCGGGCACACCGACCTCTACCGCTACGTGCTGCGCGCGGCCCGGGTGACGACGGCCGTCACCGACATCCGGCACCGGATCGCCGACCGGGTGGTCGCACTGCTGGGCGCGGAGTTCCCCGGGACCGGGCTGCCGGTGCCCGTCGCCGGCCCGCTCGCCGCCGGCGCGGTCGGCCTGGTCGACGCGGCCACCGAGCGCTGGCTCGAGTCCGCCGACCCGCTGCCGGTCCCCGAGCTGGCCGAGCACCTCGCACGCTGGGTGTGGTCGGTCCTCGACGCGGCCCTGCGCGGCGCCTCGATCGTCATCGACCCGGACGTCCCGCTCACCGCGCGGTGAGCACTACTCGGCGACGCCGATGTCCTCGTTCCACAGCGCCGGGTGCTCCGCGACGAACGCGGTCATCAGCTGCACGCAGCGCTCGTCGTCGAGCACTCGCACCCGCACCCCGTGCTCGGCGAGCCAGTCGTGCCCGCCGTGGAACGTGCGGGCCTCCCCCACCAGCACGGACCCGATGCCGAACTGGCGGATCAGGCCGGAGCAGTACCAGCACGGCGAGAGCGTGGTGACCATCGTCGTGGCCCGGTAGTCGCGCAGCCGCCCGGCCCGGCGGAAGGCGTCGGTCTCGCCGTGCACGGTCGGGTCGTCGTCCTGCACCCGCCGGTTGTGGCCGCGGCCCAACACCTCGCCGTCCGGCCCGAGCAGGGCCGCGCCGATCGGGATGCCGCCCTCGGCGAGGCCGGCCCGCGCCTCGGCCACCGCCACGTCCAGCCAGCCGGGATCCATGCGTCGCACAGTAGCGGCGGCCGTAGTCGTACGGATCCGGTGCGACCGCCCGGGCCGCAGACTCGCAGCCATGCGGACGAGCGTGAACGTGGCCGTGCAGGCCGGGGCCCTGACCGCCTTCGTGGTGCTGCGGTTCACCGCGCCGGGCTGGCTGCTGATCATCCTGATCCTGACCGTCGCCGGGCCGGTGGTGCTCGCGGTGCCGACCGTGCTGTCGCTGGCGACGCTGCGCCGCCGCGAGCTGTCCGGCCTCGTGACCGCGCCGTTCCTCGCCTGCGCCGGCTTCCTGCTGCTGGGCGGGGCGACGATGCCCGACTTCGGCGACACCGAGGACTCCGTGCGCGCACCGGTGCAGGTGCTGCTGGAGGGCGCGGGCCTCGGCGCCGGTCCGGTGGAGCCGCTGTACGTGCTCGGCTCGCTCGCCGTGGCCGGCTGGGCGGCCTCGCTGGTGTGGCTGGTCGTCGCGCTGGTCGTCGACACCCGGCGTGCGCACCGCGTCGCGGGTCCGCCGCACCCGGCGTGGGCGGTCTGACTCAGACCTCGCCGGGGACCCGGATCCGCCGGGTCCGCTCGGCGCGGGCGGCCAGCTCGTCGTCGCCGGGGTAGTCGACGCCCACCAGCGACAGCCCGTGCGGCGGTGCGACGGTCACCTCCGACGCCCGGAGCCCGCGGGTCAGCAGCCCGGCCGGCCAGTCCACCGGACGGCGGCCGCGGCCGACCTCGAACACCGCCCCGACCAGGCTGCGGACCATCGAGTGGCAGAACGCGTCGGCGGAGACCGCGGCGACCAGCACACCGGGCTCGCCCGGGGCGGGCGCCCAGTCGAAGCGCTGCAGGGCCCGGACGGTGGTGGCGCCCTCGCGGCGCTTGCAGAAGGCGGCGAAGTCGTGCTCGCCGAGCAGCAGCGCGGACGCGGTGTTCATCGGCGCCGGGTCCAGCGGGTACGGCCACGCCACGGTCTCGCGGGCCCGCAGCGGCTCCGCCCCGAACGGCGCGGTCGTGACCCGGTAGCGGTAGTGCCGGCGCAGCGCGGAGAAGCGCGCGTCGAAGTCCGCGGGCACCTCGGCCGCGGCACGGACGCGGACGTCGGGCGGCAGGAACCGGTTGAGCCGCCGCACCAGCGACCCGGTCTGCTCGCGCAGCGTCTCCGGGAGGTCGACGTGGCACACCTGTCCCGACGCGTGCACCCCGGCGTCGGTCCGGCCCGCCACGGTCAGCTGCACCGGGAGGCGCAGTACGGTCGACAGCGCCTCGGTGAGCACGCCCTGCACGGTGCGCCGGGTGGGCTGGCGGGCCCACCCGGAGAAGTCGGTGCCGTCGTAGGCGACGTCCAGGCGCAGCCGCAGCGCCGCGGGGCCCCCGGAAACGCCGACGAGCCCGCCGTCGGGGACGGCGGGCTCGTCGGTGTGGTGCGGACGGCTCAGGAGCCGGACTCCTTGGTCGAGTCCTTCTCGCCGGCGGCCTCGGCCGCCTCGTCGGCGGCCTCCTCCGCGGCGGCCGCGGCGTCGAGCGCCTTGTCGGCGGCCTCGGAACCCGGGGCGGCCTCCTCGGCCTCGACGGCGGCGTCGACCGCCTTCTCGGCGGCCTCCTGCGCCTCGTCGGCCGCGGAGACCTCGGCCTCGGTGGCCTCGGTCGACTCGGCCGTGGTGTCCTCGTCCGCGGCGGCCGGAGCGGCGGCAGCGGCCGGGGCGGCGGCCTGCGAGGCGGCCGCGCGGCGGGCGCGGTTGGCCTCGTCGGTCACCGTCTTCTGCTGGACCAGCTCGATGACCGCCATCGGGGCGTTGTCGCCCTTGCGCGGCATCGTCTTGGTGATCCGGGTGTAACCACCGTTACGGTCCGCGAAGAACGGGCCGATCTCGGTGATCAGGCGGTGCACGACCGACTTGTCGCGGATCACCTTCATGATCTCGCGACGGTTGTGCAGGTCACCGGCCTTGGCCTTGGTGATCAGCCGCTCCGCGTAGGGACGGAGCCGCCGGGCCTTGGCCTCGGTGGTGGTGATCCGGCCGTGCTCGAACAGCGAGGTCGCCAGGTTGGCCAGGATCAGCCGCTGGTGCGCGGGAGACCCGCCGAGGCGGGCACCCTTGGTGGGCTGGGGCATGGCTACAACTGCTCCGTTTCTGCGTAGTCCTGACCGTCGTCACCGAAGGTGTCCGGGTCGAACCCGCTGCCACCGTCGACGCCGTAGTCGCTCGCGGCCGCCGACGGGTCGAACCCGGGCGGGCTGTCCTTGAGGGCCAGGCCGAGACCGACGAGCTTCATCTTGACCTCGTCGATCGACTTGGCGCCGAAGTTGCGGATGTCGAGCAGGTCCGCCTCGCTGCGGCCGACGAGCTCGCCGACCGTGTGGATGCCCTCACGCTTGAGGCAGTTGTAGGACCGGACGGTGAGGTCCAGCTCCTCGATCGGCATCGCGAACGCCGCGATGGTGTCCGCCTCCTGCGGGGAGGGGCCGATCTCGATGCCCTCGGCGTCCACGTTCAGCTCGCGGGCCAGGCCGAACAGCTCGACCAGGGTCTTGCCGGCCGAGGCCAGCGCGTCCCGCGGGGTGATGGACGGCTTCGACTCGACGTCGAGGATGAGCTTGTCGAAGTCGGTGCGCTGCTCGACTCGCGTGGCCTCGACCTTGTAGGTCACCTTCAGCACCGGCGAGTAGATCGAGTCGACCGGGATGCGGCCGATCTCGGCACCGGTGGCCTTGTTCTGCATGGCCGGGACGTACCCGCGGCCGCGCTCGACGACGAGCTCGACCTCGAGCCGGCCCTTGTCGTTGAGCGAGGCGATGTGCAGGTCCGGGTTGTGCACGGTGACACCGGCCGGCGGGACGATGTCCCCCGCGGTGACCGCGCCCGGGCCCTGCTTGCGCAGGTACATCGTCACCGGCTCGTCCTCCTCGGAGCTCACGACGAGCTCCTTGAGGTTGAGGATGATGTCGGTGACGTCCTCCTTGACCCCCGGTACGGTGGTGAACTCGTGCAGGACGCCGTCGATCCGGATGGACGTGACGGCGGCACCGGGGATCGACGACAGCAGCGTCCGGCGCAGGGAGTTCCCGAGGGTGTAGCCGAAGCCCGGCTCCAGCGGCTCGATGACGAACCGGGAGCGGGTCTCGGTGACGACGTCCTCGGAGAGAGTGGGTCGCTGAGAGATCAGCATGGGTGTGTGCCTCCTTCGCACCCGCGACAACCGCTATTTGATGCCGCGGTGACCCGCCGCCCCTCCCTGCGGGGCGGCGGGGTGTCGAGCTACTTCGAGTAGAACTCGACGATGAGCTGCTCGGTGACCTGCGTGTCGATCTGAGCGCGCTCGGGCAGCTGGTGGACCAGGATGCGCAGGGTCGACGGGACGACCTGCAGCCACGCCGGGACCGGGCGGTCGCCCTGGGTCTCCTTGGCGATGACGAACGGGTCCATGTTCCGCGACTTGTCCCGCACGTCGATGATGTCGTAGCGCGACACCCGGAAGCTGGGGATGTCGACCTTCTTCCCGTTGACCAGGAAGTGGCCGTGGTTCACCAGCTGACGCGCCATGCGCCGGGTGCGGGCCAGGCCCGCGCGGTACACGACGTTGTCCAGGCGCGACTCGAGGATCTGCAGCAGCTCGTCGCCGGTCTTGCCCTCGCGACGGTGCGCCTCCTCGTAGTAGGCGCGGAGCTGCTTCTCCTGCAGGCCGTAGCCGAAGCGGGCCTTCTGCTTCTCCTGCAGCTGCAGGAGGTACTCGGTCTCCTTGATCCGGATCCGGCCGTGCTGGCCGGGCGGGTAGGGACGACGCTCGAACGCCTGGTCGCCGCCGACGAGGTCGGTCTTCAGTCGGCGGGACTTGCGGGTCATGGGGCCGGTGTAGCGAGCCATGAGTGGTTCTCCCTTCCCCTTAGACCCGGCGCCGCTTGGGCGGACGGCAGCCGTTGTGCGGCTGCGGGGTGACGTCGGAAATGGTGCCGACCTCGAGGCCGGCTGCCTGCAGCGAGCGGATCGCCGTCTCGCGGCCCGAGCCCGGGCCCTTGACGAAGACGTCGCACTTCTTCATGCCGTGGTCCATCGCCTTGCGGGCGGCGTTCTCGGCGGCGAGCTGCGCGGCGAACGGCGTCGACTTCCGGGAGCCCTTCAGGCCGACGTGCCCGGAGCTGGCCCAGGCGATGACGGCACCGGTCGGGTCGGTGATCGACACGATCGTGTTGTTGAACGTGGACTTGATGTGGGCGTGACCGTGCGCGACGTTCTTCTTCTCGCGACGGCGGACCTTCTTGGGTCCGGAGCCCTGACGTGCGCGGGGCGGCATTACTTCTTACCTGCCTTCTTCTTACCGGCGACGGTCTTCTTCGGGCCCTTGCGGCCGCGCGCGTTGGTCTTCGTGCGCTGGCCGCGGACCGGAAGGCCGCGACGGTGACGGATGCCCTGGTACGAGCCGATCTCGATCTTGCGGCGGATGTCCGCCTGGATCTCACGGCGGAGGTCACCCTCGACCTGGAGGTGCTCCTCGATGTAGTCGCGGAGCTTGGTGACGTCCTCGTCGGTCAGGTCCTTCGACCGGAGGTCCGGGCTGATCGCCGTCGCCTCGAGGATCTCCTTCGACCGGGTCCGTCCGACCCCGAAGATGTAGGTGAGCGCGATCTCCATCCGCTTCTCGCGGGGGAGGTCGACGCCGGCAACACGTGCCATGCGGCGTGTTCTCCTTGTTGTCGTTCCCAGGTCTGCCCGACGTCCGTCCCGTTCCGCCGCGAAGCGAACGGGCCCCGGCCTGGGTGCCGGGGGTGCTACCGGGCCCGTGTGGCCCGGCAGGTGCGTCGGGGGCTTCTGCTGCGCGATCAGAGGATCGCGACGAGCACCGTGCGGATCAGCCCTGGCGCTGCTTGTGGCGCAGGTTCGAGCAGATCACGATGATCCGGCCGTGACGGCGGATCACCTGGCACTTGTCGCAGATCTTCTTGACGCTCGGCTTGACCTTCACGTCGTCTGCCTCTGTGTGTCGTTCTTCTGGGGCGTGCGACCGACCGTGGTGCTGGTCGTCACTTGTAGCGGTAGACGATGCGGCCGCGGCTGAGGTCGTAGGGCGACAGCTCGACGACCACCCGGTCCTCCGGAAGGATCCGGATGTAGTGCTGGCGCATCTTCCCGCTGATGTGCGCGAGAACCCGGTGGCCGTTCTCCAGCTCCACCCGGAACATCGCGTTCGGCAGGGGTTCGACGACCCGGCCCTCGACCTCGATCGCCCCGTCCTTCTTGGCCATGTCCTCCGCTATCCGTGACAGGTGTCGGTTGCCCCGGCCGACGGCGGTGCCGACGGCCGGATCGACGCGCGCGGGAGGGCCCGGACCGGGAACACGTGGGATGCACGACGCACACGGACGGGCGCGACACGGCGCGCCGATGGTCCAGTGTACGGAGCCCGCCCGGAGTCGCTGCAGGCGGGGGTGAGGGGCGTCCGGGACGCCCGCCGGCGACGGTAACGGACCGACCCCGGTGCCGACCAGTGTCCGCGCCGGGGAGCCGTGCCGTGGCGTGCGGCCGGGCTCAGGCCCCGGGCCGGTCCGGCGCCCCGGCGGGGGCGGTGAGGAGCCACGGGCCGTCCTCGGTGACGGCGACGGTGTGCTCCCAGTGCACGGCGCGGCCGCCGGCGGCGGTGACGACGGTCCAGCCGTCGTCGAGCTCCAGGGTCTCCGGGTCGCCCGCCACGAGCATCGGCTCGACGGCCAGGGCCATCCCCGGGCGCAGCCGCGGGCCCTTGCCCGGCTCGCCGTGGTTGGGCAGGAACGGGTCCATGTGCATCGACGTGCCGATGCCGTGCCCGCCGTACTCGGCGACGATGCCGTAGTCGGCCCGGTCGGCGTGCGCGGCGGCACGGCAGGCCTCCTGGATCGCGTGCGAGACGTCGGTCAGCCGCGCGCCGTCGCGGACGGCGAGGATGCCGGCCTCCATCGCGCCGCGGCAGGCGGCGGACAGGGCCAGGTCGGCCGGGTCGACGTCGCCGACCGGGATGGTCACCGCGGAGTCGCCGTGCCACCCCTCGAGGATCGCGCCGCAGTCGACCGAGAGGAGGTCCCCGTCGGCGAGGACCTGCTTCGGCGACGGGATCCCGTGCACGATCTGCTCGTTCACCGACGCGCAGATGCTCGCCGGGAACCCGTGGTAGCCGAGGAACGAGGGGACGCCTCCGCCGTCGCGGATGGTCTGCTCGGCCAGCGCGTCCAGCTCACCGGTGCTCACGCCGGGCTTGGCGTGCTCGGTGACGGCCGCCAGGGTGGCCGCCACCAGGGCGCCCGCCGCCCGCATGGCCTCGAGCTGGCCGTGCGTCTTGAGCTCGATGTCCCGGCCCCGGTAGCGGGCGATGGCTCCGCGGATACCGCCGCGACCGTTCATGTGCACTTCCCTCGGTTCCCCGCCGTGGCGCCGGACGGATCCGGCGCCTCCCGGGTCATCGGTCGTCGCGGGTGTGCAACGCCGTGAAGACCCGGTCGGTGATCTCGTCGATCTCACCGACGGCGTCGATCGTGACCAGCCGGTCACGGTAGTGGTCCAGCAGCGGAGCGGTCTCCTCGCGGTAGACCCGCTGCCGGTTGCGGATGGTGTCCTCGTTGTCGTCGCTGCGGCCGCGGCCGAGCAGCCGCTGCACGACGACCTCGTCGTCGACGTCGAACTGCACGACGGCGTCGAGCTGCAGGCCCTTCTCCGACAGGATCTCCTCGAGGGAGCCCGCCTGGGCCACGTTGCGCGGGAAGCCGTCGAGGATGAAGCCCTCCGCGGTGTCGGGGTCGCCGAGGCGGTCCTTGACCATCGCGACGGTCACCTCGTCGGGGACCAGGTCGCCGGCGTCCATGTACCGCTTCGCCTCGCGGCCGAGCTCGGTCTCGTCACGCAGGTTCGCCCGGAACAGGTCCCCGGTCGAGATGTGCGGGACGTCGAGCCGCTTGGCCATCTGTTCGGCCTGCGTGCCCTTGCCCGCGCCGGGCGGGCCCACCAGAACGAGTCGCACGAACCCGACCTCCTGAAGTCTCGGTGTCACTGCACCGGCGTCCTCGCCGGCGCACCATGCCTGCGGCGCCGGTCCCCGGGGCCGGGGCCCCGGACCGGGGTTCCCGCACGGCCACGTTACGGCGAGCCTAACGCAGGAAACCCTCGTAGTTCCGCTGCATGAGCTGGCTCTCGATCTGCTTCAGGGTGTCGAGGCCCACGGTCACCATGATCAGCACGGCCGTACCGCCGAACGGGAAGTTCTGGTTCTGGCCGCTGCCGGTGACGCCGAGGAAGAAGTTCGGCAGCACGGCGATGATGCCGAGGTAGAGCGATCCCGGCAGCGTGATGCGGCTGAGCACGAAGTTCAGGTACTCCGCGGTGGGCCGGCCGGGGCGGATGCCCGGGATGAAGCCGCCGTACTTCTTCATGTCCTCGGCACGCTCGTCGGGGTTGAACGTGATCCCGACGTAGAAGTACGTGAAGAAGATGATCAGTGCCATGTACAACACGATGTGCACGGGGTTGGACTGATCGACCAGATAGGTCGCGACGAACTGCTGGAACCAGCCGCCGTCGTTCCCGGCGAGCCGGGCGACGAGGTCGGGCAGGTACAGCAGCGAGCTGCCGAAGATCACCGGCACGACACCGGCCTGGTTGACCTTCAGCGGCAGGTACGTCGACGTGCCGCCGTACATCCGGCGCCCGACCATCCGCTTGGCGTACTGGACGGGGATCCGGCGCTGGCCGTTCTCCACGAACACGACGCTGGCGATGATGGCCAGACCGAAGACGCAGACGCCGGCGAAGACCAGGCCGCCCGAGTTCTCCAGGATGAGCCGGCCCTCGGCGGGGATGCGGTGCGCGATCGAGGCGAAGATCAGCAGGGACATGCCGTTGCCGATGCCGCGCTCGGTGACCTGCTCGCCCAGCCACATGACCAGCGTGGTGCCGGCGACCATCACGATGACGATGACGATCAGCGTGAACACCGACGAGTCCGGGATGATCGGCAGCGCGCAGCCCTGGAACAGCTGCCCGCGCTCGGCCAGCGCCACGAAGCCGGTGGCCTGCAGCACGGCGATGCCGATCGTCAGGTACCGCGTGTACTGCGTCAGCTTGGCCTGGCCGGACTGGCCTTCCTTCTTCAGCTGCTCGAACCGCGGGATGACGACCTGCAGCAGCTGCACGATGATGCTCGCGGTGATGTAGGGCATGATGCCCAGCGCGAAGATCGACAGCTGGAGCAGCGCCCCGCCGGAGAACAGGTTGATCAGGGAGTAGACGGAGGCGTTGTCCCCGCCCTCGACCTGACGGACGCACTCCTGGATGTTCGGGTACGAGACCCCCGGCGAGGGGATGTTCGCCCCGAGCCGGTACACCGCAACGATCGCCAGCGTGAAGAGGATCTTCTTGCGGAGATCCGGCGTGGTCAGGGCCGCCCGGAACGCGCTGAGCACTCGGTGATCCTCCTACGACGTCGGCGGCCCGACACCGCCTGCGCCGGCCCCTGGGGGGTCGGCCGGGTTGGTGGACGCGCGCTGCGCGCCTCGCGTGGCACCCGGGCCGGTACGTACCGGCGGGGGCTGCGCGCCCACGGCGCGCCAGTATTCGGTGGACACGAGGTCCGGTGGTGACTGTAACAGCGGCCCGGAAACGCCTCGGCGCCGCCCACGAGCCCGTCCCACCGGTGGTGGGGCGGACGCCGTGGACGGCGCCGGAGGACGTGCGCGGTGGCTTACAGCTCGGAGACCGAGCCGCCCGCCGCCGAGATCTTCTCGCGCGCGGACGCGGAGAACTTGTGGGCCTTGACGGTCAGGGTGATGCCCGAGAGCTCACCCTCGCCGAGGACCTTGACGAGCTGGTTCTTGCGGACGGCGCCCGCCTCCACCAGCTCCTCCGGGCCGATCTCGCCACCCTGCGGGAACAGGGCGGCCAGGTCGCCGACGTTCACGACCTGGTACTCGACGCGGAACCGGTTCTTGAAGCCCTTGAGCTTGGGGAGCCGCATGTGCAGCGGCATCTGCCCGCCCTCGAAGCGCGGCGACACCGTCTTGCGGGCCTTGGTGCCCTTGGTGCCGCGGCCGGCGGTCTTGCCCTTCGAGCCCTCACCACGACCCACACGGGTCCTGGCCTTCTTCGAGCCCGGGGCCGGACGCAGGTCGTGGAGCTTGATGACGGGGTTCTCGTTCTCGCTCACGACTGCACCTCCTCCACGGTCACGAGGTGGCGCACGGTGTGGACGTAGCCGCGGGTCTGCGGGTCCGCCTCACGCACCACCGACTGCCGGATCTTGCGCAGGCCGAGCGAGCGCAGCGTGTCGCGCTGGTTCTGCTTGCAGCCGATCCGGCTCTTCACCTGGGTGATCTTCCACGTGGCCATGTCGCTCACACCTTCGCCGCGTCGGCCTCGGCGCGCTGCCGCATCATGCTGTGCGGGGCGACGTCCTCCAGCGGCAGGCCGCGGCGGGCCGCGACCTCCTCCGGACGCTGCACCGACTTCAGCGCGGCCACCGTGGCGTGCACGATGTTGATGGCGTTGTCGGAGCCGAGGGACTTGGACAGGATGTCCGAGATCCCCGCGCACTCCAGCACCGCACGGACCGGGCCGCCGGCGATGACACCGGTACCCGGGGAGGCCGGGCGCAGCATGACGACGCCGGCGGCGTCCTCACCCTGCACGCGGTGCACGATCGTGCCGCCGATGCGCGGGACGCGGAAGAAGTTCTTCTTCGCCTCCTCGACGCCCTTGGCGATCGCGGCCGGCACCTCCTTGGCCTTGCCGTAACCGACGCCCACCAGGCCGTCACCGTCGCCGACGATCATCAGCGCGGTGAAGCTGAACCGGCGGCCGCCCTTGACGACCTTGGCCACGCGGTTGATCGTGACCAGCCGCTCGATGTACGGGGTCTTGTCCTGGGCCGCCCCGCCACGGCCACCGTCCCGGCGGTCCCGGCGGTCGCGGTTGTCGTTCCCACCGCTGCCGCCCGGGGCTCCGCCGTCACGCCGCGTACGTCCCGGCATCAGACAGTCCCTTCGATCTTCTCGGTCTGGTTCATCAGAACTCCAGGCCCCCCTCGCGGGCGGCGTCGGCCAGGGCCGCGATGCGGCCGTGGTAGGAGAGGCCGCCGCGGTCGAACACGACCGCGGAGATGCCCGCCTCCTTGGCCCGGGCGGCGATGAGCTCGCCGACCTTGGCCGCCTTGGCCTTCTTGTCGCCCTCGACGCCACGGACCTCGGCGTCCAGCGAGGACGCGTGGGCCAGGGTGTGACCGGCGAGGTCGTCGATCAGCTGGACGGTGATGTGCCGCGAGGAGCGGTTGACCGCCAGCCGCGGACGCAGCGGCGTCCCGGAGATCTTCTTGCGGAGCCGGGCGTGCCGGCGGATGCGCGAGTCGCGGCGCTTGCGCGCGACCTGCGACGCCATCCGGCGACGAGCGGCCCCGGAAACGGTCTCGTTCGTCTCGGCCATCACTTACCCGTCTTCCCGACCTTGCGGCGGACCTGCTCGCCGGCGTAGCGGACGCCCTTGCCCTTGTAGGGGTCGGGACGACGCAGCTTCCGGATGTTGGCGGCGGTCTCGCCCACCAGCTGCTTGTCGATGCCGGAGACCGAGAACCGGGTCGGCGACTCGACCGCGAAGGTGATGCCCTCCGCCGGCTCGATGACGACCGGGTGCGAGAAGCCCAGGGCGAACTCCAGGTTCTTGCCCTTGAGCGCGACCCGGTAACCCACGCCGTGGATCTCCAGCTTCTTCTCGTAGCCGGCGCTGACGCCGACCACGATGTTGTTGACGAGCGAGCGGGTCAGGCCGTGGAAGGCCCGGGTCTCGCGCTCCTCGTTCGGGCGCTTCACCAGCACCGCGCCATCGTCGTCGCGCTCGATCGTGATCGGCTCGACGGCGGTGTGCGACAGGGTGCCCTTGGGGCCCTTCGCGGTGACCGTGCGGCCGTCGATGGTGATCTCCACGCCCGACGGGACGGTGATGGGCAGCTTTCCGATGCGGGACATCGTTCGTTACCCCTCTCTCACCAGACGTAGGCGAGGACTTCCCCGCCCACGCCGCTCCGGTAGGCCTGCTGGTCGGTCATCAGACCCTGCGAGGTCGAGATGATCGCGATGCCGAGGCCACCCAGGACCCGCGGCAGGTTCGTCGACTTCGCGTACACGCGCAGACCGGGCTTGGAGACCCGGCGCAGACCGGCGACGCTGCGCTCGCGGTTGCGGCCGTACTTCAGCTCGACGACCAGGGACTTGCCGACCTCGGCGTCCTCGGTGTGGTGCGACGCGATGTAACCCTCCTTCTGGAGGATCTCCGCGATGGCGACCTTCAGCTTGGAGTGCGGCATCGTGACGCGGTCGTGGTATGCCGAGTTCGCGTTCCGCAGACGGGTCAACATGTCTGCGATCGGATCGGTCATCGTCATGGTGTCTGTCTCTTTCCCGCCGTGGTTCCTCGTGCCGGCACGGCGCCCCTGTCCGGGGCGCCGCGCCGGTGCGGGCCTGCGGCGATCGGATCCGCTGCCCCGCGGGTGCGGGGCGGTCGGATCACCAGCTGGACTTGCTCACACCCGGCAGCTCGCCGGCGTGCGCCATGTCGCGCAGGCACACGCGGCAGAGGCCGAACTTGCGGAACACGGCACGCGGCCGGCCGCACTTGTTGCAGCGGGTGTACCCCCGCACGGCGAACTTCGGCTTCGCGTTCGCCTTGTTGATGAGCGCCTTCTTCGCCATTCGCTCAGCTCTCCTTGAACGGGAAGCCCAGGTGGCGCAGCAGCGCCCGGCCCTCGGCGTTCGTCGTCGCGGTGGTCACGACCGTGATGTCCATGCCCCGCGGACGGTCGATGGTGTCCGGGTCGATCTCGTGGAACATCGACTGCTCGTTCAGGCCGAACGTGTAGTTGCCACGCCCGTCGAACTGGTTGCCCTCGAGCCCGCGGAAGTCGCGGATACGGGGCAGCGCGATGGTCAGCAGCCGGTCGAGGAACTCCCACATCCGGTCGTTGCGGAGGGTGACCTTCGCGCCGATCGGCATGCCCTCGCGCAGCTTGAACTGCGCGATGGACTTGGTGGCGCGGCGCAGCTGCGGCTTCTGGCCGGTGATGGTGGCCAGGTCGCGCAGCGCGCCGTCGATGAGCTTCGAGTCGCGCGCGGCGTCACCGACACCCATGTTCACCACGACCTTGGTCAGGCCGGGGATCTGCATGACGTTGGTGTAGCCGAACTCCTCGCGCATCTTGTCGAGGATCTCGTCGCGGTAGCGCTGCTTGAGCCGCGGCAGGGTCTTCTCAGCCGTGGTCATCTCAGATCTCCTTCCCGTTGCGCTTGGAGATCCGGACGCGGCGGACGGTGCCGTCCTCGCCCTCGACGGTCTTCTTGCCGATACGGGTCGGCTTGCCGTCGGAGTCGACGACCATCACGTTCGAGACGTGGATGGCCGCCTCCTGCGTGACGATCCCGCCGCTCTCGGCGCCACGCTGGTTCTGGCTGATCCGGGTGTGCTTCTTGATCCGGTTCACGCCCTCGACCAGCACGCGCTGGCGGTCCGGGTAGGCCGCGATGACCTTGCCCCTGGCGCCCTTGTCCTTGCCGGCGATCACCAGAACGGTGTCGCCCTTCTTCACCTTCATCTTCGCCTTCATGTCAGAGCACCTCCGGAGCGAGGGAGATGATCCTCATGAACTTGCGGTCGCGCAGCTCGCGCCCGACCGGGCCGAAGATTCGGGTCCCCCGAGGTCCGTTGTCCGCCTTGATCAGGACGGCGGCGTTCTCGTCGAAACGGATGTAGCTGCCGTCGGGACGGCGCTTCTCCTTCTTGGTGCGCACGATGACCGCCTTGACGACGTCACCACGCTTCACGCCGGCGCCGGGGATGGCCTCCTTGACCGTGGCGACGATGACGTCGCCGATCCCGGCGTAGCGCCGCGCGGAGCCGCCCAGCACCCGGATGCACAGGATCTCCTTGGCACCGGTGTTGTCGGCGACGCGCAGCCGCGACTCCTGCTGGATCACTTCGACTCCTACTTGGCCTTCTCGAGGATCTCCACCAGCCGCCAGCGCTTGGTCGCCGACAGCGGACGGGTCTCCATGAGGCGGACACGGTCGCCGATGCCGGCGGTGTTCCCCTCGTCGTGCGCCTTGACCTTGCTGGTCCGGCGGATGACCTTGCCGTACAGGGGGTGCTTCACCCGGTCCTCGAGGGAGACGACGATCGTCTTCTCCATCTTGTCGGACACGACCAGGCCCTCGCGGACCTTGCGCTCCCCGCGCTCGGTGGTGTTCTGCTCGTCGCTCACGCCGCGCCCTCGCTCTCGGTCGGGGCGGCGGACAGGCCGAGCTCACGCTCGCGCATCACGGTGTAGCACCGCGCGATGTCGTGACGGACGGCCCGCAGCCGCCGGTTGTTGTCCAGCTGCCCGGTGGCCATCTGGAAGCGGAGGTTGAACAGCTCCTCCTTGGCCTCCCGGACGCGCACGACCAGCTCCTCGTCGGAGAGCTCGCGCAGCTCGGCGGCCTTGGTGTTGCCACTGCTCGCCATCAGATGTCACCACCCTCACGGGACACGATCCGGCACTTCATGGGCAGCTTGTGGATCGCACGGGTCAGGGCCTCGTGCGCCACCTCGCGGTTCGGGAAGCTCATCTCGAACAGCACGCGACCCGGCTTGACGTTCGTGACCCACTTCTCCGGCGAGCCCTTACCGGAACCCATGCGGACCTCGGCGGGCTTCTTCGTCATCGGGATGTCGGGGAAGACGTTGATCCAGATCTTCCCGCCACGGCGGATGTGCCGGTTGATCGCGATACGAGCCGACTCGATCTGCCGGTTCGACACGTAGGCCGGCTCCAGCGCCTGGATGCCCCAGTCGCCGAAGGTGACCGCGGTACCACCGCTGGCCATGCCCTTGCGCTTGGGACGGTGCTGCTTGCGGTGCTTGACCTTGCGTGGGATCAGCATCGGTCAGCTCTCCCCACCGTTGCTCTGGTTCTCACCGGAGGCCGGGGCCTCGGCGGTCGCCGTCGCGGCGCCGCCGGCCTGGCCCGCGCTCTGCGCGGCACGCCCGGCCTCGGTGCTGGTCGCAGTGGTGCCCGAGGCACCCGAGCGGCGACGCGCCGGACGCTCGCGGCGCGGGCCACGGCCCGGCGCCTCGGCGGCGGGCACGCCCTCACGGCGGCCACCCACGACGTCGCCCTTGTAGATCCAGACCTTCACGCCGATGCGGCCGAAGGAGGTCCGGGCCTCGAACAGGCCGTAGTCGATGTCCGCGCGCAGCGTGTGCAGCGGGACGCGACCCTCGCGGTAGAACTCCGACCGCGACATCTCGGCACCGCCGAGGCGGCCCGAGCACTGGACCCGGATGCCCTTGACCTGCGGGCTGCGCATGGCCGACTGGATGGCCTTGCGCATCGCACGCCGGAAGGCGACACGGTTCGACAGCTGCTCGGCGACGCCCTGGGCGACGAGCTGCGCGTCCGACTCCGAGGCCTTGACCTCGAGGATGTTCAGCTGGACCTGCTTCTTGGTCAGCTTCTCGAGGTTGCCGCGGATGCGGTCGGCCTCGGCGCCACGCCGGCCGATCACGATGCCCGGGCGCGCGGTGTGGATGTCCACCCGCACGCGGTCCCGGGTGCGCTCGATCTCGACCTTGGAGATGCCGGCCCGCTCCATGCCCTTGGAGAGCATGCGGCGGATCTCGACGTCCTCCTTGACGTACTCGGAGTACTGCTTGTCGGCGTACCAGCGCGACTTCCAGTCCGTGGTGATGCCCAGGCGGAAGCCGTGCGGGTTGATCTTCTGCCCCATCAGCGGGCCCTCCCCTTCGCACCACGACGGCCGGCCTTGCTCGGAACCGACTCGACCTCGATGGTGATGTGGCTCGTCCGCTTGCGGATGCGGTACGCACGCCCCTGGGCGCGCGGCCGGATCCGCTTCAGCGTCGGGCCCTCGTCGACCATCGCCACGGCGACCACGAGGGTCTCGGGGTTCAGGTCCAGGTTGTTCTCGGCGTTGGCCGCGGCGCTCGCCACGACCTTCGCGACCGGCTCGGCCGCAGCCTGCGGCGAGAACCGCAGGATCGCCAGCGCCTCGTCGACCGGCAGGCCGCGGACCAGGTCCACGACGCGGCGGGTCTTCATCGGCGAGCTGCGGACGAACCGCGCCACGGCGCGCGCACGAGTCGGCTCGAGCGCAGCGCCGGTGGTCTCGGCAGTGGTGTCTGCCATTGTCTCCACCTCTCCTTGTCGCTACTCGGGCCGGCTACTAGCGCCGACGCGCCTTGCGGTCGTCCTTGATGTGGCCCCGGAAGGTCCGGGTCGGGGCGAACTCGCCCAGCTTGTGCCCGACCATCGAGTCGGACACGAAGACCGGGACGTGCTTGCGGCCGTCGTGCACGGCGATGGTGTGACCGATCATGTCCGGGATGATCGTGGACCGACGGGACCACGTGCGGATGACGGTCTTCTTGCCGGACTCGTTGAGGGCGTCCACCTTCTTGAGCAGGTGGTCGTCCACGAAGGGGCCCTTCTTCAGGCTGCGCGGCATCTCTTACCTCCCTGCTCAGCGCTTCTTGCCGGTACGGCGCCGGCGGACGATCAACTTGTCGGACGGCTTGTTGCGGCGGGTACGGCCCTCGGGCGTACCGGCCGGGTTCACCGGGTGGCGGCCACCGGAGGTCTTGCCCTCACCACCACCGTGCGGGTGGTCCACCGGGTTCATGACGACACCACGGACGGTCGGGCGCTTGCCCTTCCACCGCATGCGGCCGGCCTTGCCCCAGTTGATGTTGGCGTGCTCCGAGTTGCCCACCTCGCCGATCGTGGCGCGGCAGCGCACGTCGACGTTGCGGATCTCGCCGGAGGGCATCCGCAGCTGCGCGTAGGGCCCGTCCTTGGCGACCAGCTGGACGCCGGCACCGGCCGAGCGCGCGATCTTGGCGCCGCCACCGGGGCGGAGCTCGATCGCGTGCACCACGGTGCCCGTCGGGATGTTGCGCAGCGGCAGGTTGTTGCCCACCTTGATGTCGGCCCGGGGACCGTTCTCGATCTTGTCGCCCTGCTTGAGCTTCGCCGGCGCGATGATGTAGCGCTTCTCGCCGTCGGCGTAGTGCAGCAGTGCGATCCGCGAGGTGCGGTTCGGGTCGTACTCGATGTGCGCGACCTTCGCCGGCACGCCGTCCTTGTCGTTACGACGGAAGTCGATCAGACGGTAGGCGCGCTTGTGCCCGCCACCCTGGTGACGGGTGGTGATACGCCCGTGCGCGTTGCGGCCGCCCTTGTTGTGCAGCGGGCGCAGCAGCGACTTCTCGGGGGTGTCCCGGGTGATCTCGGCGAAGTCCGACACGCTCGAGCCACGACGGCCCGGGGTGGTCGGCTTGTACTTACGAATGGCCATGGTTCAGCTCGCTCCCTCAGCCCGCCTGGCCACCGAACACGTCGATCGCCTTGCTCTCCTCGGAGAGCGTGACGATGGCGCGCTTGGTGTCCTTGCGCTTGCCGTAGCCGGTGCGGGAGCGCTTGCGCTTGCCCGGGCGGTTCAGCGTGTTCACGCTGGTCACCTTGACCCCGAACACCTTCTCCACGGCGATCTTGATCTGGGTCTTGTTCGCGTCCGGCGCCACGACGAAGGTGTACTGGCGCTCGTCGAGCAGCCCGTAGCTCTTCTCCGAGACGACCGGCGCGAGCAGCACGTCCCGCGGGTCCGTGATCACTTGTCGGCCTCCTCAGCGCGGCGGCCGGCAGCCTTCGGCTTCGCGATCGGGCCGGCCAGGAACTCGTCCAGCGCCGCCTGCGTGAACAGCACGACGTCGTTGACGAGCACGTCGTGGGTGTTCAGCTGGTCGGGCGCGATCAGGTGGACCTGCGGCAGGTTGCGCAGGCTCAGCAGCGCGTTCTCCGCGGACCGCTCGACGACGGCGAGCACCCGGCGGGCGTCGGGCACGAGGGCCTCGATCGCCTTGCGGGCGGCCTTGGTCGACGGCGCGTCGCCCTCGGCGAAGGCCGAGACGACGTGCACGCGGCCGGCGCGGGCCCGGTCGGAGAGGGCGCCACGCAGGGCGGCGGCCTTCATCTTCTTCGGGGTCCGCTGCGAGTAGTCACGCGGCGTCGGGCCGTGGACGATGCCACCGCCCGCGAACTGCGGCGCGCGGACCGAGCCCTGACGGGCGCGGCCGGTGCCCTTCTGGCGGTAGGGCTTCCTGCCACCGCCGCGGACCTCGCCGCGGCCCTTGGTGTCGTGCGAGCCCTGGCGCGCGGCGTTGAGCTGCGCGGTCACCACCTGGTGCATGAGGGCGATGTTCGCCGTCACGTCGAAGACGTGGTCGGGCAGCTCGACGCTGCCACCGGCGGAACCCTCGGGGGTCTTGATCTGCACGGTGCTCACTTGCCATCACCCTTCGCGGGGGTCTTCACCACGACGAGGCCACCGCGCGGACCGGGGACGGCGCCCTTGACGAGCAGCAGCCCGCGCTCGGCGTCCACCCGGTGGACCTTCAGGTTCTGCGTGGTCTGGCGGTCGGAACCCATCCGGCCGGCCATCCGCACACCCTTGAACACGCGGCCCGGGGTGGCGCAGCCGCCGATGGAGCCCGGCGAACGGTGCTTGCGCTGGGTGCCGTGCGAGGCGCCCAGGCCCTTGAAGCCGTGACGCTTCATGACACCGGCGAAGCCCTTGCCCTTGGTCACGCCCACCACGTCGACCTCGGCCACCTCGGCGAACGCCTCGACGGTGACCTCCTGGCCGGTGGTGTACTCGGCGGCGTCGGAGGTGCGGAGCTCCAGGAGGTGGCGACGGGGGGTGACGCCGGCCTTGGCGAAGTGGCCGGTCTCCGGCTTGTTCACCTTGCGCGGGTCGATGGCCCCGTAGGCCAGCTGGACGGCGGTGTAGCCGTCGGTCTCCTGCGAGCGCACCTGCGTCACGACGTTCGGTCCGAGCTGGACCACGGTGACCGGCACGACGCGGTTGTTCTCGTCGAACATCTGGGTCATCCCGAGCTTGGTGCCCAGGAGGCCGGTGACCTTCTTCGTCTGCTTGGTGGCAGTCGTCTTCTTGAATGCTGCAGTCATCGTCTCCACCCCGCCGTCACTGAATGTTGACGTCGACGCTCGCCGGCAGGTCGATGCGCATGAGCGCGTCGACCGTCTTCGGCGTCGGGTCGAGGATGTCGATCAGCCGCTTGTGCGTGCGCATCTCGAAGTGCTCGCGCGAGTCCTTGTACTTGTGCGGCGAGCGGATGACGCAGTACACGTTCTTCTCGGTCGGCAGCGGCACGGGGCCGACGACCCGGGCACCGGTACGCGTCACGGTCTCCACGATCTTGCGAGCAGACGCGTCGATTGCCTCGTGGTCATAGGCCTTGAGCCTGATGCGGATCTTCTGTCCCGCCATGGTCGTCGGTCGTCCTCTTCTTCCTGCCGCGGGGGTGTCGCGGTGTCGGCCCCGTAAGAACTCGCGCCGTGCTGCCACCGGTGTCCGGTGGGCCGGCTGCGGCCCGTGCTCTGTTCAGGTCTCTGTCGGCCCGGAGTCGCGCATCCAGTTCCCTGGAGCACTCGTCCTGCCGGGGCTCTCCGGTCCACGAGGTCGGGCGTGTCGCGCCCTACCCGCATGGATCTGCCCGGGTCACCGCGTCCCACCCCCATCTGGGGCGGGCATGTCGTTGGGTCTCCCCGTCACACGGAACGAGCCGCGTACCGGGGTCTCACAACGAACATGGCGCGTGGGACGCGACACCTGGACTACCGGGGATCCGGGAACAGGAGCGGCGCTTCCACGCGCCATGCTCATCGTGCAACCCGTCAAGGATGACACACCGCTGTGCGGCACCCTCGACCGGGGGGTGGGTAGCGGGGCTGGTCGTGTCGGACCAGCCCCACCACCTCACGCGTTGATCTTGGTGACCTGGCCGGCGCCCACGGTGCGGCCACCCTCGCGGATGGCGAACTGCAGGCCCTCCTCCATGGCGATCGGCTGGATCAGCTGAACGCTCATGGTGGTGTTGTCACCCGGCATGACCATCTCGGTGCCCTGCGGGAGGGTCACGACGCCGGTCACGTCGGTCGTCCGGAAGTAGAACTGCGGACGGTAGTTATTGAAGAACGGGGTGTGACGGCCGCCCTCGTCCTTGCCCAGGATGTACACCTGGCCCTCGAACTCGGTGTGCGGGGTGATCGAACCCGGCTTCACGACGACCTGGCCGCGCTCCACGTCCTCGCGCTTGATGCCGCGGAGGAGCAGGCCGACGTTCTCGCCGGCACGACCCTCGTCGAGGATCTTGCGGAACATCTCGACACCGGTGACGGTGGTCGAGGTCTTGTTCGGCCGGATGCCGACGATGTCGACGGTCTCGTTGACCTTCACGATGCCGCGCTCGATACGGCCGGTGACGACCGTGCCGCGACCGGTGATCGTGAAGACGTCCTCGACCGGCATCAGGAACGGCTTGTCGGTGTCGCGCTCCGGCTCCGGGATCGCCTCGTCCACCGCGTCCATCAGCTGGACGATGGCCTCGGCCCACTCGGCGTCGCCCTCGAGGGCCTTGAGCGCCGAGACGCGGACGATCGGGAGGTCGTCACCCGGGTAGTCCTGGTCCGAGAGGAGCTCACGGACCTCCATCTCGACGAGCTCCATGATCTCCTCGTCGTCGACCATGTCCGCCTTGTTCAGGGCGACGACGATGTACGGCACGCCGACCTGACGCGCGAGCAGCACGTGCTCACGAGTCTGGGGCATCGGGCCGTCGGTCGCGGCGACCACCAGGATCGCGCCGTCCATCTGGGCGGCACCGGTGATCATGTTCTTCACGTAGTCGGCGTGCCCGGGGCAGTCGACGTGCGCGTAGTGCCGCTTCTCGGTCTGGTACTCGACGTGCGCGATGGAGATCGTGATACCGCGCTGGCGCTCCTCGGGCGCCTTGTCGATCATGTCGAACGCCGAAGCCTCGTTGAGGTTCGGGAACTTGTCGTGCAGAACCTTGGTGATGGCCGCCGTCAGCGTGGTCTTGCCGTGGTCGATGTGACCGATGGTGCCGATGTTGACGTGCGGCTTGGTCCGCTCGAACTTCGCCTTCGCCACTGCTGGGTCCTCCTGGACTCGTGTCTGTACTCCGCCGTGCTGACGGCAGGTCTGTGGGGTGTGGGGGTGCGGGCCGCGGACCTTACCGATCCGCGGACCGCACCCTCCGGGCAGGTCGGGCACAGGGCCCGCCCCGGGGAGCTCTTACTCGCCCGTGGCCTTCGCGATGATCTCCTTCGCCACGTTCGCCGGAACCTCGGCGTAGGAGTCGAAGACCATCGTGTAGTTCGCCCGGCCCTGGGTCCGCGACCGCAGGTCGCCGACGTAGCCGAACATCTCGGACAGCGGCACGGTCGCCTTGACGACACGGGCACCGGCCCGCTCCTCCATGGCCTGGATCTGGCCGCGGCGGGAGTTCAGGTCGCCGATGACGTCACCCATGTAGTCCTCGGGGGTGGTGACCTCGACGGCCATCATCGGCTCGAGGATGGCGGGACCCGCCTTGCGGGCCGCCTCCTTGAACGCCATCGAACCGGCGACCTTGAAGGCCATCTCCGAGGAGTCGACCTCGTGGTACTGCCCGTCCAGCAGCGTGAGCTTGACGCCGACCACCGGGTAGCCGGCCTGGATGCCGTACTGCATGGCGTCCTGGGCACCGGCGTCCACCGACGGGATGTACTCCCGCGGGATGCGGCCACCGGTGACCTTGTTCTCAAACTCGTACAGCGCACCGTCACCGCTGGTGAGCGGCTCGAGCGAGATGATGACGCGGGCGAACTGGCCCGAACCACCGGTCTGCTTCTTGTGCGTGTACTCGAACTTGTCGACAGCCTTCTTGATGGTCTCCCGGTAGGCGACCTGCGGCTTGCCGATGTTGGCCTCGACCTTGAAGTCGGACTTCATCCGGTTGACGAGCACCTCGAGGTGGAGCTCGCCCATGCCGGCGATGATCGTCTGACCGGTCTCGTCGTCCAGGGAGACCTGGAACGTCGGGTCCTCCTCGGCCAGCTTCTGGATCGCCGTGCCGAGCTTCTCCTGGTCCGCCTTCGACTTGGGCTCGACGGCGACCTGGATGACCGGGTCCGGGAAGGTCATCGACTCGAGGACGATCGGGTTCTGCGGGTCGCAGAGCGTGTCGCCCGTGGTCGTGTCCTTCAGACCGATCACCGCGTAGATGTGGCCGGCGATGGCCTCGTCGACCGGGTTCTCCTTGTTGGAGTGCATCTGGAAGAGCTTCCCGATGCGCTCCTTCCGGTCCTTGGTCGAGTTGATGACCTGGGAACCGGCGGCGACGCGGCCCGAGTAGACCCGGACGTAGGTCAGCTTGCCGAAGAACGGGTGCGCGGCGATCTTGAACGCCAGGGCCGAGAACGGCTCGTCCTTCGACGGCTTGCGGCTCGCCGGGGTCTCGCCGTCGGTGAGGAAGCCCTCGACCGGCGGGACGTCGTACGGCGACGGCAGGTAGTCGATGACCGCGTCCAGCATCGGCTGGACACCCTTGTTCTTGAACGCCGAGCCGCACAGGACGGGGTAGGCGGCGCGGTCGGTGACCAGCTTGCGCACACCCGTCTTGATCTGCTCGACGGTCAGCTCCTCGCCACCGAGGTAGAGCTCCATGAGCTCGTCGTCGGTCTCGGCGACGGCCTCGACGAGGGCCGTGCGGTACTCCTCGGCCTTCTCGCGCAGGTCGGCCGGGATCTCCTCGACGGCGTAGTCCTCGCCCTTCTTCGGCTCGCCGCGCCAGGTGAGCGCGCGCATGCCGACCAGGTCGACGACACCGATGAAGTCGTTCTCGGAGCCGATCGGGATCTGCAGCGGGAGCGGGGTCGCGTTCAGGCGGTCCTTGATCGTCTGAACGGTGAAGTAGAAGTCCGCGCCCAGCTTGTCCATCTTGTTGACGAAGCAGATGCGGGGGACGTCGTACTTGGTGGCCTGCCGCCAGACCTGCTCGGACTGCGGCTCGACCCCCTCCTTGCCGTCGAAGACCGCGACCGCGCCGTCGAGCACCCGCAGCGAACGCTCCACCTCGACAGTGAAGTCGACGTGCCCGGGGGTGTCGATGATGTTGATCTGGTGGTCGTTCCAGAAGCAGGTCGTCGCGGCCGACGTGATCGTGATGCCGCGCTTCTGCTCCTCCTCCATCCAGTCCATGGTGGCGGCGCCGTCGTGCACCTCGCCGAGCTTGTAGTTGATCCCGGTGTAGTACAGGATCCGCTCGGTCGTGGTGGTCTTACCGGCGTCGATGTGGGCCATGATGCCGATGTTGCGGACCTTGGTCAGGTCCGTCAGCACGTCCTGTGCTGCCACTGCTCAGCTCTCCCTCGATCGCGAGTCGGCGTCCGACGGTCGGCCGGTCACCAGCGGTAGTGGGCGAAGGCGCGGTTCGACTCCGCCATCTTGTGCATGTCCTCGCGCCGCTTGACGCTGGCGCCGAGGCCGTTGCTCGCGTCGAGCAGCTCGTTCATGAGGCGCTCGACCATGGTCTTCTCGCGGCGCTGGCCGGAGTAGGTGACCAGCCAGCGCAGACCCAGGGTGGTCTGCCGGGAGGCACGGACCTCGACCGGGACCTGGTAGGTCGCGCCACCGACACGGCGGCTGCGGACCTCGAGGGCCGGCTTCACGTTGTCCAGAGCGCGCTTCAGCGTGACGACCGGGTCGGTGCCGGTCTTGTCACGGGTGCCCTCGAGGGCGGCGTACACGATGCGCTCGGCCAGGGAGCGCTTGCCGTCCTTGAGAACCTTGTTCACCAGCTGGGTGACCAGCGGCGAGCCGTAGACCGGGTCCGAGACCAGCGGACGCTTCGGGGCGGGGCCCTTGCGGGGCATCAGCTCTTCTCCTTCTTCGCGCCGTAGCGGCTGCGGGACTGCTTGCGGTTCTTGACGCCCTGGGTGTCCAGCGACCCGCGGATCACCTTGTAGCGCACGCCCGGGAGGTCCTTCACACGACCGCCGCGCACGAGCACGATGCTGTGCTCCTGCAGGTTGTGGCCCTCACCGGGGATGTAGGCGGTGACCTCGATGCCGCTGGACAGGCGCACACGGGCGACCTTGCGCAGCGCCGAGTTCGGCTTCTTCGGCGTGGTGGTGTACACGCGGGTGCAGACCCCGCGGCGCTGGGGGCTTCCCTTCAGCGCGGCGGTCTTGGTCTTGGAGACCTTGTCCTCGCGGCCCTTGCGGACCAGCTGCTGGATCGTGGGCATGAACCGTCTACTTCTTCCCGTCGACGTGGCTCGACTGTCTCGCTCGCCGTGACACTGGTGTTCTTCGTTCGGTGTCCCGGGCTCCGGGCGCCGGCGTGGCCGCCGGCTCTCGCCGGACTCCGCCACCGTCGCGCCGGACCCCGAGGTCGGGCGTGTCGTCCCGTGCACGCTCGAGGCCGGAAGGGCCCCGCGGAGGCTGTCGGGACGTCCGGCGTGCCCCTCGTCGGGGCGCATCCACAGACCTCGCCGGCCGGAACCGGCAGATCGGTGCACCACGGGACACGCGGACTGGCCCGACCGGAGTCGAGCGCAAGACATAAGGATACTCGGCCCTCTTCGACACGGTCAAAGCGGGTCCGTTCCGGGCGTTCGCCGCGGACCTGCTTCCCGGACCGTCGGGGGCTTCGACGGTCCTCGGATCCCCCGGGACGACGCCCGGAGGAGACCTGTGATGACCCGACGATGCCGGAACGGGCCGTCCCTGGCAAGCGGACTCACCCGCTCGTCGCAGATCGACGGCCGCTCGGCGCGGTCGGATCGGTACTGGACGACGACGCCGCCACCGGCTGTCCACGCTGTGGATCACCCTGTGGACGGTGCGGACGTGGCGGCGGTTACGGTCCGGTATGCACCTGCCGACGGCCGTGAACCGCCTCGCCACGCGCGCGCTCATCGCGCCACTGCTCGCACCCACACTACCCGTCGCCGTCCGGCGCCGTGGACTCGACCTCGTCGGCTCGTCGCTGCCGCTCCCCCGCGGCACCCGCCGTGCCCACGGGACGCTGGGCGGGGTGCCGACCGCGGTCGTCGCACCCCCCGGCCGGCTCGCCCC
Source organism: Pseudonocardia spirodelae (assembly GCF_037727765.1). Lineage (NCBI taxonomy): Bacteria > Bacillati > Actinomycetota > Actinomycetes > Pseudonocardiales > Pseudonocardiaceae > Pseudonocardia > Pseudonocardia spirodelae. The sequence continues at coordinate 46,693 of NZ_JBBJUP010000011.1, read as the reverse complement.
GCACCGGGTGCTCTACCTGCACGGCGGCGGCTACCTCGTGGGCTCCTCGGCGTCGCACCGCCCGCTGCTCGCGGGGCTGGCCCACGCCACCGGTACGGCCGTGTTCGCGCCGCACTACCGGCTGGCGCCCGAGCACCCCTTCCCCGCGGCGCTCGACGACGCCCTCGCCGCCTGGCGCGCCCTGCGCGACGCCGGCTTCCCGGCGCGGCGGATCGCGGTCGCCGGCGACTCCGCGGGCGGCGGGCTCACGATGTCGCTGCTGCTGCGCCTGCGCGAGACCGGTGAGGACCTGCCCGGCTCGATCGGGCTCGTGTCCCCCTGGCTGGACCTCACCTGCACCGCGGACGCACTGGGCCGCAACGTGGCCACCGACGCGATGCTCGACCCGTCCTGGCTGCCGGACGCGGTCGCCGACTACGCGGGCCCGCACACCGCGGCCCCCGAGCTGAACCCGCTCGACGCGGACCTGACCGGCCTGCCGCCGCTGCGCGTGGTCGCCGGTGCGGGCGAGATCCTCGTCGACGACGCCGACGCCCTCGTCGAGCGCGCCCGCGCGGCCGGCGCACCGGTCTCCTACGACCGGGTCGAGGGCATGTGGCACGCCTTCCCCACGCTCGCCGGGGTCCTCGCCGAGGCCGACGCGTCGCTGCGCACCCTCGGCCGGGCGATGCGCACGGACTGCACCGCCTGACCCCGCCGGCGGGCCCGCGTCGCAGGGCCCGGCGCACCGGGGCCGGACACACGGACGGGGCCGGACACCGCCACGGGAGTGCGGTGTCCGGCCCCGTCCGGGACCTCTCCGGTCCGCCCCGGCCGGCCGTCGCCGGCCGGGGCGGTGCGCTACCGCGTCAGCGGTAGTCGCGACCGAAGTCGTAGTCGTCCAGCGGCACCGCGGCACCGGTGCCCGTGCCGAAGACGTCCGGGCTGTAGTACCCGTCGTCGTAGCTCGGCAGCGCGTAGGCGGCCGCGCGGGCCTCCTCGGTGGGCTGGACCTGGATGTTGCGGTACCGGTTGATGCCGGTACCGGCCGGGATCAGCTTACCGATGATCACGTTCTCCTTGAGCCCGACGAGCTTGTCGCGCTTCCCGTTGATCGCGGCATCGGTGAGGATGCGGGTGGTCTCCTGGAACGACGCCGCGGACAGCCACGACTCCGTCGCCAGCGAGGCCTTGGTGATCCCCATCAGGACCGGACGGCCCGAGGCCGGCTCCAGACCCTCGGCGACGACCCGGCGGTTCTCGGACTCGAACTCGCCCCGCTCGGCCAGCGCGCCGGGCAGGAACTCGGTCGCACCCGAGTCGATGATCGTGACCCGGCGCAGCATCTGCCGGACGATGACCTCGATGTGCTTGTCGTGGATGTCCACGCTCTGCGTGCGGTACACCTTCTGCACCTCACGCACCAGGTGCAGCTGCACCTCGCGCGGGCCCATGACGCGCAGCACCTCGTGCGGGTCCGCCGTGCCCTCGAGGAGCAGCTGGCCGACCGTCACGTGGTCGCCGTCCGCGAGCGGACGCTCGACGCCGTCGACGGTGGTCATCCCGAGCCACTGCCGCTTGGACAGCTTCTCGTAGATGATCTCCTCGCCGCCGTCGTCCGGGATCAGCGTGATCTTCCAGAAGCGGTCGCCGTCCTCGATGCGGATGCGGCCGTCGACGTCGGCGATCGGCGCCTTGCCGCGCGGGACCCGGGCCTCGAAGAGCTCGGTGACACGCGGCAGACCGGTCGTGATGTCGTCGCCCGCCACACCACCGATGTGGAAGGTACGCATCGTCAGCTGCGTACCCGGCTCACCGATCGACTGGGCGGCGACGATGCCGACGGCCTCGCCGACGTCCACCAGCTTGCCGGTGGCCATCGAGCGGCCGTAGCACATGCCGCAGATGCCGGTGGCCGAGGCACAGGTCAGCGCGGAGCGGACCCGGACCGTCTTGACGCCGGCCGCGACCAGCGCGTCGAGCGCCGGGTCGCCGAGGTCGTCGCCCTTGCGGACGATCACCGTGCCGTCGGGCGCGGTGACCTCCTCGCCGGAGGTCCGGGCGTACACCGAGGTGCGCAGGTAACGGTGCGGGATGACCCGGCCGTCGCTGGTCTCCTCGGTGACCGCCATCGGGATGGCGCGCTCGGTGCCGCAGTCGACCTCGCGGACGATGACGTCCTGCGACACGTCGACCAGACGACGGGTCAGGTAGCCCGAGTCGGCGGTCCGCAGCGCGGTGTCCGCCAGACCCTTCCGGGTGCCGTGCGTGGAGATGAAGTACTCCAGCACGGACAGTCCCTCGCGGAAGTTCGACTTGATCGGGCGCGGGATGTACTCGCCCTTCGGGTTCGCGACCAGGCCCTTCATGCCCGCCAGCTGGCGGACCTGGGCCATGTTGCCCGCGGCACCGGACTGCACGATCGTCGGGATCGGGTTGTCCTGGGGGAAGTTCTCCTCCATCGCCCGCGCGACCTCCTCCGAGGCCTGCGACCAGATCTTGACCATCTCGTCGTTGCGCTCCTGGTGCGACAGGGCGCCGCGCTGGTAGCGCTTGTTGATCTGGTCGGCCTTCGCCTCGTAGGAGTCGAGGATCTCCTGCTTCCTGGGCGGGACCACGACGTCGTCGATGGCGAGGGTGACGCCCGAGCGGGTCGCCCAGTAGAAGCCGGCGTCCTTCAGGCGGTCCAGGACCTGCGCGACCTCGGTCATCGAGTAGCGCTCGGCCAGGTCGTTGATGATCGCGGCCTGGCGCTTCTTCGGCAGCGGCTCGTTGACGAACGGGTAGTCCGCCGGCAGGAGCTCGTTGAAGAGCACCCGGCCGAGCGTGGTCTCCGCCGTCCACACGCCGTCCTCGGTCACGGTCTCGGCCGCGGCACCGGGGGTGGGCGCGACCTGCGGGAGCCGGATCTTGATCGGCGCCTGCAGGTGGAGCACCTTGCGGTCGTAGGCCATGATCGCCTCGGCGACCGTGCCGTAGTGGTTGCCGTGGCCCTGGGCCTCGTCGCGCTGGCGGGTCAGGTGGAACAGACCCGTCACCATGTCCAGGCGCGGCATCGCCAGCGGGCGGCCGGACGCCGGGGACAGGATGTTGTTCGACGACAGCATCAGCACGCGGGCCTCGGACTGCGCCTCGGCCGACAGTGGCAGGTGCACCGCCATCTGGTCACCGTCGAAGTCCGCGTTGAACGCCTCGCAGACCAGCGGGTGCAGCTGGATGGCCTTGCCCTCCACCAGCTGCGGCTCGAAGGCCTGGATGCCGAGGCGGTGCAGCGTGGGCGCACGGTTCAGCAGCACCGGGTGCTCGGAGATGACCTCCTCGAGCACGTCCCACACCTGGGACCGGCCCCGCTCGACCATCCGCTTGGCCGACTTGATGTTCTGCGCGTGGTTGAGGTCCACCAGGCGCTTCATCACGAACGGCTTGAACAGCTCCAGCGCCATCTGCTTGGGCAGACCGCACTGGTGCAGCTTCAGCTGCGGGCCGACGACGATGACCGAACGGCCCGAGTAGTCGACGCGCTTGCCGAGCAGGTTCTGACGGAACCGGCCCTGCTTGCCCTTGAGCAGGTCGGACAGCGACTTGAGCGGGCGGTTGCCCGGCCCGGTCACCGGCCGGCCGCGACGGCCGTTGTCGAACAGCGCGTCGACGGACTCCTGGAGCATCCGCTTCTCGTTGTTGACGATGATCTCGGGCGCGCCGAGGTCGATCAGTCGCTTGAGGCGGTTGTTCCGGTTGATGACCCGGCGGTACAGGTCGTTCAGGTCCGAGGTCGCGAAGCGGCCACCGTCGAGCTGCACCATCGGGCGCAGGTCCGGCGGGATGACCGGGACGCAGTCGAGCACCATGCCCATCGGCGAGTTGCCGGTGGACTGGAACGCCGCGACGACCTTGAGCCGCTTGAGCGCACGCAGCTTCTTCTGGCCCTTGCCGGACCGGATGATCTCGCGCAGCTTCTCGGCCTCGGCCTCGATGTCGAAGTTCTCCAGCAGCTTCTGGATCGCCTCGGCACCCATGGCACCGGTGAAGTAGTCGCCGTAGCGGTCGTACAGCTCGCGGTAGATGGACTCGTCCGCGATGAGCTGCTGGACGTCGAGCTTGGTGAACGTCGTCCAGATCTCGTCGAGCCGGTCCAGCTCGCGCTGGGCGCGGTCGCGCAGCTGACGCATCTCGCGCTCGCCGCCGTCCTTGACCTTGCGGCGGACGTCGCCCTTGGCGCCCTCGGCCTCGAGCTCGGCGATGTCGGACTCGAGCTTCTGCGCGCGGGCCTCGAGGTCCGCGTCGCGGGTCTGCTCGATCCGCCGGCGCTCCACGCTCATCTCGTTCTCGAGCGTGGACATGTCGTTGTGCCGCAGCTCGGTGTTCACCGAGGTGATCACGTAGGCCGCGAAGTAGATGATCTTCTCGAGGTCCTTGGGAGCCAGGTCGAGCAGGTAGCCCAGCCGGCTCGGGACGCCCTTGAAGTACCAGATGTGCGTGACCGGCGCGGCAAGCTCGATGTGGCCCATCCGCTCACGACGCACCTTGGCGCGCGTGACCTCCACGCCGCAGCGCTCGCAGATGATGCCCTTGAAGCGGACGCGCTTGTACTTGCCGCAGTAGCACTCCCAGTCCCGGGTCGGACCGAAGATCTTCTCGCAGAAGAGCCCGTCCTTCTCCGGCTTCAGGGTGCGGTAGTTGATGGTCTCCGGCTTCTTGACCTCACCGTGCGACCACTGGCGGATGCCCTCGGCGGTGGCCAGGCCGATGCGCAGTTCGTCGAAGAAGTTGACGTCGAGCACGTATGTCCTCTGTTTCTTCGTTTAAGTGGCGGCTGGTCGGACGGGGGTCAGTTGACGACGTCGTCGACGGTCATCGACTCCGAGCCCGGGCGGCTGGACAGGTTGATGCCCAGGTTCGCCGCGGCGCGCTCGAGGTCCTCGTCGTCGGCGTCCCGCATCTCGATCGCCGCACCGTCGCTGGAGAGCACCTCGACGTTCAGGCAGAGCGACTGCAGCTCCTTGAGGAGCACCTTGAACGACTCGGGGATCCCCGGCTCCGGGATGTTCTCGCCCTTGACGATCGCCTCGTAGACCTTCACGCGGCCCACGACGTCGTCGGACTTGATCGTCAGCAGCTCCTGCAGGGTGTAGGCCGCGCCGTACGCCTGCATCGCCCAGCACTCCATCTCACCGAAGCGCTGGCCACCGAACTGCGCCTTACCGCCCAGCGGCTGCTGGGTGATCATCGAGTAGGGGCCGGTCGACCGGGCGTGGATCTTGTCGTCCACCAGGTGGGCCAGCTTCAGGATGTACATGTAGCCGACCGCGACCGGGAACGGGTACGGCTCACCGGAGCGCCCGTCCAGCAGCTGGGCCTTGCCGTCGGGCTGGACCATCCGCTCGCCGTCCCGGTTGGGGCGGGTCGAGCCGAGCAGCCCGGTGATCTCGTGCTCGCGCGCGCCGTCGAAGACCGGCGTCGCGGTCTTCGTGTCGGCCGGCACGGAGTAGAGCTCCTCCGGCATCCGCGACGCCCACTCGGGCGTGCCCTCGATCTCCCAGCCGGACTTGGCGATCCACCCGAGGTGGGTCTCCAGGATCTGGCCGATGTTCATACGACGCGGCACACCGTGGGTGTTCAGGATGATGTCGACCGGCGTGCCGTCCGCGAGGAACGGCATGTCCTCCTGCGGGAGGATCTTGCCGATGACGCCCTTGTTGCCGTGCCGGCCGGCGAGCTTGTCGCCGTCGGAGATCTTGCGCTTCTGGGCCACGTAGACCCGGACCAGCTCGTTCACGCCCGGCGCCAGCTCGTCGTCGTCGTCGCGGGAGAAGACCCGGATGCCGATGACCTTGCCGTTCTCGCCGTGCGGGACCTTCAGCGAGGTGTCGCGGACCTCGCGCGCCTTCTCACCGAAGATCGCGCGGAGCAGGCGCTCCTCCGGGGTCAGCTCGGTCTCGCCCTTCGGCGTGACCTTGCCGACCAGGATGTCGCCGGGCTGGACCTCGGCGCCGATCCGGATGATGCCGCGCTCGTCGAGGTCGGCGAGCACGTCCTCGGAGACGTTCGGGATGTCCCGGGTGATCTCCTCGGCACCGAGCTTGGTGTCGCGCGCGTCGATCTCGTGCTCCTCGATGTGGATCGAGGTGAGCACGTCGTCCTGCACGAGGCGCTGCGACAGGATGATCGCGTCCTCGTAGTTGTGGCCCTCCCACGGCATGATCGCCACGAGCAGGTTCTTGCCCAGCGCCATCTCACCGTTCTCGGTGCAGGGACCGTCGGCGAGCACCTGGCCCACCTCGACCCGCTGCCCCTCGTCGACGATGGGCTTCTGGTTGTTGCAGGTGCCCTGGTTCGAGCGGCGGAACTTGTTCAGACGGTAGGTCTGACGCTGCCCCTCGTCGTCCATGACGGTGATGTAGTCGGCGCACAGCTCCTCGACCACACCGGCGGCCTCGGCGGTGACGACATCACCGGCGTCGACGGCGGCACGCAGCTCCATGCCGGTGCCGACCAGCGGCGACTCCGAGCGCAGCAGCGGCACGGACTGGCGCTGCATGTTCGCGCCCATCAGCGCGCGGTTCGCGTCGTCGTGCTCGAGGAACGGGATCATCGCCGTCGCGACCGACACCATCTGGCGCGGCGAGACGTCGATGTACTCCACGCCGGTGGGCGAGATCAGGTCGACCTCGCCGCCCTTGCGTCGGACCAGGATCCGGTCCTCGGCGAAGGAGCCGTCCTCGTTGAGCCGGGCGTTGGCCTGCGCGACGACGAAGCGGTCCTCCTCGTCGGCGGTCAGGTAGTCGATCTGCTCGGTGACGACACCCTCGACGACCTTGCGGTACGGGGTCTCGATGAAACCGAACGGGTTGACCCGCGCGTAGGACGCCAGCGAGCCGATGAGGCCGATGTTCGGACCCTCGGGGGTCTCGATCGGGCACATCCGGCCGTAGTGCGACGGGTGGACGTCACGGACCTCCATGCCCGCCCGCTCCCGGGACAGACCGCCCGGGCCGAGCGCCGACAGGCGGCGCTTGTGGGTCAGGCCGGCCAGCGGGTTGTGCTGGTCCATGAACTGCGACAGCTGCGAGGTACCGAAGAACTCCCGGATCGCGGCCGTGATCGGCCGGGTGTTGATCAGGGTCTGCGGCGTGATGGCCTCGACGTCCTGGGTGGTCATCCGCTCGCGGACGACCCGCTCGGTGCGGGACAGACCCACCCGGACCTGGTTCTGGATCAGCTCGCCGACGGTGCGCAGACGCCGGTTGCCGAAGTGGTCGATGTCGTCGGTCTCGACCGGGATCTCCTTCGCGGAGTCCCCGGTGCCCGCCGTCATCGAGGTCTCGCCGGCGTGCAGCCGGACGAGGTACTCGATGGTGGTCGCCACGTCCTCCTCGGTCAGCGTGCCGACCGAGTTGTCGATGTCGAGACCGAGCTTCTTGTTGGCCTTGTAGCGCCCGACCTTGGCCATGTCGTAGCGCTTGTCCTTGAAGAACAGGTTCTCCAGGAGGGCCTGCGCGGACTCGCGGGTCGGCGGCTCACCCGGGCGCAGCTTGCGGTAGATGTCGAGCAGCGCCTCGTCCTGGCCCGCGGTGTTGTCCTTCTCGAGCGTCGTCATGATCGTCTCGGAGAACCCGAAACGCTCACCGATCTGCTCGGCGGTCCAGCCCAGCGCCTTCAGCAGCACGGTGACCGGCTGGCGGCGCTTGCGGTCGATGCGGACACCGACGGTGTCGCGCTTGTCGACGTCGAACTCCAGCCACGCACCCCGGCTCGGGATGATCTTGACCGAGTAGACGTCCTTCTCGGTCGTCTTGTCGATCGAGTGGTCGAAGTAGACACCCGGCGACCGGACGAGCTGCGACACGACGACGCGCTCGGTGCCGTTGATGATGAACGTGCCCTTGTCGGTCATCACGGGGAACTCGCCCATGAAGACCGTCTGGGACTTGATCTCACCGGTGGTGTTGTTCGTGAACTCCGCCGTGACGAACAGCGGGGCACCGTAGGTCATGTCCTTGTCCCGGCACTCCTCGACGGAGGCCTTGACCTCGTCGAAGCGGGGGTCGGAGAACGACAGGGACATGGACCCGGAGAAGTCCTCGATCGGGGAGATCTCGGTGAGGATCTCCTCCAGACCACTGACCGGGAGTTCGTCGCCGGCCTCGATCCGGCGCTGGAACCAGGCCTCGCTGCCCACCAGCCACTCGTAGGACTGGATCTGCAGGTCGAGGAGGTCGGGGACCTCCAGCGGCTCGGCGATCTTCGCGAAGGTGACCCGGGTGGGTGCGCCGGGGTAGTTCGGGTTCGCCGAAGCGGAGAGGGTCGAGGTGGTCGCGGCGGCGCGGGAGACAGCCAAGATGCGTCCTTCCGAGAACTGCGCTTCTCGTCTGGCGTGCGCCGGTGGCGGGCGCTACCGTCTCCCACGATCCGTTCGGGGTCCCCCCGGATCGCGGGCCGGCAGCCGGCCACGTCGCACGCCGTCTGTTGTCAGGCGCTGACGGGCGACCCATACTCCACGCACCCACATCCGCCGGACCCTCTCCGGCGGCCGACGGATCGGTCCGGAAGTCTTCCCCGGTCATGGGCGCGCAGCGTCTGGACGCAGACAGCGCAAAGAATGACTATAGACGCTGCGAGCGCAGCTGTCGAGACAGGTCGCCGATTCCAGCATCCAGGCAACCATCGTTGCCCAAGAGTGACCTGCCCGGCGCACCGAGTCAAGTCCCAGTCTGTCGACGAACGGTCATCCAGCAGGGACGACCGGTCCGTAAGAGCCCGTTCGGACGCGTCTCCGTGACGGTTGACACGACGGGGTCGCCGCGCCACGGTTCCGTCACAGGTCGGTGACGACCGGTGGCGGACGACGAGAGGACGACGATGTCCGACAGCACCCCCTCCATGCGCGAGGTCCTCGGGGACGACGCCCCCAGCAACTGGGGCAAGTGGGGACCCGACGACGAGCTCGGCTGCCTGAACTACCTCGACGCGGGCGAGGTCCTGCGCGGCGTGCAGCACGTCCGCTCGGGAGAGGTGTTCACCCTGCAGATCCACATGGGCCGCACGGAGTCGCCCGGGGACCCGCTGTGGCCCGGCCGCGAGGGCATCAAGCGGCAGAACGTCATGGACGAGGGCACCTGGGACGGCGACGGCGCCCCCCAGTTCCCGGGCGGCCTGCACTACGCCGACGACACCGCCCTGATCTTCCTGCAGGGCTCCACGCAGTACGACGCCCTGGGCCACGTCTGGTACGACGGCAAGCTCTGGAACGGCTACGACGCCCGCTCCACCGTCGAGAAGATGGACAAGGCCTCGGTGCTGCCGATCGCCGAGAAGGGCGTCGTCGGGCGCGGCGTGCTCATCGACATCGCCCGCCACCGCGGCAAGGAGTACCTGGCCAAGGGCGAGACCTTCGACCACACCGACCTCGAGGCCGCGGCACGGGCGCAGGGCGTGACGATCGAGCCGCACGACGTGCTCGTCATCCGCACCGGGTGGATGAAGTACTGGTACGAGCTCGACGACCCGGAGACCTTCTACACCGACTTCAAGGAGCCGGGGCTCACCTACTCGCGCGAGCTCGTCGAGTGGTTCCAGCGGATGGAGGTGCCCAACCTGGTCACCGACACCATCGCCAACGAGGTCACCACCGAGCCGCACTCCGGGGTCGCGCTGCCGCTGCACTGCGCGCTGATGCGCAACCTCGGCGTCGCCCTGACCGAGATCGCCTGGCTCGACGACCTCGCCGACGCCTGCGCCGCCGACGGCCGCTGGAGCTTCCTCTACGCCGCCGCCCCGCTCAAGGTCGTCAACGGGACCGGTGCGCCGGTCAACCCCATCGTGATCCGCTGAGGAGCACCGTGTCCTACGCCGACCGCCCGTGGCTGGCCCGGTACGCGCCGGGCCAGCCGCACGACCTCACCCCGGACTTCACCGACGCGCTGTCGATGTTCCGTGCCGCGGTGGAGCGCAACCCCGACGGCGACGCCGTCCGCTACTTCGACGGTGCCGTCACCTACCGCGAGCTCGACGCGCTGTCCGACGCCTTCGCCGTCGGGCTGCTGGCCCGGGGCTTCGCCGCGGGCGAGCGGGTCGCCATGTACCTGCAGAACGTGCCGCAGTTCGTGATCGGCCTGGTCGGGACCTGGAAGGCCGGCGGGATCGCCGTGTCGGTCAACCCGATGAACCGCGAACGGGAGCTGGAGCTGCTGCTGCGCGACTCCGGCGCCGTGGTGCTGGTGTGCCTGGAGTCGCTCTACGACGACGTCGCCCGGTCCGTCCTGCCCGGCTCCGGGGTGCGCACGGTGCTCACCACGTCCGAGCGGGAGCACCAGACCCGCGACGACCCGCGGGCGTTCGGCGGGACGTCGCGGCCCGACCTGTCCGGCGACGACGTCACCGACCTGGCGGCCTTCCTGGAGCAGCACCGGGGCTCCGCTCCCCCGCCGGTGTCGTTCGACGCCTCCGACACCGCGTTCCTCACCTACACCTCCGGGACGACCGGGCCGCCCAAGGGCGCGATGAACACCCACGGCAACGTGGTGTTCAACAGCCAGGCCTACGCGGTGTGGTGCGGCCTCGGCGACGACGAGGTCGTGCTCGGCGTCGCGCCGCTGTTCCACATCACCGGGCTCATCGCGCACGTGACGGTCGCGCAGTACCTGGCCGCGCCGCTGGTGCTCTTCCACCGGTTCGAGCCGTCGCTCGGGATCGACGTGCTGCGCGAGCACCGGCCGACGTTCACCGTCGGGGCGATCACCGTGTTCATCGCGCTGATGAACGCGCCGAACGCGGAGCGCTCCGCCCTGGAGTCGCTGCGCACGATCGCCTCGGGCGGGGCGCCCATCCCGCCGTCGACGGTGACCGCGTTCCACGAGTTCTGCGGGCACTGGATCCACAACATCTATGGGCTGACCGAGACGACCTCGCCGTCGCACGGGACGCCGATCGGCACCCAGGGCCCGGTCGACGCGGCGTCCGGGGCGCTCTCGGTGGGCGTGCCGATCTACGGCACGGTCGTCCGGATCGTCGGCGACGACGGCGAGGAGCTCCCGCCCGGGGAGGTCGGCGAGATCTGCACGTCGGGGCCGCAGGTCGTCCCGGGGTACTGGAACAAGCCCGAGGAGACGGCGTCCGCCCTGCCCGGCGGCGAGCTGCACACCGGCGACGTCGGCTACATGGACGCCGAGGGCTGGTTCTACATCGTCGACCGCAAGAAGGACCAGATCAACGCGGGCGGCTACAAGGTCTGGCCGCGGGAGGTGGAGGACATCCTCTACGAGCACCCGGCGGTGCGGGAGGCGGCCGTCGTCGGGGTGCCCGACGAGTACCGGGGCGAGACGGTGAAGGCGTTCGTGTCGCTGCGCGAGGGGGCGTCGGTCACCCCCGAGGAGCTGATCGCCTTCACCAAGGAGCGGATGGCCGCCTACAAGTACCCGCGGCAGGTGGAGCTGCTCGACGAGGTGCCGAAGACGGTCACCGGCAAGGTCCTGCGCCGCGAGCTGCGGGCCCGCGAACGGTCCTGACCCCGCGGACGACGAAGGGGCGCCGACCCGTGGCGGGTCGGCGCCCCTTCGCAGGCGTCAGGCGCAGGTCACTTGAGCGAGACCTTGGCGCCGGCCTCCTCGAGCTTGGTCTTGGCGGCCTCGGCGGCGTCCTTGGCGACACCCTCGAGCAGCGGCTTCGGGGCCGACTCGACGAGGTCCTTGGCCTCCTTCAGACCCAGGCCCGAGACGACCTCGCGGACGACCTTGATGACCTGGATCTTCTTGTCGCCGGCGGCCTCGAGGACGACGTCGAACTCGTCCTTCTCCTCCTCGACCGGGGCGCCGGCGGCGGGCGCACCCGCGGCGGCGACGGCGACCGGGGCGGCCGCGGTGACCTCGAAGGTCTCCTCGAACTTCTTCACGAAGTCCGAGAGCTCCAGGAGGGTGAGCTCCTTGAAGGCGTCGAGCAGCTCGTCGGTGGACAGCTTCGCCATGGTGGCGGTCCTTTCTCTACGAAAGTTCGGTGGGGGTGGTGATCAGCTCTCGGCGGAGTCGCCGTCGGCCTCGGCCGGAGCGGCGGACTCGCCGGACTCGGCCTTCTTGTCGGCCAGCGCCTGCGCGAGGCGGGCGACCTGCGAGGCCGGGGCGTTGAACAGCCCGGCGGCCTTGGACAGGTTGGCCTTCATCGCGCCGGCCAGCTTGGCCAGCAGGACCTCACGGGTCTCGAGGTCCGCGAGCTGCTCGATCTCGGCGGAGGACAGGGCGCGCCCGTCCATGTACCCGCCCTTGATCGTCAGACCGGGGTTGTCCTTCGCGAACTGCTTGATCGCCTTCGCGGCCACGACGGGCTCACCCTTGATGAAGGTGATGGCCGTCGGGCCGGCGAGCAGGTCGTCCAGGCCCTGGACCCCGGCCTCCTCGGCCGCGCGCTTGACCAGGGTGTTCTTCGCGACGCGGAAGTTCGCGTCCGCACCCAGGTCCCGGCGCAGCTGGGTCAGCTTGGCGACGCTGAGCCCGCGGTACTCGGTGACGACCGAGGCGTCCGACTCGCGGAAGCGGTTGGTGATCTCCTCGACCGCTGCGACCTTGTCAGGTGCTGCCATCGCTGCCCTCCTCTCGGGGGTCGGTCTCGTGCACGTGGGACGTGCCTGGGAGTGCCACCGACGCAGTTCCCACGCCGACCCCGGAGACGACGAACGCCCCGTGCGCAGGGCACGGGGCGTGGGAAGTCCATGGGGCGCTCGCGCGCCCGGTGTCGCCTCGTCCTCCTGCGCGGGCCGCCCGGGAGTCCCGGAACCTTCGTGCGCCCGGAACCCGGGCGCGGACCTGCGGTCTTCGGTGGATCGGTGACCACCATACGCGGGTGCCCCGCGCCCCCGGTCACCGGGGGGCGGGGCACCGTCGTGCGGGCGCGTCGCCGTCGTCAGGCCGGCGTCATCGCGGCGATCTTCCAGGTGCCGTCGACCCGCTCGGCGTCGACCCGGAGCCGGGCCGCGGCGGCACCCTCCTGGGGCGTGCCGGTGTCGGCCTGGCGGCGGATGACCTGGTTGACGAACACGTAGACCGTGGCGCGGTCACCGTCGATGCTCGCGACCGCCGACTTCGGGATGGTCGCGGTGACGACCGCCTTCTGCTGCGGCGCGAGGTCCTTCACGCTGCCGAAGATGCGGTCGAACTCGGGCTGGAACTGCGGGGTGATCACGGCACGGGCGTCGTCCTCGGCCTGCTGCAGGCGGGCGTAGTCGAAGGAGTAGACCTTCGTGACGGCCGCACCGACCTGCTCCGAGACCGCGGCCGTGGTGCCGACGTCGGACAGCGCGGTGTTGCCGGCCGATCCGCCGAACTCCGTGGTCGCCCACTGGAAGCCGAAGAACGCGGCCGCCCCGAGCAGCAGCACGGTCAGGACGGCGAGGACCGTCGTCCCGTTCCGGCCGGACGGCGCCGGCGGGAGCGGGAGCCGGCGACGGGCGCGCGGCGCGTCGCCGTCGGTCCCGTCGGCGTCGGGGGCACCGGCGGTCCGGACCGGGGCCGCGACCGGATGGGCCTGCTCGGTGGCCGGATCCGGGTCGTCGCCGGAACGCTCGTCGAGGGCGAGACCACCGGTCCCGGTCTCCTCCTCGGTCTCGGCGTCGGACCGGGTGCGGGGACGACCGGCGACCTGGGGCCTGCGGATGCCGCCCGTGGGGCGGCGGCGGGGGGTGGACATGCGGTGACCTCCTGGGGTGGTCGACCTGGGTGCGGGGCGGGTCGGGGGCGGCCCGCCGGGGAGGGCGGTGGGGTCAGCCGTTCGTGCCGGGGGTGAGCAGCGGCTCGAGCGCGTCGACCTTCCAGCCGTCGTCGGTGCGGACCATGCCCAGCTCGATCCGCTGGCGGGTCACGGCGGGCTGCTGGCCCTCGGGGGTGACGGTGACGTCGACGCCCGCCAGCACGCGCGCGGTCCCGGCCCGGGGGTCGACCTCGGAGACCGCGGCGTCGGTCACGGTCGCCGTGGTGGTCCGCTTCTGGTCGGTGACGAGCTTGGCGTAGGCGTCGCGGTTCTTCACGAACTCGTCGCGGACGGACCCCGCGGACGACTGGATCCAGAGGTCGAGGCCCTTCTGGGCGTCCTTGTGGTCCAGCGTGTTCAGGTTGATCACGGCCTGGCGGGCGTCGCGCAGGGCCTCGTCGCGGGCCTGGGCGACCTGCACGGCGTCGCTGTTCAGCGAGTACAGCCACAGGCCGCCGGTCACGAGCGCCAGCACCGCCGCGACCACGGCGACGACCGGCAGCAGCCGGGCGAACCGGCCGGGCTCGTTCACGGACTGTCCGGGCTCGCCGGCCGCGGCCGGGCGCTCGTCGAGATCGGTGGTCATCGGGGAGCGTTCCTCCTCCCGGCTGCGGGGGCACAGCCGCTCGGTGGCCGCTCGGCGTCCGGGCGACCGGTCAACCGGCCGGGGATCCACCGCGGGCGGCCGGGCCGCCCGCGGTCCTCGCGACCGTCGTGCCGGCCGTGCCACGGGGGCGGCACGGCCGTCGTGCTCACCCGCCCATGAGGATCTGGGCGGCGTCGGAGACCAGGCCCGGGCTCGCGACCCGCTCGGCGGGTTCGCCGCCGGGGTGCGGGCCCTCGCCGGACCCGTGGTCGGGTCCGTCGTGGTGGGACCCGCCGCCGTGGTACCCGGAGTTGCCCGAGTAGTCCTGGACCTCGGCAGGCCCCTGCACGGGCACATTCTGCATTCCGCGGACGTTGGTCGGGCTACCGGGGGGTTCGGTGCAGCGGGCGTCGCCGTTCACCGGTACCTCGGTCACGTCCAGCGCACCGCGCTGGTTCGTCCCGCCGTAGCCCGCGGTGCACGGCGGCGGGTCGAACACGTTGATCACGAGCCCGAGGTGCGCCGTGCCGTCGCCGGGCACCACCATCGGGGCGACCGCGACCAGGCCCGGGTAGGTCACCAGCAGCTGGCGCAGACCCGCCTGGCGGGGGGCGAGCAGCTCGGTGATCGTGCGCAGGTTCGCGATCGACTCGCCCAGGCCCGGGCCGCTCTCCCGCAGCAGCGCGCTGAGCTCGTCGCCGGCGCGGGGGCCGTCGTCGATGATCCGGCGGATGTCGCCGTCGGACTCCTTCAGCTGCTCGGTGACCTCGCGCAGGCCGCGGCTGAACTCCTGGAACTGCGGGGCGACGTCGTTCTGGGTGGTGAGCACCGGGCGCGCGTCGCGGATCAGCGCCGTGGTCTGCGGCAGCGCCTCGGTCGCGGCCCGGGTGAACTGCCCGGTCGTGTCGAGCAGCTGCTGCAGCGGCTGGGCGGTGTCCTGGAAGCCCTGGCCCAGCTCGGAGACCACCGTGCGCAGGGAGTCCTTCGGGACCGTCGAGACCAGGTTGTCCAGCTCGGTCAGGAAGGTGTTGATCTGCACCGGGGTGCGGGTGCGCTCCTGCGGGATGACCGCGCCACCGGCGAGCATCTCGCCGCCGTCGGCGACGGGCTGCAGGTCGACGTACTGCTCACCGATCGGCGACAGGTTCCCGACGACGGCCTGGGCGTCGGCCGGGATGTCCGGTGCGGTGTTCTCGATGTCGAGCTGGACGTCGACCCCGCGCGAGGTCAGCGACAGCGGGCCGACCCGGCCCACGCTGACACCGCGGTAGGTGACGTCGGCACCGGTGAAGATGCCGCCGGAGTCGGCCAGCTGCACCGTCACCGGGTACGTGGTCGCCCCGAAGATCCGGTCGAGGCCGGCGTAGCGGAATCCCGCGTAGCCCACGGCGACGATCGTGACGACCGCGAGCGCGATGAGCTGCCAGCGGACGGTCCTGGTGATCACGATCCACCTCCGAAGAGTCCGCCGAAGAGTCCGCCACCGGAGTTCTCACCGGACTCCGGCGCCGGGGTCGGCGTCGGGGTCGCCGACGCCGGCGGGGTCGTCCCGTCCGCGGGCGGCGCCGGGGTCGGCGTCGCCTGCTCGGGCCCGAGCAACGGCAGCTGCGGGCCGCTGGGGGCCGGGACGGGCGGCTGCCCCCCGGCACCGAGCAGCGGCGTCAGCAGCTGCGCGTTCGGCGGCAGCTTCAGCAGCTGGTCCACCGGCAGTCCGCCGATCCCGTTGGTCGCCAACAGGTTCTCGATGATCACCCGCAGGTCGAGATCGACGTTGACGTAGAGGTTCGCGTAGTCGCCGGCGACCGCGTCGGTGGCGGCGTCGGTGAACGGGATGCTCAGCAGCAGCTGCAGCGAGTTCGGCAGGTTCTGACCGGAGTCGGCCAGGTTGCGCAGCACCGGCCGCAGCGCCTGCAGGTCGGCGACGAGGTCGTCGCGCGAGCGGTTGATCACGTTCGTCGCGACCCCGGAGAGCCGGTCGAGGGCCTGCAGCATCCCGACGAGCTGGCGTCGCTGGGACTCCAGCTCGCGCAGCCCGGGGCTGATGTTCTGCAGCGCGTTCGCGATCTGCGGGCGCCGCTCGGCCAGCGTGGCGGAGAGCCGGTTGAGGCCGTCGAGCGCCCGGTTGATGTCGTCCTTGCTGTCGTCCAGCGACCCGACGAGCGTGTTCAGGTTGTCGAGCAGCTCGCGGATCTGCGGCTCGCGTCCGGACAGCGCGTTGTTCAGCTCGGTCGAGATCGTCCGGATCTGCGCGACACCGCCGCCGTTCAGCAGCAGCGACAGCGCACCCAGCACCTCCTCGACCTCGGCGGAGCGGCCCGCGGCCTGCAGCGGGATGCGCCCGGCCTGGGCCAGCGACCCCTCCGCCGGGCCGGCCGGCTGCTCGAGCGCCACGAACTTCTCACCGAGCAGCGAGGTCGTGCGGACCAGCGCCGTCGCGTTGGCCGGGAGCTTCACGTCGCGGTTCACCCGGACGGTGACCAGGGCGTTCCAGCTCTTCGGCTCCACCTCGACGGACTCGACCGCGCCGACCGGCACGTCACCGACGCGCACGATCGACTGCGGGACGAGGTCGACGACGTCGGGGAACTCGATCTGCACCGCGTAGGGGTCGTCACCCAGGTTGGCGCCACCGGGGAGCGGGACGCCCCGCAGACCGCCGTCGACGGCCCCGCACCCGGTCGCGGCGACCGCGACCGCGGTCATCAGCGCGGCCACGCGGCCGATCCGGCTCGTCGTGCCGATCACGATCCACCTCCGAACAGGCCGCCGAGGAGCCCGCCGCCGCCGTTCTCCGGTTCGGGGACCGGGGTCGGTGTGGCCTGCGGGGCCGACGACGGCGCGGGTGTCGCCGACGCGCCTCCGGCCGGCGTGCCGGGTGCCGGGGTGGCACCGGCCCCGCCCGGGGCGGGGGCGCCCGGGGCGCGCAGCTGCGAGCCCGGGTCGGTCAGGGCCAGCGGGCTGCCGGGCATGAGCATCGGGGCGGTCGCGGCGGCCGGGTTGCCGCCGGCCTGCAGCTGGCTCAGCACCTGCTGCGGGGTCGGCAGCGGCACCGCGCCGGTCACGAGACCGCCGAGGCTGTCGCAGAGCTGGCCGATGGCGGCGTCCGGGCCCTCGGTGGGCAGCGGGGTCGGCAGCCGCTGCAGCAGCGAGCAGACCAGGACCGGCAGCGGCAGCGACAGCTCGTTGATGTTGGCGCGGGTGTCGAGGGTCTCGGTCGCGCCGTTGTAGATGTTGGCGAGGTTGCCCAGCGCCGCGGGCGCGGAGTCGGAGATCTCGGCCAGCGCGCGCTGGTGGTCCACGACCTCCTGGGTCACGTTCGCCAGCTTGTCCACGTTGGAGCGCAGCGTGGACCGGTTGTCGCGGACGAACGAGGCCACGTCACCGAGGGCGTAGGAGAGCTGGTTGAGCGCTCCGCCGAGCTCGCCGCGCTGGCTCGCGAGGAACCCGGTGACGTCGGCGAGCTTGCCGTTCAGCTCGCGGACCCCGGGGTCGTTCTCCCGCAGGGTGCTCACGAACTTCTGCAGCTCGGTGATCGTGCCGAACAGGTCCTCGCTGGACCCGTTGAGCGTGGAGGACAGTCCGCCGAGGTTGCGGATGGTGTCGTTGAGCGCCTTGCCGTTCCCGTCCAGGTTCCGGGCGGTCACGTTCAGCACGTCGTTCAGCGCGCCGTCCTTGTTGGCGCCCTGCGGGCCGAGGGCCCGGGACAGCTCGGTCGCGGTGCGGGTCAGGTCGTCGACGCCGAGCGGGAACGCGGTGCGCTCCAGCGGGATCGCCTCGCCGTTCCACTCCGGTCCCCCGGTCCACACCGGGGTCAGCTGCACGTAGCGGCCGGTGACCAGGCTGGGCGACACCACCGCCGCCTTGACGTCGGCGGGGAGCCGGACGTCGTCGTCGGTGATGGTCATGTCGACCCGCACCCGGTCGCCCTCGGGGGTGATCCGGTCGATCTTGCCGACCGGGACGCCGAGGACGCGGACGTCGTTGTCCTGGAACAACGCCGCCGAGCTGGTGAAGTAGGCGGTGACCTGGCGGCCGCCGCCGGAGGTGATCAACCAGATCGCGCTCGCCACCAGGACGGCGACGACCGCGATGAGGGCGCCGAGCTGGAGCTGGCGCCGGTCGTTGGCCCAGCCGCTCACACGCAGTCACCCCCGAGCGGGATCGCCGGCGGGATCAGACCGCAGACGTAGTTGTCGAACCAGCGCCCGTTGCCGAGGGCGTTGCCGAACACGCGCACGAAGACCGCTTCCTTGTCCAGGATCTCGCCCAGGTTGTCGCGGTTCTGCTCGAGCACCGCGAGGACCCGGTCCAGGGTCTCCAGGGCCGGCCGCAGCTGGGCCTGGTTGTCGGCGACGAGACCGCGCAGCTGGATCGACAGGCGCTGCACGCCGTCGAGGAGGTTGGCGATCGCGTCCTTGCGCCGCTGCAGCTCACCGAGCAGCAGGTTCCCGTCGTCGATCAGCTTCACGACGTCGCCGCGCCGGTCCGCCAGCGTGGTGGACAGCTGGCGGGTGTTGGCCAGCAGCCGCTTCAGCTCCGCGTCCCGGCTCGAGATGGTGTTCGACAGGCGGGACAGGCCGTCCAGCGCGCCGCGCACCTCCGGCGGGGTGTCGCGGAAGGTGTCCGAGAGCGTCGTGAGGCTGGTCGCGAGCTGCCGGGTGTCGAGCTGGTCGATGGTCCCGGACAGCCCGTTGAAGGCGTCGACGACGTCGAACGGGGACTTGGTGCGGTCCCGTCCGATCGCCTGCGACGGGTCCTGCTCGGCGTCGCCGCGCGGGTCCAGTGCCAGGTACTTCGACCCCAGCAGGGTCGCGATCTCGATCGAGGCCGTCGTGCGGTTGCCCACCCAGGCGTCGTCGACGGTGAACTCGACCTTCACGTGGTCGCCGTCGAGCTCGACGGTCTGCACCCGGCCCGCCTCCACGCCGGCCACGGTGACGCGGTCGTTGGACTGCAGGCCGGCGGCCTCGGGGAACTCCGCGGTGTACCGCGTCGCGCCGGAGAAGATCGCCTCGTAGTTGAACGCGGCCAGTGTCAGCGCCGCGATCAGCACGATGCCGACCACCGCCGTCAGGACGGGGCGCTTCTGCCCTGCCTGTGCCATCAGTTGCCTCCCGGCTGCAGTGCCGCGGTCGGGTCACCGCTGGAGTCCACGCCCGGGCGGGCCTGCGGGTTCGCCAGCTGCTCGAGCGAGGCGGTGTTCGGGTCGCGCAGGGCGGGGTTGCCCTCGGGCTTCTGCGCACGGTTGTCCGGACCCGGCTGCGAGCCGTCGGTCGGCACCGTGTTGCCCGCGCCGATCCCCGACGGGTCGGCGCCGCAGCGCCGCTCGGGGTTGCGGCCGATGAAGTCCAGCCCGAGGTCCTCGAGGTTGGTCCGGGGCAGGATCGGGTCCAGCGCCACCGTGCCGTCGAGCCCGCACAGGTAGAAGTTGAACCAGCTGCCGTAGGAGCCGACCCGGGCGATCCGGTTCAGCTTGAACGGCGTGTACTGCAGGAACCGCTCGATCGCGGGGCGCCCCTGGTCGAGCTGGGTCGCGAGGTCACCCAGGTTGCGGATGTCGTCGCGCAGCGGCGGCCGGGCGTCCTCCAGGAAGGAGCCGGTGACCTGGGTGAGGTCGCCGATCGACTGGATCGCGTTGCCGATCGGCTCGCGGTCCTGCGCCAGCCCCGACACGAGTGCCTGCAGCGAGCTGATCAGCTCGTTGAGCCCCTGGTCGTTGTCGTTGACCGTCTGCAGGGTCAGGTTCAGGTTGTCGATGACCTGCCCGATGACCTGGTCGCGGTCGGCGATCGAGTTCGTCAGCGACGACGTCGAGGCCAGCAGGCTCTGCACCGTGCCGCCCTCGCCCTGCAGGACCTGGACGATCTCCATCGACAGCTTGTTGATCTGGTCCGGGTCGAGGCCCTGGAACAGCGGCTGGAAGCCGTTGAAGAGCACGGTCAGGTTGACCGCGGGCCGGGTCCGGTCGATCGGGATCTGGCCGCCCGCGGGCAGGTTCTCCCCGGTCGGCCCGGCGCCCTGACCGAGGGCGAGGTAGCGCTGCCCGATCAGGTTCTTGTACTTGAGCTGGGCGGTCGCGGTGGCCGGCAGCGGGGTCGAGGAGTCGACGTCGAAGGCGACCTCGGCGACCCGCTGGTCGACGATCCGCACCTCCTTGATCGAGCCCACGACGACGCCGGCGATGCGCACGTCGTCGCCGGCCAGCAGACCGGTCGCGTCGGTGAACCGCGCGGTGTACTCCGTGACGTCACCGCCACGGGCGTTCGCGATCGTCAGGCCCAGCACCGTGGTGCCCAGCGCCGTGATCAGCGCGAACACCAGGAACTTGACCAGCGCGGAGATCGGGAGCCTGCTCACGTCAGCGTCACCTCCGTGCCGCGCAGCAGCGGGCCGACCATGGTGCTGCTCCAGGCCGGGACGGCCTCCGGGGAGCTGCCCTGGTGGGCGGCCAGCAGCTGGGCGACGACCTGCTGCTCACCGGGGGAGTTCGCGACACCCATGTCGGTCGAGCCGCGGTAGGACGACGGCTGGACCTGGCTTCCGCCGACGGTGTCGCCGCCGATGGTGCCCAGGATGGGCGGCAGCGTGCCCGCAGCGTTGCCCGGGCTCTGGTCCCGGATCAGGTCGAAGCTGTTGGTGCCGTCGTAGGTGCCGTAGGTGTCGACCCCGAAGTCCTCGGGGTTGCCCATCGGCTGGCCGGGCGGGGCCGGCGGCGGCACGGAGCCGTCGCGGAACGGGCCGTCCGGCGGGTACTGGGTGCCCGTGGGGACCGGGATCGGGTAGCAGCGCGGACCGCGGTCGTCCTCGTAGCGCGGCTCGTCCTGGTTGGGCAGGTACTTCGGCTTGAAACCCGCGATCTCGAGCGTGATGTTCACGCCGACCCGGTCGGTGCCCGGCCGGATCGCGTTGTTGATCTTCGGGATCAGGTCGACCAGCTGCCGGGTCAGGCAGGGGAACTCGGGCGAGTACCGGGCGAGGGTCTCCAGGGTCGGCCGGCTCGCGGCCGACACCCCGATGATGTTCTCGCCGTTGGCGTCCAGGAAGGCCCGCAGGTCGTCGGAGGCGCCGGTGATCGACCGGTAGAGGTTCCGCAGCCCCTCGCGCTTCTCGACGATGGTGCGGCTGGTGACCGTGAGGTTGTCCAGCGCGTCGAGCAGGTCCGGCGCGGCCTGGTTCAGGTTGTCGGAGAACGTCGCCAGCTGGCGGATGTCCTCCTGCAGGTCCGGCACGGCCGGGTTCAGGCCCGCGACCAGCGTGTTCAGCTGGGTGAGCGTGTCGCCCAGCTGGTTGCCGCGGCCCTGCAGCGCCTGGGAGAGCGAGCCGAGGGTGGTCGCCAGGTCCTGCGGGCGGACGGTCTGCAGCAGCGGGAGCAGCTCGTCGAGCACCCGCTCGACCTCGAGCGCCGCCTGGCTGCGGTCCTCGGGGATGACGTCGCCCGCGGCGAGGCGGGCCGTCGACGGCGCGGCCGGCGGGACCAGCGACACGAACTTCTCGCCGAACAGCGTCTTGGGCAGCAGCTGCGCGGTGACGTTCTCCGGGATCTGGTCGAGCATCGCCGGGTTCATCGACATCTGGATGCTCGTGGTCGTGCCGTCGGAGACGACGTCGTCGACCTGGCCGACGATCAGGCCGTTGACCTTGACGTCGGAGCGCTCCTGCATCTGCGTGCCGACCCGGGCCACGTTCAGCGTGACCGGGACCCCGGAGGAGAACACCCCGGCGTACTGGGCGACGGCCAGGCCGAGCAGGACGACGATGACGGTGACGAAGGCCAGTCCCTGCAGCACCCGCTTGGTGGACCTCATCCGGCCACCCGCACCGAGGTCGAGGTGCCGAACATGACCAGCGTGAGGAAGAAGTCGAGGACCGCGGTGCTCACGATGGACAGCCGCACCGCGCGGCCGACCGCGACGCCGACGCCGGCCGGGCCGCCCTTGGCCGAGTAGCCGTAGTGGCAGTGGATCAGGATGATCACCGTCGCGAACACGATCACTTTGAGATAGGACAGCAACACGTCGCTGACCGGCAGGAACAGGTCGAAGTAGTGGTCGTACGTACCGCCGGGCAGCCCGTTGATCAGCGTGACGTTGATCCGCGAGGCGGCGTAGCTGGCGAGCAGGCCGAGCGTGTAGATCGGGATGATCGCGACGATGCCGGCGACGACGCGGGTGGTGACCAGGTAGGGCACCGACGGCACCGCCATGACCTCCAGCGCGTCGATCTCCTCGGAGATCCGCATCGCGCCGAGCTGGGCGGTGAAGCCCGCGCCGAGTGTCGCGGTCAGCGCCGAGGCGGCGACCAGCGGGGCGATCGAGCGGGTGTTGAAGTAGGCGGTGATGAAGCCGGTCAGGGCCTCGACGCCGAGGGCGTCCAGGGCCCGGAAGCCCTGCAGGCCGACCAGCGAGCCGACGAACAGCGACAGCGACGCCATGACGCCGACCGTGCCCAGGATGACGATGAGGGCACCGGAGCCGAAGGACACCTCGGCCAGCAGCCGGGCGACCTCCTTCTTGTACCGGGTCAGCGTCTTGGGGATCCAGAGGATCGACCGGACGTACAGCGAGAGCTGGTCGCCCAGTTCCTCGAGCTGGTTGAGCGGCGCCTGGGCGGCCCGGCGGGCACGCGCACCGAGTGGGGTGGCCATGTGGATCAGAAGCCCTTCGGCGGGACGAGCTCGAGGTACAGGGCGGTGAGCACGAGGTTGATCAGGAACACGAGCACGAAGGAGATGACGACGGCCTGGTTGACCGCGTCACCGACGCCCTTCGCGCCGGGCGGCGGGTTGAGCCCGCGGAAGGCGGCCACGACACCGGCGACGATGCCGAACAGGAACGCCTTCATCTCGGAGACGACGATGTCGCTGACCTGCGCGATCGCCGAGAAGCTGTTGATGTAGGCACCGGGCGAGCCGCCCTGGATGATGACGTTGAAGAAGTAGCCGCCCGCGACGCCGACGCAGGTCGCGAGCCCGTTCAGCACGACCGCGGTGATGCCCATCGCGAGCACCCGCGGCACGACGAGGCGCTGGATCGGCGAGATGCCGAGCACCTCCATCGCGGCGATCTCCTCGCGGATGGTGCGGGCGCCGAGGTCGGCGCAGACGGCGCTGCCGCCGGCACCGGAGATCAGCAGCGCGGTGACGATCGGCGCCGCCTGCTGCACGATCGCGAGGACCGAGCCGGCGCCGGTCTGGGACTGGGCGCCGAACTGGCGGGTGAGCTCACCGAGGAGCAGGGCGATCGTCGCGCCGAAGGGGATGGTGAACAGCGCGGTCGGCAGCGCCGAGACCTTGGTGACGAACCAGGTCTGCTCGACGAGCTCGCGCCACTGGAACGGCCGGCGCAGGCCCTGGCGGCCGATCTCGGCGAAGAGGCCGAAGAACTTGCCGACCGGGGTGAGCGCCCGCGTGACGGGGCTGCTCACCGGTCACCGCCGGAGAGCTGGTGCCGTCCGCGCGGGTCGGGGGTGTCCTCGGTGATGCGGGGGTGGACGTCGGTCGGGTGCTCGTCGCGGGGCTCCTGGCGGGTGTTCCCGTCCCGCGCCGGACGAGCGAACTCCGAGGTCGCGTCGGACTCGGCGTGCTGCTCACGGATCGCCTCCTGCGCCGACTCCGGGAGCTCGTGCATCATCGCCTCCACCCGCTCCCGACGACGGTGCACCGCCTGCCGGTCCGGCATCCCCGTCGACGCCACCAACTGCGGCTTCATCGGCGGACGCCCCTCCAGCTCACCCGCCTCCTCCATCTCCCGCGCCGCCTGCGCCGCGTCCTTCTCCTCCGACATCCCGATCGGCCCCTCACGACGCCCGTTGAGGAACTGCGCCACCACCGGCTCGTCCGAGGTCAGCAACACCTCCCGCGGACCGAACATCGCCAGATGCTTGCGATACAACAACCCGATGTTGTCCGGCACCGTCTGCGCCGAATTGATGTCATGGGTCACGATCAGGAACGTCGAGTCCGTCATCGCGTTCAGATCGATGATCAACTGATTCAGGTACGCCGTCCGCACCGGATCCAGACCCGAGTCCGGCTCGTCGAACAGAATGATCTTCGGATCCAGCACCAACGCCCGCGCCAGCCCCGCACGCTTGCGCATCCCACCCGAGATCTCCCCCGGCAGCTTGCCCTCCGCACCCACCAGACCGACCATGTCGATCTTCTCCATCACGATGTCGCGGATCGCCGACTCCGACTTACGCGTGTGCTCCCGCAACGGGAACGCGATGTTGTCGAACAGATTCATCGACCCGAACAACGCACCGTCCTGGAACAGCACCCCGAACAGCTTGCGGATCTCATACAGCTCGGACTCCGAGCACCGGCACAGGTCGACGCCCTCGATGACGATCGAGCCCTTCTCCGGCTTCAACAGCCCGATCAGCGACTTCAGGAACACCGACTTCCCCGTACCCGACGGGCCCAGCAGCACCGACACCTCGCCCGGGGGCAGGGTCAGCGTCACGTCCGACCAGATGTTGGCCCGACCGAAGGACTTCGTCAGCCCCTCGACCTTCACCTCGACACCGGCCACGTGTCGCCTCCTCGCGCAATCGACCGATCGATCCGCACCGGGGCCCGGGAACGCTGGGGAGCGGGGGCCAGTCTTCGGTGCTGAACGGAACAACGAGGGCGGGAGGCCGGAGTTACTGGCCGGTGGGAGTGGAAGCCGGATCTTGACCATAACGTCGTCTACGTTATGGTGACCGTCCGTCATCACCTGGAGCGGAATGTCGCGGACCGTGGGTAACAGTGCTCCCCACCGGGGAGCAGGGCTGGTCCGAACGGCGCGATTGCTGCGGTACGACCGAATCGGCGGCCACGCCCCCACCCGCTCGGAGGATCACCCGATCGGCGGCGTCACGTGCGGGGCGTGCGACAGGATGAGGTCCTGGTAGTCGTCGAACAGGGCACGCAGGAGATCCCGGTCGCGGGGGTCGCAGGTCTGCTGGTAACCGGCCATCAGCGAGATGCCGAAGATGGCGAGCCTGCGGGCGGCGTCCGGGTCGGGCACGACGTCGGCCACCACCTGCTCCAGCGCGATCCGGCGCTGCACGTCCACCCGCGCCTGGGCGCGGCCGACCTCGGGGTCGATCTGGGCCCACGCCCGGATCGCGGCCTCGGCGTCGTGCCGCAGGGCCACCGTGAGCTGCTTGACCACGTCGATCCGCTCGACCGGGTCCGCGGTCGCCCGGGCCAGCTCGACGACCCGGTCGGTCTGCTCGGCCTCCCAGTAGCGCAGCAGGCCACGGACGAAGCCGGCCCAGCCGCCGAAGTGGTGGTAGAAGGACCCACTGGTCACGCCGAGCGACCGGCACAACGGACCGATCTTGAGCCCGGCGGCGCCCTCGCGCGCGAGGATCGACATCGCGGCGTCGTAGTACTGCTCGGCAGCGATCTGCCGACCCGCTCTCCTGGCCACCCCGCCCGCCTCTCTCCACGACCCGTGCCGACCCACCAGGGTGCCACGCCGGGCGCGTGTCCGATCAGAAGATCCTGCGCAGCAGGCGCTCGGTCCGCCCGTCGTAGGGCGGGTAGACGATGCCGGGGTCGGGCCGGGCCGGCTTGCGCAGCACCGCCCGCCGGTGCGAGAAGGTCTCGAACCCGAACCGCCCGTGGTAGGCCCCGGAGCCGCTGCGCCCCACTCCCCCGAAGGGCAGCTGGGGCACCAGCACGTGGAACATCAGGTGGTTGACCACGGTCGCTCCGGCGGGGACCTCGCGGGTGACCCGCTCCGCGGTGCGCGACGAGCCGGTGAACACGTAGGCGGCCAGGGGCTTCGGACCGGCGTTGACGTGCGCGATCGCGGCGTCGACACCGTCGACGGTCAGCACCGGCAGGATCGGGCCGAAGATCTCCTCGGTCATCAGCCGGGACCCCGGCCGCGGGTCGAGCACGACCGTCGGGTCCCCGGTGCGGGTCTCCGGGTCGATCGTCCCGCCGGCCACCACGGTGCCCCCGTGGTCGTCGGCGAGCAGGCCCGCGAGCCGCGCCGCCTGCCGGGCGTCGACGATCCGCACGCCCCCGCCCTCACCGGCGCGCATCCGCGCGGTCTCGGCGACGAGCCGCTCGACCAGCTCGTCGCGGACGGCGGAGTCGACGAGCAGGTAGTCCGGGGCGACGCAGGTCTGGCCGGAGTTCATGAGCTTGGTCCAGGCGATCCGGCGCGCGGCGACCTCGACGTCGGCGTCCGCGGCCACGATCACCGGGCTCTTCCCGCCCAGCTCGAGGGTGACCGGGGTCAGGTGCGGTGCCGCGGCGGCCATCACCTTCGCCCCGACCTCCGGGCTGCCGGTGAAGAACGCGTGGTCCAGGCCCTGGGCGAGCAGCTCCTGGGTCTCCCCCGGCCCCCCGGTGACGACGGCGACGGCGTCCGGATCGGTGTAGCGCGGCAGCAGCCGGGCGAGCACCTCGGCGGTCGCGGGCGCGTACTCCGACGGCTTCACCACGGCGCAGTTCCCGGCCGCGAACGCGGCCACCAGCGGCGCGAGCGTGAGGTACGCCGGGTAGTTCCACGGCCCGATGACCAGCACGACCCCGAGCGGCTCGTGCACCCAGCGCGCCGACCCCGGTTGCACCGACAGGGGCAGACCGACCCGGTGCGGGCGCATCCAGCGGCGCAGGTGCCTCCGGGCGTGGCGGGACTCCGCGACGGTCGGGGCCAGGTCGGCCATCCATGCCTCGACGCGGGGACGGCCGAGGTCCGCGGCCAGGGCCGCGACGAACTCGTCCTCGGCCTCGGTGAGCATCCGCTCCAGACCGCCCAGCTGGCGCAGCCGCCAGCTCCGGTCACGGGTCCGGCCACCACGGAACGTGGCGCGCAGCCGGGCCACCTGCTCGGCGACGGACGGCCCGCCGGCGTCCGCTCCCACGGCCCCGGTGGGCCCACCGGTCTCGGTCACGCTCATCGGCGGCTCTCCCACGTCGTCGGGGTCGGGTACTTCCCCAGTAACATAATCTACGTTACGTTCCGGGTACAAGGTCACACACTCACGACGACGTGGAGGAACCGTGCCCGGATTCGCCGACGAGGACGAGCTGTACCGCTACATCGGTGGCATCTTCGAGGCCGCACTGGCCGACCCCGAACTGGAGCCCAAGCTCCGCGGCACCGGACTGGTCCTGCGCCAGCAGTGCACCGACCCCGACTCCGCCCTGATCATCGACCTGCCCGGTGCGAAGGTCTGGAAGGGCTCCGATGCCGGCGCCCCCGAGCCGCAGGCCACGATGACCATGTCCACCGAGACCGCGAACGCCTACTGGCAGGGCACCGTCAACCTGACCTTCGCCATGGCCAAGGGCAAGGTGAAGGTCGACGGCACCGTCACCAAGCTCCTGCAGCTCGCGCCGCTGTCCAAGCGCCTGTTCCCGACCTACGTCGAGCGTCTCAAGGCCGACGGCCGCGAGGACCTCCTGGTCACCACGTGAGCCGCCGGGTGCTGGTGACCGGTGCCGCGTCCGGGATCGGCGCCGAGGTCGCACACCGGTTCGTCGACGCCGGCGACGAGGTCGTCTCGCTGGACCTGAAGGACACCCCCGTCGGCGTCGCGCGGCACGTGCACTGCGACCTGTCCGACGTCGCGTCGATCGACGCCGCCGTCGCCGCCCTGGACGGGGAGTTCGACGCCCTCTGCAACGTGGCGGGGGTGCCCGGCACCGCGCCCGCGGAGCTCGTGCTGCGGGTGAACCTGCTCGGGCTCCGTCACCTGACCGAGTCGGTCGTCGAACGGATCCGCCCCGGTGGCGCGATCGTGAACGTCGCCTCCATCGCCGGCTACGGCTGGGCCGACCGGCTGACCGCACTGCGCGAGCTGCTCGCCACCGACACCGTCGACGAGGGGCTCGCCTGGTTCGCCGAGCACCCGCAGGCGGGCAACGCCTACAACTTCTCGAAGGAGGCCCTGATCGTCTACACGATGCTCATGGCCCCCGTGTTCGGCGAGAACGGGGTGCGGATGAACGCCGTCTGCCCCGGACCGGTCGAGACGCCCATCCTCGGCGACTTCGAGGAGTCGATGGGCAAGGAGAACCTCGACGCGCTCTCCGCGTTCCTCGGCAGGCACGCGACCCCCGCCGACATCGCCGGACCGGTGCTGTTCCTGGCCGGCCCGGAGTCCGCCTGGATCAACGGGCACGCGCTCGTCGCCGACGGCGGCATCAGCGGTGCCGTGCTGACAGGCATGATCCCCCCACCCGAGATCTGATCCGGTTCCGACGACGCAACCGCGAGGAGGCAACCCCGTGACCACGACGGAGAAGCGCCCGTACGACCCGCTCGACATCTCCACCCAGGCGTTCTGGGCACAGACCCCGGACGTCCGCGAGGAGCGGTTCGCCGAGCTGCGCCGCGAGCGCCCGCTGTCCTGGCACCCGCCGGCCGAGACCGATCTGCTGCCCGACCCGGACGCCCCCGGGTTCTGGGCGCTGGTCACCCACGCCGACATCCAGGCCGTCAGCCGCGACGCCGAGACCTTCGCGTCCGGCCAGCAGTACGGCGGCGTGATGCTGGAGGACGTGCCCGAGGACATGCTGGAGGCCGCGCACTCCATCCTCGCGATGGACGCACCGCGCCACCACCGCCAGCGCAAGGTCATCAGCTCGGTGTTCACCCCGCGCCGGGTCCGGCAGATCGAGGAGCAGATCGCCGAGCAGGCCCGGCTCATCGTCGACGACCTGCTCGCCGGCGACGGCTCGGCGGACTTCGTGACCGCGGTCGCGGCGCGGCTGCCGATGTGGACGATCTCGCAGATGATCGGCATCCCGCCGGAGAAGCGGCAGGAGGTCGCCGACGCCGCCAACGCCATGGTCGGCTGGAACGACCCGGACTACATCGGCGAGGGCGACCCGATGGCGGTGCTGCTCAACGGGCTGATGACGCTGCACACGGCGTCGTTCGAGCTGTCCGCGCTGCGCCGCGAGTCCCCCGCGGACGACCTGATGACCGCCCTGGTGCAGGCCGAGGTCGACGGCGACGCGTTGACCGACGAGGAGATCGCGGCGTTCTTCGTCCTGCTGTGCGTCGCGGGCAACGACACCACCCGGCAGACCTCCAGCCACGCGATCCTCGCGCTGGACCGCAACCCCGAGCAGAAGCGGCTGCTGACCGAGGAGTTCGACGACCGGATCACTCCGGCCGTCGAGGAGTTCGTCCGCTGGGCCAGCCCCGTGCTGACCTTCCGGCGCACCGCGACCCGGGACACGGAGATCCGCGGGCAGAGGATCGCCGAGGGCGAGCGGGTCGTGCTGTTCTACCACTCCGGCAACCGCGACGACGCCGTGTTCGCCGACCCGCACGACTTCGACATCACCCGCGCCGAGAACCCGCACGTCGGCTTCGGCGGCGGCGGCCCGCACTTCTGCCTGGGCCACCACCTGGCCAAGACCCAGCTGCGGGCGCTGTTCCACCAGCTGCTCACCCGCGTCCCGGACCTGTCGGTCGGCGAGCCGGAGTGGCTGACCGGCAACTTCATCAACGGCATCAAGCGGCTGCCGGTCACCTTCGGGACGGGCTCGTGAAGCTCGGTCTGGCACTCGGCTACTGGGGTGCCGGGCCGCCGCCGGGGACCGTGGAGAAGGTCGACGCCGCCGAGGACCTCGGCTTCGACTCGATGTGGACGGCCGAGGCCTACGGCTCGGACGCGTTCACCCCGCTGTCCTGGCTCGGTTCCCGGACCACGCGGATGCGCCTGGGCACCTCGGTGGCGCAGATGTCGGCCCGCACCCCCACGGCGACGGCGATGGCCGCCATGACGCTGGACCACCTGTCCGGCGGGCGGATGGTGCTGGGCATCGGGGCGTCCGGGCCCCAGGTCGTCGAGGGCTGGTACGGGCAGCCGTACCCGAAGCCGCTCGCACGCACCCGCGAGTACGTCGGGATCCTGCGCGACACCATCGCGCGGGAGAAGGTGGTCTCCGGCGGACCGCACCACCCGATCCCGTACCCGGGCGGCACCGGGCTGGGCAAGCCGCTGCGCTCGACGCTGCACCCGTACCGGACCGACCTGCCGATCCTGCTCGCGGCCGAGGGCCCGAAGAACGTCGCGCTGGCCGCCGAGATCGCCGACGGCTGGCAGCCGCTGTTCTACGCGCCCCGCCACGACGCGCACTACCGCGCGTCGCTCGACGCCGGGTTCGCCGCCCGCGGCGGCCGGCCCGGGGGCTTCGAGGTCGTCTGCATGGTGCAGGTCGTCCTCGACGACGACGTCGAGGCCGCCGCGGACCGGCTGCGCCCGTTCCTCGCGCTCTACATCGGCGGGATGGGCGCGAAGGGCGCGAACTTCCACTACGAGGTCTTCGCCCGCATGGGCTACGAGGACGAGTGCGCCCGCATCCAGGAGCTCTACCTCGGCGGGGACAAGCAGGCCGCGGCGACGGCCGTCCCCACCTCGATGGTCGAGCAGGTGGCGCTGGTCGGCCCGGCGGCGAAGATCGCCGAGGAGCTGCCGGTGTTCCGCGACTCGCTGATCACGACGATGGTCGTCGACGGCAGCCCGGAGCACCTGCGCGCCGTGCGCGAACTCGTCGACGGCTGAGCCCGCCGCAGGACCGCGGGCCCCGGCCCGCCGCGTGCGGGACCGGGGCCGTCGGCGTCCTAGGACGCGGCCGCCGCGGCCAGGACCTTCTGGTCCTCGGCGTGGAAGCGCTCCTCCAGCTGCTCGGGCTCCGCGTCGGCGTCGATGGTGCGCACGTCCGCCCCGCGGGCGGACTCGATCGCGCCGAGCCGGCGGCCGACCTTGTCCATCGCGTACTCGGCGAGCTCGTTCAGGTCGATCCCGAAGGGCGCCTGCCCCTCCGGCCACCGGTCGACGGTCCCGGTGACGACGCCCATGGCCGGCACCATCAGCTCCTGCATGCGCTCGTCGACGACCGCCCACAGCCCGTCGTCGGCCGCGACGTGACGGCGGCAGGTGAAGGTGCCCCAGGCCATGTGGCGACGCTCGTCGTCGCCGATGTGCTTGATGACCTTCTGCATCCCGGGCAGGATCCCGCGCTCGGCGCAGATCTTGTGCCAGGCGAAGTAGCCGGTGAGCGCGAGCGTGCCCTCGACGACGTGGTTGTAGGTGACCGAGGCCCGGATCTGGTTCGCCGGCGACGGGTCGTCGGCCAGCGCGTACAGGCTCTGCGGCAGCGCCCGGGTGAAGATCTCCAGGTAGTGCTCGTTGTGCTCGATGTAGGAGTGCAGGTCCTCGGTCATCCCGACCGCGTCGAACCACAGCCGGAAGGCCTGGGTGTGCTTGGCCTCCTCGTAGACGAACTGGGTCAGGTACATCTCGTCGCCCAGCCGGCCCTCGGCCGCCATCGCCGCGACGAACGGCTGGAGGTCCTGGGTGACCGACTCCTCGCCCGCCATGAACTGGGCGGCCAGCGCGCAGGTCTGCCAGCGCTCGTCGTCGGTCATCGCGGCGAAGTCCGCCGCGTCCCGGGTGAAGTCGATCGACGACGGGTCCCAGTGCCGCCCGTTGCCCTTCGCGAACAGCCGCATCGGGAACGAGTCCTGACGCAGCCGTCCGGGTGACAGGCTGGCGAACCCGTCCCGCTTGCCGTGCTCGATGGTGCGCGTGGTGGTGACGCTCAACGTGCGGCTCCTTTGCCGTCGCTCGAGACCCGGACCGCCGGACGGTCAGTACCGGATGAGACCCCTGATGTTGCGC
Organism: Pseudonocardia spirodelae; assembly: GCF_037727765.1. NCBI lineage: Bacteria > Bacillati > Actinomycetota > Actinomycetes > Pseudonocardiales > Pseudonocardiaceae > Pseudonocardia > Pseudonocardia spirodelae. The sequence goes on along the minus strand of NZ_JBBJUP010000011.1, from coordinate 14,748 downwards.
CCGGAGCGCATGTCCTCGTAACCCTCGTTGACCTGGTCGAGGGAGTACTCGCGGGTGATCAGCTCGCGCAGCTTGAGCTGACCGAGGTTGTGCATCTCCAGCAGGCGCGGGATGTCGAACTGCGCCGCCGAGCTGCCGAACAGCGCGCCGCGGATCTGCTTCTCGTACAGCGTGAGGTCGAGCAGCGACAGCGACGCCGTCTCCTCCTCGGCCCGCGCCAGCGCGGTGACGACGACGCGGCCGCGCTTGCCGACCAGCTGCAGCGCGGGCTGCAGGTCCTCCCCCATCGCGACACCGGTGCACAGGATGGCGGCCTCGGCCATCTGGCCGCGGGTCACCTCGCTGACGATCTCCCACGCCTCGTCGATGCTCGCGGCGACGTGGGTGGCGCCCAGCTCGCGCGCACGCTCGCGCTTGTGCTCGACCGGGTCGGCGGCGACGACGTAGCGGCAGCCGGCCGCCCGGGCGCCCTGCACCGCGTTCGCGCCGATGCCACCGACGCCGATGACGACGGCGGTGTCGCCGGCCCGCAGGTCCGCGGTGCGCACCGCGGAGCCGAAGCCGGTGGTGACGCCGCAGCCGACCAGCGCGGCCAGGTCCAGCGGGAAGCCCTCGTCGATCTTCACCGTGGACTTCACCGGGACGACGGTGTGCCGGGCGAACGTGCCCAGCAGGCACATCTGGCCCAGGTCCTCGCCGCGGGCGTGGAAACGGTAGGTGCCGTCGAGCTGCGGGCCGAGGGTGGCGCCGGCGCCGTCGTTGCACAGGTTCGGCCGGCCCGTGTTGCAGTACGGGCACCGCCCGCAGGACGGGAGGAAGGTCATCACGACCGGGTCGCCGACCTCCAGCTCGGTGACACCGGGCCCGACCTCGATCACCCGGCCGGCGCCCTCGTGCCCGCCGACCATCGGGAGCACCGCGGGCAGGTCCCCGGTGACCAGGTGCTCGTCGGAGTGGCACAGCCCCGACGCGGTCAGCTCGACCATCACCTCACCGGCGTTCGGGGAGTCGAGCTCGACCTCCTCGATCTCCCACTTGCCGCCCGGTTCCCACAGCACCGCTGCCGTCGTCCGCATGGCGGTCGATCCTGGCCGGACGGCCGGGCGGGTCACACCCGCCGCCCGCGCCAGTGCTGGCCCCCGGGTGCCAGGCGGGGCTCAGGCGGGTGGCAGCGGCAGGCTGAGGCGGGCGACGAGCCCGCCGCCCTCGCGCGGGAGCAGGCTCAGCTCGCCGTCCATCGCCGACGCCAGCGCCTCGGCGATCCACAGGCCGAGACCCGCGGTGCCGCGCCGCTCCCCCAGCGCGACCCCCTTGGCCGTCACCACGCCCTCCTGGCCGGGCGGCAGGCCCGGGCCGCGGTCGCGGACCTCGGCGACGAGGACGGCGCCGTCGTGGGCCAGGTGCAGGTCGACCGGCTCGTCACCGGAGTGGCGGGCGGCGTTCTCGGCGAGGTTCGTGAGCAGGCGCCGCAGCCGCTGCGGGTCGCAGAGCACCGCGGCGTCCGGCGGCTCGACGGTCGCGCGGCGGCGCGGCGCGCTGATCCCGGCCGCGTCCCCGACGGCGTCGGCCAGCTCGGCGAGCACGACCCGGCGCGGCCGGTTGCGGCCGAGCGGGCTGCCGTCGGCGACGGCGAGGTCGGCCAGCCCGTCGAGCATCTCCTGCAGGTGCGCGGCGTGGTCGGCGAGCAGCCGCGACGCCGTCCGGGCCGGTTCCCCGGTGAGCCGGCCCGCGGCGAGGTCGGCCGACAGCGCGGTCAGCGACGCCACCGGGGTGCGGAACTCGTGCAGCACCACCCGCGCCCCGTCGAGCCGGGCCCGGCTCTGGGAGACGATCCGGTCGCGCAGCGCCCGCTCGGACAGGTAGCGCTCGTGCTCGCTCTCGGCCCGCGCGCGGGTGGTCGCGATGTCGGCGAGCTGGCGCTCCAGCAGCCGCACGAGCACCCCGGTGAGCACGGCCGTGGCGAACAGGAAGCCGGTCCACCACACCCCGGCGGTCAGCGCGTCGGCCGCGGTGACGCCCGGGCCCGACCCGAGCAGCGCCGCGACGGTGTAGCCGACGCCGAGACCGAGCGCGGCCGCCCGGCCCACCCGGTGGCCGCCGCGCAGCGCGATCGCGATGACGACCAGCGGCAGCGCCGCCACCATCGGGCTCGCGACGCCGCCGGTGAGCCCGCAGGCGAGCAGCGCGAGCACCCCGTCCACCCCGGTCAGCACCGCGGGCCGGACGGGCAACCTGCCGCGCAGCACCGAGATCGCCGCCAGCGCCGCGGCGTACACCGCGGTCAGCCCGATCAGGACCGCCGCGACCGCCGGCCGCTGCGCGGCCAGGTCCGGGCGGAGCACCAGGAGGGCGACCGCGGCGAGCACGACGCACAGGCGCAGCACGACGGCCTGGCGCTCCTCGCGGGTGCGCTCGGGGAGCTCGTCGGGCTGGGTACTCACGGCGGCGGCCTCTCCGACGGGGGCGGGGTCGGCCGTCACACTAGGCTCGCGCCATGTCCACCGCGCCGACCGCGCCGCACGTGGTCGTCATCGTCGACGACCACGCCCTGTTCGCGCAGGGGCTGGCGCTGCTGCTGGAGTCCCGGGCCGGGGACACGTTCCGGGTCGCCGGGTCGACGACCGTGGGCGAGGAGGCCGTCGCGCTGGTCGGGAAGCACCGGGCGGGGATCGCGATCGTCGACCTCGCGCTGCCCCCGCTGGGCGGGGTGGAGACGATCCGCCGGATCCGCGCCGCCTACCCGGCCACCCGGGTGCTGGCGTTGTCGGGCACCGAGGACCTCGACCTGGCCGCCGCCGCGATGCGCGCCGGCGCCGACGGCTACCTGGGCAAGTCCGCCGACCCGGAGGTGCTGGTCGCGCCGCTGCTGTCGATCGCGGCCGGGGTGCGGGTGCTGCGTGCGGAGCTGCTCGACGCGTTGCTCGTCGCGGCCGACCGCACCGCCGACGGCCTGCTCGACCGGCTCGGCGAGCGCGACATCGAGCTGTGGACGCTGCTGGCGCGGGGTCTGGAGACCGCCGACATCGCCCGCCCGATGCTGGTCAGCGAGCGCACCGCCAAGCGCATGATCGCCTCGCTGCTGCACAAGCTGGGCGCGGCGAACCGGATCGAGGCGGCCGCGCTGGCCGGGCGGTGCGGGCTGCTCGACGAGCACCCGGCCGGCCGCTGAGGTCCGACCGGCCGGCGCGGACCCGGGCAGCGCGGCCACGGCCCGGCAGGCTCGTCCTGCTGCACGGCCCGGACGGGCCAAGCCTGGCCCGGTGATCGGCTGCGCTCCCCGGACGGCGCGGGTCAGACTCCCCGCGACGTGCCGGGCGGCATCGTGCCCGGCCACATCTCGCGAGGAGGCGCTGATGGCCGTGTTCGCCGACGAGGCCGAGGTCTACGAGTACCTGGGCGGGGTGTTCCGGATCGGCATGGCCGACCCGGACCTGGTCGCGAAGCTGCAGCCGTCCGGGGTCGTCCTGCGGATCACCTACACGAACCCGGACGCGGTGATCACCGTCGACATGCCGAACTCGGAGATCCACACCGGGGCCGGCGCGGGGCCCGACCCGAACATCGAGCTGTTCATGTCCGCCGACACCGGCAACCGCTTCTGGCTGGGCAAGGTCATCCTCCCGGTGGCGCTGGCCAAGGGCGACGTCCGCGCGAAGGGGCCGGTCTCCAAGGTCCTCAAGCTGCTGCCGATCGCCAAGCAGCTGTTCGGGCCGTACAAGGCCAAGCTCGAGGCCGACGGCCGCGACGACCTGCTGAAGGCCTGACTCCCACTACCACGAGCCGGCCGGGGACCCGACCGGCCGGCCGCCGCCGGTCGCTACCGTCGCCGGGACACGACCACGCGACGAGGAGGTCCACGGTGACACGGGGCAGGGGTCCGCTGGCCGGACTGAAGGTGATCGAGCTGGCCGGGATCGGGCCGGGACCGCACGCGGCGATGATCCTCGGGGATCTCGGTGCGGACGTGGTCCGGATCGACCGGCCGTCGGGCGGGCTGAAGCTCGGCTCCGACGACGTGCCGGACCCGACGACACGCGGCCGGCGCACGGTCACCGCCGACCTGAAGGACCCGGCGGGCCGCGAGACGGTCCTGCGCCTGGTCGAGCGGGCCGACGTGCTGCTGGAGGGCTACCGCCCGGGCGTGACCGAGCGGCTCGGCGTCGGTCCGCAGGACTGCGCGGCCCGCAACCCGCGCCTGGTCTACGGCCGGATGACCGGCTGGGGGCAGGACGGTCCGATGGCGCCGCGCGCCGGACACGACATCAACTACATCTCCCTCACCGGCGCGCTGCACGCGATCGGCCGCTCCGGCGAGCGCCCGGTCCCGCCCCTGAACCTGGTCGGTGACTTCGGCGGCGGGTCGATGCTGCTGGTCATCGGGGTGCTGGCGGCGCTGTGGGAGGCCAGGGCGTCCGGGCAGGGCCAGGTCGTCGACGCGGCGATGGTCGACGGCGTCAGCGTCCTGAACCAGATGTTCTGGGGCTTCCTGTCGCAGAACGCCTGGACCGACGAGCGCGACTCCAACCTGCTCGACGGGCACGCGCCGTTCTACGACACCTACACCTGCGCCGACGGCGGGCACATGGCGGTCGGGGCGCTGGAGCCGCAGTTCTACGCCCAGCTGATCGCCGGGCTGGGGCTGACCGAGGACGAGCTGGGCCACCAGTACGACCGCGCCGGCTGGCCGGCGATGCGGGCCCGCTTCACCGAGGTGTTCGCCTCCAAGCCGCGCGACGAGTGGGCCGCGGTCTTCGACGGCACCGACGCCTGCACCACCCCGGTGCTGTCGTTCGCCGAGGCCCGCGAGGACGCCCACCTGAGCGCCCGCGGCACGATCGTCACCTCCGAGGGCGTCCCGCAGGCCGCCCCGGCGCCGCGGTTCTCCCGCACGGTCACGGAGACCGCCACCCGCGCGACCGGGCCCGAGGACGTCGACGACGTCCTGCGCGACTGGGCCTGAGGGCGCACACGACGACGCCCCCGGTTCCGTCCGGAACCGGGGGCGTCGTCGTGTCGTGCAGGGAGATCAGTCGGTCTCCTCCGCGTCCGCGACCAGGAGGTTGCGGGTGCGGTTCGGGTCCACCTGGATGCCCGGTCCGGTGGTGGTGGAGACGGTGATCTTCTTGACGTAGCGGCCCTTGGCGGCCGACGGCTTGAGCCGCAGGATCTCGTCGTAGGCGGCGCCGTAGTTCTCCACCAGCTTCTCGGTGTCGAACGAGGCCTTGCCGATGACGAGGTGCAGGTTGGCCTGCTTGTCGACCCGGAAGTTGACCTTGCCGCCCTTGATCTCGTTGATGGCCTTCGTGACGTCCGGCGTCACGGTGCCCGTCTTCGGGTTCGGCATCAGGCCACGCGGGCCGAGGATGCGGGCGATGCGGCCGACCTTGGCCATCTGGTCCGGGGTCGCGATGGCGGCGTCGAAGTCGAGCCACCCGCCCTGGATCCGCTCGATGAGGTCCTCGGCGCCGACGGCGTCGGCCCCGGCGGCCTCGGCCTCGGTGGCCTTGTCACCGGTGGCGAACACGATCACCCGGGCGGTCTTGCCGGTACCGTGCGGCAGGTTCACGGTGCCGCGGACCATCTGGTCCGCCTTGCGGGGGTCGACGCCCAGCCGCATCGCGACCTCGACGGTCGCGTCGGTGTTCTTGCTGGACGTGTCCTGGGCCAGCTTCGCCGCGGCGAGCGGCGAGTAGAGGCGGTCCGCGTCGATCTTCGCGGCGGCCTCGCGGTAGGCCTTGCTGCGCTGTGCCATCTGTCCTCGTCTCCTTCGGAGGTCAGGTCGTGGTAGGAGCCGCGCCCGGCTCTCCCACGCTTACGGAAAGGTCTGTGTGGACCGGGTCAGCCGTCGACCGTGATGCCCATCGACCGGGCGGTGCCGGCGATGATCTTGGCGGCCTGGTCGAGGTCGTTGGCGTTGAGGTCGGCCATCTTGGTCTGGGCGATCTCGCGCACCTGGTCCATGGTCACCGAGGCGACCTTGGTCTTGTGCGGCTCACCGGAGCCCTTCTCGACACCGGCCGCCTTGAGCAGCAGCCGCGCCGCCGGCGGGGTCTTGAGCTCGAAGGTGAACGAGCGGTCCTCGTACACCGAGATCTCGACCGGCACGACGTTGCCGCGCTGCGACTCGGTCGCGGCGTTGTACGCCTTGCAGAACTCCATGATGTTGACGCCGTGCTGACCCAGCGCGGGGCCGACCGGCGGGGCCGGGTTCGCGGCACCGGCCTGGATCTGGAGCTTGATGATCGCGGAGAGCTTCCGCTTCTTGGGGGGCATGTCCGTTCCTCAGTGATCGATGTGCACGCCGCGCGGCCCTGCCTCGCCACGGACGTTCCTCACGGGCGCTCTCAGATCTTCGAGACCTGGTTGAACCCGAGCTCGACCGGGGTCTCCCGGCCGAAGATCGAGACGAGCACCTTGAGCTTCTGGGCGTCGACGTTGACCTCGGAGATGCTCGCCGGGAGCGTGGCGAACGGCCCGTCCATGACGGTGACCGACTCGCCGACCTCGAAGTCGACCTCGATGGTGGGGGCACCGCCGGACGAGGCGGCACCACCGGTGGACGCGGCCCTGCCGGCCTCGGCCTCCTTCTTGGGGGCCTCGGTCTTCGGCAGCAGGAACTTCACGACCTCGTTCAGGGCCAGCGGCGACGGCTTGTTCGTGGCACCCACGAAGCCGGTCACGCCCGGGGTGTTCCGGACGGCGCCCCAGGACTGGTCGTTGAGCTCCATCCGCACCAGGATGTAGCCGGGCAGCACCTTGCGCTGGACCTTCTTGCGCTGCCCGTTCTTGATCTCGGTGACCTCCTCGGTGGGCACCTCGACCTGGAAGATGTAGTCCTCGACGTCCAGGGTCTGGGCCCGGGTCTCGAGGTTGGACTTCACCTTGTTCTCGTAGCCGGCGTAGGAGTGCACGACGTACCAGTCGCCGGGGGCGCGGCGCAGCGCGGCGCGCAGCTCCTCCTCCGGGTCGACGTCCTCGTCGGGCTCCTCGGCCTCGGCGGCCGTGTCACCGTCCGTCTCGGCGCTCGCGTCGTCGCCGGCCGCGTCCTCGGCGGCCGCGTCCTCGGCGGTCGGGACGGCCTCGCCGTCGCCCGCCAGGGTCTCGGCCTCGGCGCCGGGGGTGGAGTGGTCGTCGGCGTCGGTGTAGTCACCGGAGACGACGTCCTCGCCGTGCGCCGCCTCGACGTCGGCGTCCTGGACGGACTGCTCGGGCAGCGTCTCGTCGGCCGCGTTCTCGGCGACGGCGTCGATCGCGGCCTCGTCGGCCGCCTCGTCGTACGCCTTGCTGTCGGAGGTCACGTCCTACTCGCTTCCATGTTCGGTGTCGTCGGTCGGCGCCGGTACGGCGTTCGTGCTCGCGTCAGTTGCCGAACAGCAGGGAGACGCCCTCGGCGAAGGCCGAGTCGAGCACGAACACGAGCGCCACCATGAACGACACGAAGACCAGGACCGCGATCGTGTACTTCACCATCTGGCCGCGGTCGGGCCAGATGACCTTGCGGAGCTCGGCGACGACCTCGCGCAGGAACCGGGCGATCCGCGCGAACGGGGAGGGCTTCTTCTCCTTCGTCGCGGCGGCGGCCCGGGTCGGCGTGGCGCGCCCCTTGCCGGGGGTGTTCGCGGAGCCGGCGGCCCGTCGGCCCCGACGGTCGGCGGCGTTGCTCGGGCGCTCCCGCCCGGGCCGCTCCGACTCGTGCTCGTCGCTCACGCCTGTCGCCCTCCGCACGTGGCGGGCGTCCGCCCGCCCTCGGTCACGTCCTCCGTCTCGGGAGAACCCTCGTCGCTTCGCCGTCCGTGCCGTCGGCCGCGCCACCGTGAACTCCGGTGACCTGCGGCGTCGTGGCAGGGGTGACAGGACTTGAACCTGCAACCTGCGGTTTTGGAGACCGCTGCTCTGCCAATTGAGCTACACCCCTTTGCCCCGATCCGCCCTGCTGGGCGGCGGGGCGGGCGCGACCGATCATCCGGTGCGCCCGGCTGTTCCGAGTGTACGCACCCGCTCCGGCGGGTCCGTACCCCGGGGTCGGCTCAGCCCGGGAGGACGACCTCGGCCCGTGCGCGTCCGAGCACCGCCTTCCCCTCGAAGGTGGCCTTGAGGTCGACGACGGCGATCCGCTCACCGCCCTCGTCGCGGACCTCGGCGACGGCACCGGACAGCTCGACGGTGGCGCCGGCGTCGTCGTCGGGGACGACCACGGGGCGCGTGAAGCGGGTGCCGTAGCTGCGGATCGCGGCGGGATCGCCGGTCCAGGCGGTGAGCACCCGCCCGGCCAGTGCCATCGAGAGCATCCCGTGCGCGATCACCCCGGGCAGGCCCGCGGAGCCGGCGACGCGGTCGCTCCAGTGGATCGGGTTGAGGTCACCGGAGGCGCCGGCGTAGCGGACCAGGTCGGCGCGGGTGACCTGCACCGACAGCGAGGGCAGCGCGTCGCCCTTCGCGACCGAGGCGGCGGTGTCCGGGGTCAGCGCGGTCATGCGTCCTCCCCCGCCGGGCTCACCAGCATCGAGTGCGTCGTCGCGACGGCGGCGCCCGAGGCGTCGGTCACCTCGCAGCGCAGGGTGAGCATGTGGTTGCCCGCCCGCGTCCGGAGTTCGTCGACGTGCAGCACGGTCGTCAGCTCGTCACCGGCGACGACCGGGCGGCGGAACACGATCCGCTGGTCGCCGTGGACCATGCGGGTGTAGTCCCAGCCCAGCGCCGGGTCCCTCAGGAACTCCTCGATGACCGGCATCGTGAAGCACGTGGGGAACGTGGGCGGAGCGACGAGGTCGCGGTGGCCGGCCGCCCGCGCGGCGTCCGGGTCCCGAAACAGCGGATCGCCGTCACCGATGGCGACGGCGAACTCGCGGATCTTCTCGCGACCGACCTGGTACGGCCCGACCGGGTCGGTGCTGTGACCGACCCAGGACTGGTCGACCACGCTCAGCGGGTCTCGCGGTGGGCCCGGTGGGTGCCGCAGTTCGGGCAGAACTTCTTGACCTCGAGCCGGTCGGGGTCGTTCCGCCGGTTCTTCTTGGTGATGTAGTTGCGGTGCTTGCACTCCTCGCAGGCCAGAGTGATCTTCGGCCGCACGTCCGTGGCCTTGGCCATCGCGGGTGCCTCCCAGCTGTCTCGGTGATGGTGCGCCAGTGTGGTGACGATGGCCGGACTTGAACCGGCGACACAGCGATTATGAGCCGCTTGCTCTACCAACTGAGCTACACCGTCATGCAAGAAGCCCCGCCGCATGCGACGAGGCCCCTTGTAGAGCCCCCTTACGGAATCGAACCGTAGACCTTCTCCTTACCATGGAGACGCTCTGCCGACTGAGCTAAGGGGGCGGCAGCGCCGGTGGCCCGCGCGGCCGTGGGCCGCGCTCTCACCGACGAAAAGAACTCTACACGGGGGTCCCGGGCCCCCGAACGGGGGGTCCCGGAACCCGATCCGTGCAGGTCAACCGCTGTTCGTCACCAGCTCGACTTGCGGACACCCGGAAGTGCCCCGTCGTGCGCGAGCTCGCGCAGGCGGACCCGGGACACCCCGAACTTGCGCAGGTGCCCGCGCGGCCGGCCGTCGACCGAGTCGCGGTTGCGGACCCGGGTGGCGCTCGCGTCACGCGGCTGGCGGCGCAGCTCGGCCACGGCGGCCTCGCGTTCGGCGTCCGGCGTCGAGGGACGGGCGATGAGCGCCTTGAGCTCGGCGCGCCGCTCGGCGTAGCGGGCGACGATCCGCTTGCGCCGCTCGTTCTTCGCGATCTGTCCGGTCGTGGCCATCAGACCTTCACCCCGTTCGCCCGGATCTTCGCCACCGCGGCGGAGACGCCGATCCGGTCCACCGTCCTGATCCCCTTCACCGACAGCGTCAGCCGCACCCAGCGGTTCTCCTCGGCCAGCCAGTAGCGGCGGGTCTGCACGTTGGGGTCCCAGCGCCGGCTGGTGCGACGGTGGGAGTGCGAGACCGACTTGCCGAACCCCGGCTCGCGGCCGGTGAGGTCACATCGCTTCGACATCGCTCACCGCCCCGCGTGCGGGTAGGGCAGCAGGGCCATCTCGCGCGCGTTGCGGATCGCGACGGCGACCTGGCGCTGCTGCTGGCCGGTCAGCCCGGTCACGCGGCGGGCGCGGATCTTGCCGCGGTCGGAGATGAACGTGCGCAGCAGCGCGGCGTCCTTCCAGTCCACGTGCTCGATCCCGCGGGCCTTCAGCGGGTTGGCCTTGCGGCGGGGCGCCCGGGTGGGCCTGGCGCGGGCGGGCATCAGCGCTCCTCCTTGAACTCGACGTGGCGACGCAGCTTGGGGTCGTACTTGCGCAGGACCAGCCGGTCCGGGTCGTTGCGCCGGTTCTTGCGGGTCACGTAGGTCGTGCCGGTACCCGCGGTCGAGCGCAGCTTGACGATCGGCCGGACGTCGGTCGACTTGGCCATCGCGAACCCCTCCTCTCAACATGGGAATCGTTTTCGTTTAAGCTACACCCGACCGTGACCACGTCGGACTCCGGGAGGACGTCATGACCGAGCTGGTGGTCCTGTGCGGGACCGAGCGCGACGGGGTGGAGCGCACGATCGCCCGGATGCGCGAGCTCGACCCGGGCGTCGTCGTGCTGCACCACGACCTGCACGACCTGGGCCGTGGGCTGGTGCACCGCCGGCTGCGCGACCACGACCGCGACGAGCGCACCGTCCTGGAGCTCGCCCACGGCTGCGTGAGCTGCACCATCCGCGAGGACGTGCTGCCGACCCTGGCCGAACTGGCCGGGACCGTGGGGCGGGTGGTGCTGCACCTCGACCCGCGCCTGGAGCCCGAGCCGGTGTGCTGGGCACTCGGGTCGGTGCTGTTCGAGCCGGGCGACGGGCGGGAGGCCTGCACCGCCGTCGACCTCGTCGACCTGCGCGGCGTGGTCGCCGTGCTGGACCCGGACTCCTGGCTGGAGGACGCGACCGGGGACGCGACGCTGCCCGAGCGCGGCCTGTCGACCCTGCCCGAGGACGAGCGGACGGTCGCGCAGCTCGCCGTCGGCCAGGCCGAGTTCGCCGACGTCCTGGTCCTGACCCGGTCGGTCGGGCCGGCCGGGGCGGACCGCACCGCCGCCGTCCTGGACCGGCTGTGCCCCACCGCACCCCGGCTGCTCGCCGGCCGCGCCGACCACCGGGTGTTCTGCGACGGCCTGGGCCCCGAGGCCCGCCGCGGCGTCCCCGGCGGCGTGCACGACCCGCTGCTGCGCGGCGCGCCCCCGCTGGAGGCCGACAGCGGCGTGCGCACCCTGCTGTTCTCCGCCCGCCGCCCGTTCCATCCCGACCGGCTGCACGAGGCGATCGACTCGCTGCTCGACGGCGTCGTGCGCGCCCGCGGCCGGATCTGGCTCGCCACCCGGCCCGACGCCGTCCTGTGGGTCGAGAGCGCCGGCGGCGGCATGCGGATCGGGCACGCCGGCGACTGGCTCGCCGGTGCCGACGACTCGGCCTGGGCCGAGGCGGGCGACCAGCGCCGGGCGCTGGCCGCGCTGGCCTGGCACCCGCGCTGGGGCGACCGCGCCCAGGACCTCGTCGCGATCTGCCACGACGCCGACCCCGACGAGATCGACGCCGCGCTGCGCGCCGCCCTGCTCACCGACGCCGAGATCGCCGCCGGCGAGGACGCGTGGACCGCGCTGCCCGACCCGTTCGGCTGGGCGCACGACGAGCCCTGCGAGGACCCCGCACCGGTGTCCCTGCAGGACCCCACCCTGCGAGACGACCCCCGAGGAGAGATCTGATGGCCGTACCCAAGCGGCGCATGTCGCGCGCCAACACCCGCCACCGCCGGTCGCAGTGGAAGGCGACCACGCCGGACCTGGTCCCGGTCACGCTCCAGGGGCGCCGGCACCTCGTGCCCCGCTCGCTCGTGCCGGCCTACCGGCGCGGCCTGCTGCCGCCGCCGGCGTAAGGGACCGGCCCTTACCCGGACCGGGCCCGGGCGGTCCGGGGCGACGTGATCGCCCGATGCCCGGGCCGTCCCCTCAGCGGCAGGGTCGGTCCCATGCTGATGACCACCGTCCCGATGGACCACCTCGTCGCCCTGGCCCGGGAGCGGCAGTGCCTGCTCCGCGCCGAGGCCGACCGCGAGCGTCTCGCCCGCGCGGTGCGCGGCCCCGCGCCGCACGGCCGGCTGCGGGCCCTGCTCGCGGGCTGGTGGCGGCGGCGCCCGCTGCCCGACCCGGCCGGGCATCCGGGCCGGGCGGTGCTGCGGCCCCGTGCCTGACCGGGCCGTCACCGGTCCCCGGCGCGGCGCGATCGCGCCGGGGGCGTCGGTGTCCCGTGCCACCATGCGTCGCATGACGGGTGGGGCGGCGGGTCCGGCGCACGAGGTGTCCGTCGGCCCGGAACCGGCCGGCGGACTCGTCGGCCGCGACAGCGAGCTGGCCGACCTGGGCCGCGCCCTGGACACGGCACGGTCGGGCCGGGCCTGCGCCGTGCTGCTGGCCGGCGAGGCGGGGATCGGCAAGACCCGTCTCGCCACCGCCCTCGCCGCCCGGGCCGCCGACGCCGGGGTGCGGGTCGTGCTGGGCCGCTGCCTGGACTCGGGCGGCGCCGCACTGCCCTACCTGCCCTTCTCCGAGGTCCTCGCCGCGCTGGCCGAGTCGGGGACCGTGCTCCGCCCGGTGCTGGCCGGGCTGCTCCCCGGTGCCCCGGTCACCGGTGGCCCCGCCGGCGCCGGCGACGACTCGGGGCGGCTGCAGCTGTTCGACGCGGTGGCCGGGGCCGTGCGGGACGCCGCGGCGGAGGCCCCGCTGCTCGTCGTGCTGGAGGACCTGCACTGGGCGGACCGCTCCACCCGCGAGCTGCTCGCCTACCTGCTGGCCCGGCTCGGGTCCCAGCGCCTGCTCGTGCTGGCGACCTACCGCTCCGACGACCTGCACCGGCGCCATCCGCTGCGTCCGGCGCTGGCCGAGCTGGTGCGGCTGCCCGCCGTGCGCCGCCTGGAGCTGGGTCCGCTCGACCCCGAGGCCGTGCTCGCACTCGTGCGCGGACGGGCCGTGCCCGGCCGGGAACCGGACGAGGCGACGATGCGGCGGATCGCGGCCCGCAGCGAGGGCAACGCCTTCTACGCCGAGGAGCTGCTCGCCGCGGGGTCCGGCGGCCTGCCGGGCGGGCTGGCCGACGTCCTGCTGACCCGGCTGGACCGCCTCGGCGAACCGGCCCGCGCGGTCCTGCGGGTCGCGTCGCTGGCCGAGCGGCGGATCCCGCACGACCTGCTGCGCGACGCGTCGGGGCTTCCGGCCGCGGAGCTGGCCGAGGGCCTGCGCGAGGCCGTGTCGCACCACCTGCTCGTCCCCGACCCGGCGCCGGGCGCCGAGTACTACGCGTTCCGGCACGCGCTGCTGCGCGAGGCCGTGCACGACGACCTGCTCCCCGGCGAGCGGGTCACGCTGCACGCGCGCCTCGCCGAGCTGCTCGCCCCGCGGGAGGGCGAACCGGGGGTCGCCGCCGAGCTCGCCCGGCACGCGCTGGCCGCGCACGACCTGCCGCGAGCGCTCGCGGCGTCGGTGGTGGCCGCCCGCGAGGCGGACCGCCGGCACGGTCCGGCCGAGATGCTGGTCCACGCCGAGCGGGCGCTGGAGCTGTGGTCCGCGGTCGCCGACCCCGAGCGCGTCTCGGGGATCGCGGAGAGTGTGCTCACCCGGGAGGCCGCCTGGGCCGCCAGCGCCTCCGGCGACCCGGTCCGCGGCACCGCGCTCGGTGCCCGCGCGGTGCGGGTCGCCGACCTGCACGAGGGCCCGCGGGCGCGCGCCGACGCCCGGCGCCGGTACGCGATGCGCCTGCTCGACGACGGCTCCCGGATCGAGGAGGCGATCACGGTGGCGTCCGCCGCCGTCGCGCTGCAGGAGCACGAGCCGCCGGGGACCGTCCTGGCGTGGTCGCACGCCGTCCTGGCGCGGGCGCTGCTGAACGCCGACCGTGCCGAACCCGCCTGGACCCACGCCCGGGCGTCGCTGGCGGTGGCGCGCGCGCTGCACGAGACGGCGCCGCCGCCCGAGGGCTCGCCGGAGTACCTCGACCTCGGCGCGGTCTGCGCCGACGCCCTGATCACGCTGGCCTTCTGCGCCCGGATGGAGGGCGACCCGCAGGCCGCCCGGGACCGGCTCGCGGGCGCCGCCGCGCTGGCCGCGGCCTCGGGCAACCGCGTCGTGGAGCTGCGGACGGTGTGGAACCGCGGGGTCTCCTTCATCGAGGACGGGCTGCTCGACGCCGCCGCCGACGAGCTCGCCGAGGGCGTGCGCCGGGCCCGGGAGCACGGGCTGCACCGCGGCGGCTACGGCTTCGAGTTCCGCGTGGCCCAGGTGCGGGTCGACTTCCAGCGCGGCGCCTGGGACGAGGCCGTGCGGATCGCCGCCGACGTCGACCCCGCGCTGCCGTTGCGGGTGACCGGCCAGCTCGCGGTGGCGGGCGCGCAGGTGACCGTCGCCCGCGGCGAGCTCGACGCCGCGGAGGAGCTGCTCACCGCCCTGTCGGCCGAACCGCCGCCGCACGACCAGGCCGCCCTGTTGCAGGGCGTCGTGGGGGCCGAGGCCGCCCTGTGGCGCGGGGACCCCGGCCGGGCCGCCGACCGGGTCGCCGCCGCGCTGGCCGTGCTGCGGGCGGAGTACCCGCACCACCTCGGGGAGCTGGCGCTGTGCGCGCTGGGCGCCGCCGCGGCGGCCGACCTGGCCGTCGCCGCGCGGGGGGCGGGCGACGGCCGCGCCGGGGAGCACGCCGCGGCGGCCGCGGAGCTCGCGTCCGCCGCCGCGGTGACCG
>NZ_JBBJUP010000010.1:0-218386 GCF_037727765.1 Pseudonocardia spirodelae | reverse complement strand
GCCCGAAGTCGTCGGTGATGACGATGCGCCGCTCCGGCGCGGCGTCGTCGTCGACGTAGAGCTCGGGGCAGCCGCAGTTGCAGCTGCCGCAGAAGGTGGCGATGTGACGCACTCGGGCGCTCCTCGGGGTCGGTCGGGGCGGCGGGCGGTCGCCCGCTCCGTCGTCAGCGGTCGTCGGTCCGGACACCACGGTTCCCGACGTCACCCGATGGGGTCAACCCGTCACCGTCCGCTCCCCCGCTTCCCCGGCCCCACCCCCGCACTGCCCCCGCGCTGCCCCCCGCGGCTGCGCCGCGCTGCCCCCCGCGGCTGCTCCGCGCTGCCCCCCGCGGCTGCTCCGAGGGGCACTCTCGTTGCCCTCTAAGCCCCGAGGGTGCCCCTGGGAGCACCCGGAGGGTGCGGCGGATCAGTGCTTCGGCAGGTCCGCGGGGTCGGTGCCCTCGATGAAGAAGTCGATGTCGGGGGTGCCGGAGCCGCCGTAGGGGGTCAGGTCGGTGACGCCGTGCGCGGCGAGCACCTCGTCGTCGATGAAGGTCCGGCCGGTCGGGCGCGCGGCGTCGGTGAGCACGGCGACGGCCGCGTCGGCCATGATCTCCGGCGTGCGGGCGCGGTTCTCGACCTCGTCGCCGCCCAGCAGGTTCTTCACCGCCGCGGTCGCGATCGTGGTCCGCGGCCACAGGCAGTTGGCCCGGATCCCGGCCCCGGCGAACTCGTTCGCCCAGCCCAGGGTCAGCAGGGTCATGCCGTACTTGGACAGCATGTAGGGCGGGAAGACGCCCAGCCACTTCGGGTCCAGGTTGATCGGCGGGGACAGGGTGAGGACCTGCGCGTCGGGCGACTCGCGCAGGTGCGGCAGCGCCGCGCGGGTCAGGACGAAGGTGCCCCGCGAGTTGATCGACTGCATCAGGTCGTAGCGCTTGGGGGTGAGGTCGGCGGTGCCGCTCATGTTCAGGGCGCTGGCGTTGTTGACCACGATGTCGACGCCGCCGAAGGCGTCGGCCGCGGTGCGCACCGCGCGGTCGACGTCCTCCTCCACGCGCACGTCGCCGACGACGGCGACGGCCCGGCCGCCCGCCGCCTCGATCTCGGCGACGGCGGTGTGCACCGTGCCGGGCAGCCGCGGGTCGGGCTGGTCGGTCTTGGCCAGGATCACCGCGTCGGCCCCGCGGCGGGCGGCCGCCAGCAGGATGGCGAGCCCGATGCCGCGGCTGCCTCCCGACATCACGATGGTGCGGCCCTTCAGGTCCTGCTGCTCGGTCATGGGTCCTCCGGTGCCGGGTGCGACGGTGCACGATCTGCGCCGGACTGTAACAGTCACATCTGACTGTTTTCTGCGTGACCCGCCACACGTGCCGCGCGCAGCCGGTTGAGCGCGGCGGCGACCTCGTGGCGGCGCGGCACCGCGAGGTCGGCGAGCGAGCCGTGGGCGATCGCCGCCGGTCCGCCGCGCACGAGGTCCTCCTCCAGCCGGTCGAGCGCGACGGCCAGCGGCACGCCGTCGAGGTCGAGGTGGGCCAGTGCGAGCCCGACCCCGGTGGTCTGCGACGCGTCGGCGAGCTGGGCGACGGCGGACAGGTCGACGTCGTCGGCGCCGAAGGTGAGCCGCCCCCGTTCGCGGGCGGAGACGCGCCGCCTGCCCCGGGCGTGCGGGTCCACGCTGCGCGGGTCGAACACGCGGTGGCGGTGACCGGGGAACGCGACGTCGGCGGCCTCGTCGGCGTACCCGGCGATCTCCCGGGCGCGTGCGGTGATCTCCGAGACGGCGTAGTCCTGCAGCAGGATCACCGTGTCGGCGCGGTCGAGGTAGTCCCCCGACCCGCCCATCACCAGCACGCTGGACACCCCGCGGCCGCGGTGCAGCGGGCGGACCCGGTCGACGAACGGGATCAGCGGCTCGGCGGCGATCAGGGCGCGCATCCGCTCGTCGCGGATCATGACGTTGGTCGCCGAGGTGTCCTCGTCGATCAGCAGCACCCCGGCGCCGGCCTCCAGTGCCTCGACCGTCGAGGCGGCCTGCGAGGTCGACCCGGACGCCGACTCGGTGGAGAAGTCGCCGGTCGGGCGCCCCGAGGGCAGGTCGGCGACGAAGGCGCGCACGTCGACGCGGGTCACCGCGCGCTCGTCCTCGGCGCGCACGGACACCACGTCGGCCCGGGCGACGACCAGCTCCCGGCCGTCGCCGGGGACGTGGTCGTACACGCCGGTCTCCAGCGCACGCAGCAGCGTCGACTTGCCGTGGTAGCCGCCGCCGACGATCAGCGTGACGCCCTCGGGCACGCCCATCCCCGTGACGGGGCCCCGGTTCGGCGTGTCCAGGGTGACCCGCAGCGACTCCGGCGCGGCGAAGGGCACCGCGCCGGCGAGCGGGCGGTCGTCGACGCCGGAGGCACGGGGCAGGACGGCGCCGTCGGCGACGAACGCGACGAGCCCGCGGCCGGCCAGCGCGTCGCGCAGCGCGCCCGCGTCCTGCACCGTCGTGACGAAGTCCTCGGCCGCGCCGCGGTCGGCGCTCTCCCACCTCAGCGCGGTGCGCACCGCGCGCGGCAGGTCGGCGGTGAGGGCCTCGGCGGCGGCGTGCCCGGCGATGCGGCGCCCGCGCCCGGGCAGCGGCACCGCCAGCTCCGCGACGACGGTGCCGTCCGCCTCCACCCGCAGCGCACTGCGCTCCAGGACCTCCTGCCCGCCTGCGTCGACCCGCAGGCCGGTGCCGCCCAGGGCGCCACGCAGCGCCCGGGCCAGGAACCCGGACGCCGCCCGGGCGCGCACCGGCCCCGCGTACAGCGCCGCGGGCAGCCCGGCCGTCGCGGCGGGCACGGTCACCCGCAGCCGCGACGGCGGCGCGAACGGGTCGGACTGCACCGACCGGACCTGCAGGTCGAAGCCGTCCATCCGCCAGTGCCCGGCGAGGCCCTTGTAGGCGCCGTAGCCGGCCCCGTCGAGCTCGCGCAGCCGGGCGGCCAGTGCATCGGAGTCACCGCGGAGGGCCCCCGCGTCGGGACGACCGGCCCCCCGCCGGTCCGGCGGCCCCGGGTGGCGGCGCGGGCGGGAACGGTGCGGTCGGGTCATGCGGGTCCTCTCCGGACGGTGCGGGCACGGCGGCCCGCCCGGTGTACCCGCGCCGCCGGAGTCCGAATCGGACCGCGAACCGGGCTCCGGCGGGACCGGGTCAGCGCGCGGCGAAGGCCTGGATCACCAGCTGGTCACCGGGCGGGGTGGCGGCGCAGCCGGTGCCCTCCATCGGGACGAACAGCGAGTCGGTCTCGCCGGGCGGGTAGACGCGCAGGCCGCGCACGGCGGTCGGGCGGCAGGCCGCGGCGTCGTAGTTGGCGACGTTCACCATCCGCAGCGTGGCACCGGCGCTCCCGCCGGGGCCGAGCCGGACCGGGCTGCCGTGCCCGCCCTGCATGGCCGCGGACGGGCCGACCTGGTGCCCGTCGTCGCCCGCGACGTAGGAGACGCCGGGGAAGCCGCGCAGGTAGCAGGTGCGCGAGCCCTGGTTGCGCAGGCTCAGGGTGACGTACTGCGAGCCCGCGGCGCCACCGCCGGCGTCGCGCAGGACCGAGCCCGCGAGCTCGGAGGTGTGGCAGCGGTCGGAGCCGGTGTCGGCGCTCGCGCCGTTCCCGCCCCCGGTCCCGGCGGCGCCGCCCGTGCCGCCCGTGCCGCCCGCGTCGGACACCGGGGCGCTCGTGGTCGCCGGGGCGCTCGACGGCGCCGGCGTCGCCGAGCCGGACCCCGCGGCGCTGCCCGAGGCGCTCGGCCAGTCCCCGCCGGAGCCGCAGCCCGCGAGCAGGACCGCGCAGGCCGCGACCACGGCGGCCCGGCCGGCGGTGCGGCGTGTCGTACAGGCGTCCATGTCTTCTCCCCCGATCGTCATGGTGCGTACGTCCTGTCGGACGTCTCGGCACGCAACCGGTTGCCCGATTCTTGCCATCGCCAACGACGGTTCACCCGAGCGGCGGGACGCCCCACCCGGACCGGTACCGTTCCGTGCCGTGTTGTCGCGTATGTCCGGAATCAATCTGGCCCGGGGGGCGGCGATCGGCGTCGTCGAGGTCGTCCCCGGGGTCAGCGGCGGGACGATGGCGCTGGTCGTCGGCGTCTACGAGCGGGTGGTCGCGCAGGGGGCGCACCTGGTGGGCCGCGTGCGGGCCCTCCGGCCGGGCGCCCGGCCGGCCACGGACCCCGCCGGGGCGCAGCGGCTCGACTGGGGCCTGCTGGTGCCGGTCGCGGCGGGCATGGTGCTGGCCGTCCTCGCGGCCTCGCAGGTCCTCCCCGGGCTGATCGAGGCGCACCCGGTGGGGTCCCGCGCGGTGTTCCTGGGGATGGTCGCGGCCTCGGTCGCCGTGCCGCTGGGCGTCGTCGGGCGGCTGCGAGGCCTGCGGGAGTGGGCGCTGGTGTCCGCCGCGTTCGCACTCACCTACGCGGTCAGCGCCCTGCCCCCGGCCGCGGGCGAGGGCCGCCCGCCGATGCCGCTGGTCGCGCTGGCCGCGGCCGTCGCGGTGTGCGCCCTGGTGCTGCCGGGCTTCTCCGGCTCCTTCCTGCTGCTGGTGTTCGGGCTCTACGAGCCCACGCTGCGCGCGGTGCGCGACCTGGACCTCGCCTACATCGCGGTCTTCGGGCTGGGTGCGGTCCTCGGGCTCGCGACCTTCGTGTCGGTGCTGACCTGGCTGCTCGAGCACCACCGCCGCACCCTCATGGTGATCATGATCGGGGTGCTGGCGGGGGCACTGCGCGCACTGTGGCCCTGGCAGGACGACGCCCGCGCCGTCCTGGCGCCCGACCCCGGCTGGTGGTGGATGCTGGTGCCGGCGCTGCTCGGCGCCGCCGCCGTACTGGGGATCATGGCCGTCGAACGGCGGCTGACCGGCGGCGCGGACGCCGTCACCCGCCCGCTGCCCCGGGTCCCCCGGCGCGCCGGCCCGGGCGCGTAGGCCCGGGGCCGCGGCTCAGCGAGCCAGCCACTCCGGGCGCCCGGAGCCCCGCGGCACGAGCACCGTGCGGTACTCCCCCGGCGTGGCGCTCATCGTGACCTGGTCGGTCACGCCCTGGTAGTGGCCCAGCGGGGTCTGCGCGGTGAACGTCCACGGGTCGAGGTAGGCGTGCCGCTCGCCGGTCCCGGCGACCTCGCGGGCGTAGCCGAGGTCGACCACGCCCAGCTCGAGCATCCACAGCGCGGCCCGCACCAGCGACACCTCCACCGCCCACGACCCGCCCTCGACCGCGCGGCGGCGCAGCGCCGCGGCGATCCCGGCCGCGGTCAGCCAGGACACCACGTAGTCGTTGACGACGAGGATCGGCGAGAGCCGGGGCCGCACGCCCGGGTCGTCGGCCGAGCCGCCCTCCAGCGTCATCATCCCGACCAGGGTCCCGGCGGACTGGTCGAAGCCGACCCGGTCCGCCCACGGACCGGCCGGCCCGTGCAGGGTGTTCGACGCGTGCACGATGCCCGGGCGGACCGCGGCGGCCTCCTGCGCCGACAGCCCGATCCGCGCCAGGTAGCCGGGCCGGCGGTTGGCGTAGAAGACGTCGGCGCCGGCCAGCAGCTCGCGCAGCCGGGCCCGGCCGTCGTCGTCGTGCGGGTCGATCGTCGTGGAGCGGGTACCGACGTTGGCGGTGACGTAGGTGCTGTCGTGCTCGAACTCGGTGGGCCGCCAGACGTTGAGCACGTCGGCGCCGTGCAGCGCCAGCGCCCGCCCGGTGCCCGCCCCGGCGATGACGTGTCCCATCCCGAGCGCGCGCAGCCCGTCCAGCGGCAGGTCGGCCCGGTGTCGCTGCGGGAACGGCTCGGGCGGGGCGTCGCCGATGCGGCGCAGCGTGATCGGCGGGGTCCCGGCCAGCGCGGCGTGCTGCGGGGTGGCCAGCCACTCGCCGGGGGTGCGGGCCATCGGCATGACGATCCCGGCCTCGCTCGCGGCCTGCTCCAGGTCCGCGGCGTCCCAGCGGGCGATCGCCTCGGCCACCCGGCTCTCGGGGACGTCGAGGAAGGTCTCGGCGGCCGCCCGCAGCGCCGGGTAGGGGTTGAGCGGCATCACCCAGCGGTCGTCACGGGTGCGGTGGAAGGAGAACGCCAGCGCCTGCGAGGTGATCGCGGGACTGGCCGCGGGGTGCCCGTTCACCAGCTCCCAGCGGCGGTCGTAGAACGGGCAGAGCCGGTGCGGGGCGCGCCGGACGTCGACGGTGACGTCCTGGCCGTCGCCGCCGCGGTCGCGGTGCACCGCGGCCATCCCGACCGACTTGGCCGCCAGCGCGACCGCGGCGCCGCCGCCGAGGCGCAGCGCGCTGGGCACCACCGGGTCGGCGCCGAGGAACTCCACCCGCCCGCCGGCGTCGGCGGCGGCGAGCCCGACGCAGCCGAGCAGCTCGTCCAGGGCGGCGCCGGCGTCGAAGGCGTCGTCGGTCGCCGGGCGCGCGATCGCGGCGCGGACCCGGTCGGCGACGGGGTCGCCGCCCGGGCCGGTGGCCGTGGCGGCGGGGTCGGTGCGGGTCATGCGGGTCCCTCCACGTGCTTGGCCCGCAGGTACTCCCCCACGGACTTGCCGATCTGGTCGACGCGCAGGTTGGCCGAGCCGCCCGAGCCGAGCAGCCCGGTGAGCACGAGGTGCACCGCGCGCAGGTGCGGGAACTCGTGGCGCACGATCCGCCCGCCCGCCTCCGGCAGCAGCCGCGCGGCCCGCTCGGTGCTCAGTGTGGCGCGCAGCCAGTCCCAGTGCGCCGGGTCCGGCGCCCACACCCCGACGTTGGCGTTGCCGCCCTTGTCCCCGGCCCGGGCGAAGGCGAACGCGCCCAGCTCGACCGGGTCCCCGGCGGGGGCGGGCAGGTCCGGCTCGGGGTGCACCGGCTGGGCGAGCTCGTCCGGGGTCGCCACCCGGCTCGCGCGCGGTGCCTCGACGCGGGTGCCGTCGTCGAGCACGGCGTGGTGGTCGAGCTCGGTCGCGTCGAGCAGGGCGGGCCAGTACTCGATGCGCGGCCACGGCTCGCTCGCCCGCGGGGCGTGCCCGTCGTGGTGGAAACCCGGGAAGCCCTGCAGGTAGAGCGACCCGACGGCGGGGGCGAAGCGCCGCAGCGGCGCGGCCTCGCGCGCGGTGGCGATGACCCGGATCGGCACGGTCGCCGCCCACTGGGTCGGCGGGTCGGTCGCGGCGACCCCCAGCGGGGTCACGTCGAGCTCGTCGACGTGGCCCTCCAGCGCGGCGCGCAGCTGGGCGCGCAGCAGCTCGACCTTGCCCTCGACGTCCGGGGCGGTGGCGAAGAGCATCGTGGAGATCTCGTACCCGATGGGCGCGAACACCGCGACCTTCGCCGTCGGCGGCGGCGGGGACCCGGTGACCGGCGCGATCGCGACCCGGTCCGGGCCCTGCTGCGCCAGCCGGACGCTGTCGAGGTGCACGGTGACGTCGGGGTTGAGGTAGCGCGGGCCCTGGATCTCGTAGAGCAGCTGTGCGGTGACGGTGTCGACGGTGACCGCGCCGCCGTCGCCGCGGTGCTTGGTGATCACCGAGGAGCCGTCGGCGGCGACCTCGGCGACCGGGAAGCCGGGGCGGACCATCCCGGGCACCGAGCGGAAGCCGGAGAAGTTGCCGCCGGTGGCGTGCGCGCCGCACTCGATCACGTGCCCGGCCGTGACGGCGCCGGCGAGCGCGTCGAACTCGTCGGGGCCCCAGCCGTGCCACCAGGCGGCGGGACCGGCGGTCAGCGAGGCGTCGGTGACCCGCCCCGCGACGACGACGTCGGCGCCCGCGGCCAGCGCGGCCGCGATCCCGAAGCCGCCGAGGTAGGCGTTGGCCGCGATCGGGGTGAACCCCCAGTCCTTGAGCGGCGCGCCGGTGTCCAGGTGCTCCAGGCCGTGGCCGTCGGCGTGCAGCGCGCCGAGCCGGTCCGCGACGCCGTCGCCCGCGACGTGCGCGACCCGCAGGGTCACGCCGGCCTCGGCGGCGCGGCGGCGCAGCTCCTCGGCCATCCCGGCCGGGTCGAACCCGCCCGCGTTGGTGACGACGCGGATCCCGCGCCGGGCGATCTCGCCCAGGTGCGGGGTGAGCTGGTCGAGCGCGTAGCCCACCCAGCCGGGCTTCCCGCGCCCGGCCGCCGCGGCGAGCGCGGCCAGGGTGATCTCGGCGAGGTAGTCGCCCATCACGACGTCGACCGGGTCGCCGGCCATGACCTCGTCCAGGGCGGTGTAGCGGTCGCCGAGGTAGCCGGAGATGTTCGCGATGCGCACGGGCCGGGATGCCATGCCGGTCACGGTAGGCCGGTGATCACCGCCCGGACCAGCACCGGGACGGACCGATGCACGCACGCGTGCGTGACCTCTAGGGTCACGCCGGTGGAGCTGTCGCACCTGCGCTACTTCCTCGCCGTCGCCGACGAGCTGAACCTGACCCGCGCCGCGACGCGGCTGCACCTGGCCGCCTCGCCGCTCTCGCGCCGGATCCGGGACCTGGAGCGCGAGCTGGGCACGGTGCTGTTCACGCGCTCGGCCCGCGGCATGACGCTGACGGCGGCCGGCCGCGCGCTGCTGCCCCGCGCCCGCGACGTCCTGGCCCGGGTCGACGCGCTGCCCGGCGCGCTCGCCGCGGCCGACGGCCACCCGGTCGTCGTGGTGGGGATGGCACCGGACGTGACCGCGGCCGTGCGCGACGGGTTCCTCGCGCGCCTGCGTGCGGCGCACCCCGAGCTGGCCGTGCGGCTGCGGCCCGGGTCCACCGCCGAGCTGGCGCGCGCGGTCGCCCGCCGCGACCTGGACCTCGCGTTCGTGCACGGGCGGGTCGAGGACCCGGGACTCGCCGCGCGGCGGGTGGACACCCGCCCGGCCGCCGTCGCCGTCGGGCACGGGCGTGGCTTCGACGACCGCACCGAGGTGCGCCTGGCCGAGCTCGCCGACCTGCCCTACGTCTCGATCCGCTACGACGCCGCCCCCGCGGTCTACCGCGCGACCGGGGAGCTGCTGGCCCGCCACGGCGTGCACCGGCGCATCGAGCTCGACACCCACAACCCGGGCGACCTGACCCACGTCGTCGCGGCCGGGGAGGCGTTCACGCTGGTCGGGCTGGGGTCGGGGGCGACGCACAAGGCGTTCGTCGGTGAGCCGGTGCACGTCCTGCCGGTGACCGGTGCCGAGGTGCGGCTGAGCACCGACGCGGTGTGGCGTGCCGACCGCGCGGCCGACCCGGGCGACGTCGTCGGGCTGCTGGCCGCCGCCGCGGGCGGGAGCTGACCCGCCGCACCGACGCACGCCGGGCCCCGCGGCGGCTGCCACGGGGCCCGGCGGGGCGGTACGGGGATCAGACGCGGGCCGGTGCCCGCTCGCGCAGCTCCTGCTCGGCCTCGATGTCGGCGAGGCTCAGGTGCGCGGTCTCGCGGGCCGACCAGGCCGCCGCCGCGGAGACCAGGCAGATGACCGCGCCGAACACGGCGACCGGCAGCCAGCCGGTGGCGGTGTCCCCGGCGATCGCGGCGGCGATGGTGGGGGCGAACCCGCCGAAGGCGAAGCCGATCTGGGTGCCGACGGCCATGCCGGTGAGCCGGACCCGGGCCGGGAACATCTCGCCGTAGAACGACGGCCAGACCCCGTTGGCGGCGCTGTAGACCACGCCGGAGAGCAGGATCCCGGCGCCGAACACCAGGGCGAGCTCACCGGTGGACACGGCCCACAGGTACGCGGCGAGCAGCACGGCGCTGCCCAGTGCGCCGGCGATGAACACCGGGCGGCGGCCGATGCGGTCGGCCAGCGTCGCGAACAGCGGGATCGCGGCCAGCGCGACCACGTTGGCGCTCACGACGACCCACAGCATCGTCGAGCGCTCCATCCCGACGGTGTTGACCGCGAAGGACAGCGCGAACACCGTCATCAGGGTGCTGACCGAGGCGACGGTCGCGGCCAGGGTGACGCGCAGCAGGTTCGGCCAGTGCCCGCGCAGCAGCGCGGCGATCGGGAGCTGCTCGGCGGCCTTCGGCAGCGGCGCGCCGTCCGGGCCGGTCACCTCGGCGGTGA
Organism: Pseudonocardia spirodelae; assembly: GCF_037727765.1. Taxonomy (NCBI): domain Bacteria; kingdom Bacillati; phylum Actinomycetota; class Actinomycetes; order Pseudonocardiales; family Pseudonocardiaceae; genus Pseudonocardia; species Pseudonocardia spirodelae. The sequence goes on along the minus strand of NZ_JBBJUP010000010.1, from coordinate 208,398 downwards.
AGACGGGGGTCTCGTGCAGGGTGCGCCGGATCAGGACGCCGGCGACCATGACCAGCACGCTGGCCCAGAACGGCACCCGCCAGCCCCAGCTGAGCAGGGCGTCCTCGGGCAGCAGCGCGATCGGCAGGAACACCGCGGTCGCGATGATCTGCCCGCCCTGGGTGCCGGAGAGGGTGAAGCTGGTGAAGAACGCGCGCCGGTCCTGCGGTGAGTGCTCCAGCGTCATCGAGTTGGCGCCGGCCTGCTCGCCGCCCGCGGACAGGCCCTGCAGCAGCCGGCAGGTGACCAGCAGCGCCGGGGCCAGCAGCCCGACCTGGGAGTAGGTCGGCAGGAAGCCGATGGCCAGGGTGGCGACACCCATCATCATCAGCGTCGCGACCAGGACCTTCTTGCGGCCCATCCGGTCGCCGATGTGGCCGAACAGCACCGCGCCGAGCGGGCGGGCCACGTACCCGAAGCCGAACGTCGCGAGCGAGAGCAGGGTTCCGGCGACCGGGCTGGAGTCGGGGAAGAACACCTTGTTGAACACCAGCGCCGCGGCGGTGCCGTAGATGAAGAAGTCGTAGTACTCCAGGGCGCTGCCGACCCAGGCCGCGAGCGCGGCCCTCCTCGGTTGCGCCTGCGGCTCGGTGGACGAGGCGGTCGGATCAGGGCTCATGGCGACTCCCGGCGTGTGCGACGTTGCAAGGCACGTGATGACGGCGGCTCCCGGGCGGCGAACCGCTCGCTTATGTACCGTCTGGTTACGTACCGAATAGTGAATTGCGGGTCGCGCGCTGTCAAGCCCCCGGGCTCAGTTGCTGCCGACGTGCGCGGTCAGGTACTCCACGACCAGGTCACCGACCATGCGCCGGTAGTGCGCACGCCGGGCCGGGTCCAGCAGGTCGCGGCCGAAGATGGCCGCGACGGTGTGCCGGTTGGCCACCCGGAACACGCAGAACGAGCTGATCAGGACGTGGACGTCCAGCGCGTCGACGTCGTCGCGGAACAGGCCGGCGGCACGGCCGCGGGCCAGGATCGACTCCAGGACCCCGACCGCGGGCCCGGCCAGGCCCTCGCGCAGCGGCGAGGACCGCAGGTGCTCGGCGTGGTGGATGTTCTCGATGGCGACCAGCCGGATGAAGTCCGGGTGCGCCTCGTGGTGGTCGAAGGTCAGCTCGGCCACGGCACGCACCGCGCTCGCCGGGTTGAGCCCGGAGACGTCGAGCTCGCGCTCCAGCGAGCGGATCCCGGTGTAGGCGCGCTCGAGAACGGCCAGGTAGAGGCCCTGTTTCGAACCGAAGTAGTAGTAGAGCATCCGCTTGGTGGTGCGGGTGCGGGCGGCGATCTCGTCGACCCGGGCGCCGGCCAGGCCCCGGTCGGCGAACTCCGCGGTCGCCTCGTCGAGGATCTCCGCCCGCGTGCGCTCGGCGTCGCGCTGGCGCACGCCGTCCTCCGGTGCCACTGCCATGACCTCGCCCCCTCCACCCCGCCGTCCCCGACCGGACTGTACGGATCCGACCCCCGCCGGCCCTGGCCGACGCGGCCTCCGTCCGGTACAACTAACCGTACGGTACATAGATCTCGAGGAGTGATCATGCGGAACGGCGACGCGGCCGCCCCCACCCGGCCCCGTGTGCGGACCGGCCTGATCGGCGCGGGCATCGGCCCGTCGCTGTCGCCGGCGCTGCACGAGCGCGAGGGCGCCGCGCACGGGCTGGACCTCACCTACCGGCGCCGGGACCTCGACGTCCTCGGCGCCGCGCCGGAGGAGGTCGGCACGCTGCTGGCCCGGGCCCGCGACGACGGCTGGGCCGGGGTCAACGTGACCCACCCCTGCAAGCAGCTCGTGCTGCGCCACCTCGACGCGCTGTCCCCCGACGCGGCCGCCGTCGGCGCGGTCAACACGGTCGTCATCGGCCCGGACGGGTCGCTGACCGGCCACAACACCGACTGGACCGGGTTCCGCGACGGCTGGCGCGACGGGCTGCCCGGCGCGGGGACCGGGCGCGTGGTGCTGCTCGGCGCGGGCGGCGCGGGCGCCGCGGCCGGCTACGCACTGGCCCGTGCGGGCGTGCGCGAGCTGCAGGTCGTCGACGTCGACGCCGGCCGGGCGACCGCGCTCGCCGCGTCCCTGGCGCCGCACCTGGCGCCGGGCGCCGTCGCCACCGGACACCCGCGCACGGCGCTCGAGACGCTGCTGCCCGGCGCCGACGGGCTCGTGCACGCCACCCCGGTCGGGATGGCCGAGCACCCCGGCCTGCCGTTCGCCCCCGAGCTGCTCGCCGGCCGCCCGTGGGTCGCCGAGATCGTCTACCGGCCCCTGGACACGGCGCTGCTGGCCGCGGCCAGGGCCGCGGGCTGCCGGACCGTCGACGGCGGGCGGATGGCCGTGCACCAGGCCGCCGAGGCGTTCCGGCTGTTCACCGGGCTCACCCCCGATCCCGCCCGGATGCTCGCCCACCTCGCCGAGCTCGTGACGGCCGAGCAGGAGGCCACCCGTGTCGCCTGAGCCCACGCCCGCCGGGCCCGCTCCCCGGCTGGCCCTGGCCACGGTGTGCCTGTCCGGGACGCTGCAGGACAAGCTCGCCGCCGCCGCGACCGCCGGGTTCGACGGCGTCGAGATCTTCGCGCCGGACCTGCTCGCCGACCCCGCGCCGCCGTCGGAGATCGGCGCCCGCTGCCGCGACCTGGGCCTGTCGGTCGACCTCTACCAGCCGCTGCGCGACATCGACTCGACCGACCCGGACCGGTTCGCCGCGAACCTGCGCCGCGCCGACGCCACCTTCGAGGTCATGGCCGGGCTCGGCGCGGACACCGTGCTGGTGTGCTCCTCGGTCTCGCCCGACGCCGTCGCCGACACCGACCGGCTCGCCGGCCAGCTGCACACCCTGGCCGGGCGGGCACACGAGCGCGGGCTGCGCATCGCCTACGAGGCGCTGGCCTGGGGCCGCCACGTCGGCACCTGGGACGCCTCCTGGGACGCGGTCCGCACCGCCGACCACCCGGCGCTGGGGCTGTGCCTGGACTCCTTCCACGTGCTGGCCCGCGGCTCGGACCCCGCCCCCGTCGCGGACGTGCCCGGCGAGAAGCTGTTCTTCCTGCAGCTCGCCGACGCCCGCGAGCTGTCGATGGACGTGCTGTCCTGGAGCAGGCACCACCGGCTGTTCCCCGGCCAGGGCGGGTTCGACCTGCCCGGGTTCCTCGCCCCGGTGCTGGCCGCCGGGTACACCGGGCCGCTGTCGCTGGAGGTGTTCAACGACGTCTTCCGCCAGGCCGACCCGGTCCGCACCGCCGTCGACGCGCGCCGCTCGCTGATCGCGCTGGCCGAGGCGACGGCCCGCCGCGCCCCCGGCGGGGCCGGGACCGACCCGGTCGCCACGCCGGCCCCCGCGCTGACCGGCACCGCGTTCGTCGAGCTCACCGCCGGTCCCGAGCTCGGCCGGGTGCTGCGCGCGCTCGGCTTCAGCCGGACCGGGGTGCACCGCACCAAGCAGGTCGAGCGCTACGAGCAGGGCGGCGCCCGGATCCTGGTGAACGCGGCGGGCGCCGCGAACGGGGACGGCGCGGGCGGCAGCGCCGTCGCCGCGATCGCCGTCGAGTCCGCCGACCCGGTCGCGTCCGCGCGCCGCGCGGCCCGGCTGTGCGCCGCCCCGGTCCCCCGGGTCACCGGGCCCGGCGAGGCCGAGCTGGCCGGCGTCGCCGCCCCGGACGGGACCGCGGTGTTCCTGTGCCGCACCGCCGACGACGGCCCCGGCCCGGCCTGGCCGCACGACTTCGTCGCCGTCGACGAGCCCCCGGCGGCCGGGACCGGCATCACCGGCATCGACCACGTCGGGCTCACCCAGCCCTACGACGCCTTCGACGAGGCCGTCCTGTTCCACCGGGCCGTGCTCGGTCTCGACACCGTCGCCGACGGCGAGTTCGCCGCCCCGTTCGGGCTGGTCCGCAGCCGCGCGCTCGCCGACCCGGACCGCCGGGTGCGCCTGGCGCTGACGGTGTCGGTGCTGCGCCGCGGCGGGTGGAGCCCGGCCGTCGCCGACCCCCAGTACGTGGCCCTGGCCTGCGACGACGTCCTCGCGACAGCGGCCGCCGCGCAGGCGGCGGGGGTGCCGCTGCTCCCGGTGCCGGCGAACTACCACGACGACCTCGCCGCCCGTCTGGAGCTGCCCGCGGCGACGCTGGCCGCCTACCGCGGGCTCGGCGTCCTGCACGAGCGCGACGCGCACGGCGACTACCTGCAGGTGTGCACCGAGCTCCTGGGCGGACGGCTGTTCCTCGCCCTCGTGCAGCGCACCGGCGCCCACGACGGGCACGGCTGGACCGACGCACCGGTCCGGATGGCGGCCCACCGCCGGTCCCGGCTCGCCCGCGTCTGAACGGGCCCCGGCCGGCGGCGCCCACCGCCGGCCGGGTGCTCAGGTCGCCTGCTCCGAGGACGGCTGCGCGGCCAGGCGCGCGGAGTAGATCGAGTAGCCGTCGAGCCACCGGGCCACCGCCGTCGCGACGAGCGTCGCGACCACCAGCGGCACCGCGATGCCGAACCCGGTGCCGGTCAGCTCCAGCACGAGCACCAGCCCGGCCAGCGGTGCCTGCATCCCGGCGCCGATCATCGCGGCGGCCCCCACCATCGCGAACGCGCCGACCGGCGAGCCCGGCCACAGCAGCGACCACGCCCCGCCGAGCGCGGCCCCCGCGACGGCCCCGGTGCACAGCGTCGGGGTGAACAGCCCGCCGGACGCGCCGCTGCCCAGGCACAGTGCGGTCACCAGCGGCTTGAGCACGGCCAGGGCCGCGAACAGCAGCAGCGCGCCGCCGCCGAGGAACGCCTGCTCGGCGAGGTCGGCGCCGTTGCCGTAGAGCTGCGGGAACACCGTCCCGGCCAGGGCGAGCAGCCCGAACGCCACGAGCGGCGCGGTCAGGCGCCACCCGGTGCGGCGCGGGCCGCGGTGCGACACCAGGGCGATCAGCCGTACCCATCCGGTGGCCAGCACCCCGATGAGCAGGCCCGCCGGCAGGGCCCAGACCAGCAGCGACGGCGTCGTCGCCGGGGCGGTCAGGCCGGGGTAGACCGGCCCCGCGGGCAGGCCCGCCCACGCCGTGACGGTGGCGGTCGCCGTGCAGGCCAGCGCCGGCAGCACGACCGGCAGCCGCACCGTGCCGACCAGCACCTCGGCGACGAACAGCGCCCCGCCCAGCGGCACGTCGTACACGCAGGCCAGGCCCGCACCGGCGCCGCAGGCGACCAGCAGCCGCCGCTGCTCGACCGTGAGACCGGCCCCGACCGCGAGCAGCGCCGCCCACACCCCGCCCATCAGCTTCGGCGCGGCCTCGCGGCCCAGGGAGGCGCCGAGCCCGACCACGACCTCCGAGAGCACCGCGGTCCCGGCGCTGCGGCGCAGGCCGAGCCGGGCGTCACCGGTCCAGACGGCGTCGTCGACGTCGGTGCGCCCGGGCACGAACCGGCGCAGCAGGTACCAGCCCGGACCGGCGACGGCCCCGGCCAGCAGCAGCGGCCACACCCGTCCCCAGGTGTCGGCGCGCTCGACCGCGGCCAGCAGACCGGTGCCCGCGCCGGGCCCGTACGCCCACTCCGACACCGCGTGCAGCAGCGCCATGAGCGCGATGCCCGACAGCCCGGCCGCCACCCCGGTGAGGACGAGCAGCACCCAGAACCGCACCGTCAGCGGGGAGTCGCCGTCCCCGGTGACGTTGGGCTGGTCGGTCGCCGCCCGCTTCGACCCGATGCGGGTGCGCAGGACGGGGGCGGGGACCCGGCGGCGCTCGCTCGGTCTGCGTGGCACGCCACCATGATCCCCGCCCTGTCCGGACATTCGGCGTCCGGGGCCGTCGCGCGGGTGTCCGGTCAGGCGAAGGCGTCCGGCGGCGGGCAGGAGCAGACCAGGTTGCGGTCGCCGTGTGCGCCGTCGATGCGCCGGACCGGCGGCCACACCTTGCGGTCGTGCACCCCGGGCGTCACCCCCGCCGGGTACGCGGCCAGCTCCCGCGGGTAGGGGTGGTCCCACTTGTCGTCGGCCAGGCAGGCCGCGGTGTGCGGGGCCCCGCGCAGCGGGTTGTCCTCGACCGGCCACTCCCCCGCCGCGACGCGGTCGATCTCGCCGCGGATCGAGATCATCGCGGCGACGAACCGCTCGATCTCGGCGAGGTCCTCGGACTCGGTCGGCTCCACCATCAGGGTCCCCGCGACCGGGAACGACATGGTGGGCGCGTGGATGCCGTGGTCGATGAGCCGCTTGGCGACGTCGTCGACCGTCACGCCGGTCTCCTTGGTGATGGTGCGCAGGTCGAGGATGCACTCGTGGGCGACGCCGCCGTCGGCGCCGGAGTAGAGCACCGGGAAGTGCTCGCGCAGCCGCGCGGCGACGTAGTTGGCCGCGGCGACGGCGGTGAGCGTGGCCCGCCGCAGCCCGTCGGGCCCCATCATCCGCAGGTAGGCCCAGGAGATCGGCAGCACGCCCGGCGAGCCGTACCGGGCGGCCGAGACCGGCCCGACCTCGCCGCGGCCGGGCAGGAACGGGGCCAGGTGCTCCGCGACCGCGACCGGGCCGACCCCGGGCCCGCCGCCGCCGTGCGGGATGCAGAAGGTCTTGTGCAGGTTCAGGTGCGACACGTCGCCGCCGAACGCCCCGGGCCGGGCGATGCCGACCAGCGCGTTCAGGTTCGCGCCGTCGACGTAGACCTGGCCGCCCGCGTCGTGCACCGCGGTGCAGACCTCGCGCACCCCGGCCTCGTAGACGCCGTGCGTGGACGGGTAGGTGATCATCAGCGCGGACAGCCGCTGTCCGTGCTCGGCGATCTTCGCCCGCAGGTCGGCGAGGTCGACGTCGCCCTGGGCGTCGGTCCCGACGACGACCACCCGCATCCCGGCCATGATCGCCGAGGCGGCGTTGGTGCCGTGCGCGGACGCGGGGATCAGGCAGACGTCGCGCTCGTGCTCCCCGCGGCTGCGGTGGTACGCCGCGATGGCCAGCAGCCCGGCGAGCTCGCCCTGGCTGCCCGCGTTGGGCTGCAGCGAGACGGCGGCGTAGCCGGTCAGCTCGGCCAGCCAGGTCTCCAGCTGGGTGATCATCTCCCGGGTGCCGGCGGTGTCGGCCTCGGGCGCGAGCGGGTGCAGGTCGGCGAACTGCGGCCAGGTGACCGGCTCCATCTCCGCGGCCGCGTTGAGCTTCATGGTGCACGAGCCCAGCGGGATCATCGTGCGGTCCAGCGCGAGGTCGGCGTCGGCGAGGCGGCGCAGCCAGCGCATGAGCGCGGTCTCGGACCGGAACTCGTGGAAGGTCGGGTGGGTGAGGTACTCGCTGGTGCGCAGCAGGTCCGCCGGCAGCGCGTCGGCGGTCGCGCCGTCCAGCCCGTCGACGTCGACGCCGGTGACCCCGAACGCCTCCCACACCGCGCGCAGGTGCGCGACCGTGGTGATCTCCGAGGTCGCGACGCCGACCTCGTCGCCGGACGCGTGGCGCAGCGCGATCCCGGCGTCGTGCGCGGCGGCGACGACCCGTCCGGCGCGGCCGGGGACCCGGGCGAGCACGGTGTCGAAGAACCCGTCGTGCACGACCTCGACGCCGCCGTCGCGCAGGCCGGCGGCCAGCACCGCGGCCATCCGGTGGGTGCGGGTCGCGATGGCGCGCAGCCCGTCGGGGCCGTGGTAGACGCCGTAGCAGGCCGCCATCACGGCGAGCAGCACCTGGGCGGTGCAGATGTTGGAGGTCGCCTTCTCGCGGCGGATGTGCTGCTCACGGGTCTGCAGCGCCAGGCGCAGCGCGTAGTGGCCGTCGGCGTCGCGCGACACCCCGACCAGGCGCCCCGGCAGCTGGCGGGCGTGCTTCTGGCCCACCGACAGGTAGCCGGCGTGCGGGCCGCCGAAGCCCAGCGGCACCCCGAAGCGCTGGGTGGTGCCGACCGCGGCGTCCGCACCCAGCTCGCCGGGCGGGGTGAGCAGCGTCAGCGCCAGCAGGTCCGCCGCGACGGCGACGAGCGCGCCGCGCTCGTGCGCGGCCGCGACCAGCGCGGACGGGTCCGCGACCCGCCCGGAGGCGCCCGGGTAGGACAGCAGCACCCCGAAGAACCCGTCGGTGGGCAGCGCGTCCGGCCCCGCGGTCAGGTCGGTGACGACCAGCTCGATGCCCAGCGGCTCGGCGCGGGTGCGCAGCACGTCCACGGTCTGGGGCAGGGTGTCGGCGTCGACGACGAACCGGGGGCTGGTCGAGCGGTTCGCGCGGCGCAGCAGGGTCATCGCCTCCGCGGCGGCGGTGGCCTCGTCGAGCAGCGAGGCACCGGCGACCGGCAGCCCGGTCAGGTCCGAGACCATCGTCTGGAACGCCAGCAGCGCCTCCAGCCGGCCCTGGCTGATCTCCGGCTGGTACGGCGTGTACGCCGTGTACCAGGCCGGGTTCTCCAGGACGCTCCGCCGGATCACCGACGGGGTGCGCGTGCCGTGGTAGCCCAGGCCGATCATCGGCACGGTCACGGTGTTGCGGGCCGCCAGCTCGCGCAGCTCGGCGAGCATCTCCTCCTCGCCGGCCGGCTCGGGCAGCGAGGTCGTGACGGGCCCGGCGTCGCGGATCGCGGCGGGCAGGGCGCGCTCGGCCAGGGCGTCGAGCGAGTCGACGCCGAGTACCTCGAGCATCCGGGCGAGCTCGCCGGGGCGGGGCCCGATGTGCCGCTCGGCGAAGGGCAGGCCCCGCTCGAGCTCGGTCAGGGTCGGACGGTGCTGCTCGGTCGGGCTCACGGCGCCTCCGGAGGTCGGTACGCAGTACGGGCGGGCCGGGGACAGGGCGGTGCGCCCTCCCCCTCTGTCCGTACCCGTGTCCGGGCGCCTGAGAGATTCACCGGAGGCTTCCGGCTTTCCCCGTCGGCGGACGGGCTCCCCGTGTACGTTGCGCCCGTCGCTTTCCAGAGGCGTCTCGACCGTACGGTCCTGGGTGCCTGAGAGATTCCGGGAAGGGGTTGCTCCTTCGGCGCCCGGCCCGCCGCGCGTGTGCACGGCCACCGGGACTCTCCCGCACGGTGTCAACGACTGCCCGGCCAGTCTAGCTGCGTAGTTCTGCGGCGTCGCCGCCGACGACGGCTCGTCACACTTCTCCCATGTCGAACACCAGCAGCCCGAACACCACCCCGGCCACCACCGCCGCGTTCCACACGCAGGCGATGCTCTCCTTCGGCGTCTCGCTCGGCGCGGTCGTCGTCGGGACGGTCTACCTGCCCGTCGACGGCTGGGTGAAGGCCTTCCTCGCGATCGCGGTCCTGTACGCGATCACCTCGGCCTTCACCCTCGCCAAGTGCGTGCGCGACCGGCAGGACAGCCTGACGGTGGTCAACCGCGTCGACCAGGCCCGCATGGAGAAGCTGCTCGCCGAGCACGACCCGTTCCGGTCGGTCGCGTGACGCGCCGCCCGGGGGCTCAGGAGATGGCGCGCCGCGCGCGGCGGCGGGCCAGCTCGTCCTCCGGGGCCTCGTCCACGGTGCCGCCGTCGGCCCGCTCGGCCGGGAAGTCCTTGATCACGCCGGAGATCTCGCGCATCGCGCCGGACACGGCGATGCCGAACACGCCCTGGCCGCCCTGCAGCAGGTCGACGACCTCCTCGGGGGAGGTGCACTCGTAGACGGTGGTGCCGTCGGAGAACAGGGTGATCCCGGCGAGGTCGCGGATCCCGCGCCGGCGCAGGTGCTCGACGGCGATCCGGATGTTCTGCAGCGAGACGCCGGCGTCCAGCAGCCGCTTCACGATCTTGAGGACGAGGACGTCCTTGAACGAGTACAGCCGCTGGCTGCCGGACCCGGCCGCGCCGCGGATCGAGGGGACGACCAGGCCGGTGCGGGCCCAGTAGTCGAGCTGGCGGTAGGTGATGCCGACGACCTGGCACGCGGTCGGCCCCCGGAAGCCGACGAGGCGGTCGGACACCCCGTCGAGGCCCTCACCGACGAGCGGGTCCGGGAAGAGCTCTCCCTGACCCGGCCCCTCGGGTGGTGGCGTCTGCACCGCGCGGTCTCCCTCGGTCGGGACCGTGGACCGGGCCGTACCACATCACGATGGGTAGCGGCTGAGTTCCACGGATGTCATCAGTCGTGATGACGGTAGGCCCAGCGGCCGGGGTGGTCAACGCGGCTCGCCGACCCCGGCGTACCGGACACCCGCCCGGGTCGCAGCACGGGGTCGGTGACCCCCCGGCGAACGGTCGCCGACGTCGGCGAACGGTCGCCGCTGGGCCGTCCGGGTGATCATCCGGGCTGGGCGCCGCGGAAGTCCTCGGGGGACACGGAGTCGAGGAACTCGCGGAACTTCTCGACCTCGTCCTCCTGCTCGTCGGGGATCACGAGGCCGGCCTCGGCGAGCACGCTCTCGTCGGCGTGCACGGGGACACCGGTGCGCAGCGCCAGCGCGATCGAGTCGCTCGGCCGCGCCGACACGGTCACGCCGCCGTCGAAGATCAGCTCGGCGTAGAACGTGCCCTCCTGCAGGTCGGTCACCCGGACCTGCTCCAGCCGCCGCCCGAGCGCACCGATCACGTCCTTGAGCAGGTCGTGGGTCAGGGGACGGGCGGGCTTGACGCCCTGCTGCTCGAGGGCGATCGCGGTCGCCTCCACGGACCCGATCCAGATCGGGAGGTACCGGTCGCCGTTCGTCTCCCGCAGCAGCAGGATCGGCTGGTTCGCCGGGAGTTCGACCCGGACACCCACGACGCGCATCTCGCTCATCAGCCCGCCTCCCCGGCCCTGTCGGGCCTGTCGGACCGCCGGGTGGACCTGCCGGCCCGGCCGCCCTGATCGCCTTGCTCGCCCTGACCCGTGCGGCCGGATACCGCCGGGCCGTCGTCCCGGCCCGTTCCGTGCCACCCGGTCCGCACTGCCACGGACACGTTCCGACGCTACACGGACGAGGCCCCCGACGCGCGCCTCCGGACGGGGAGTGACGGGGTCCGTTCGACGATCGTCACACGCCCGTCGCGCACGGCGTGTCGGCTCGACATCCCCGTGGCACACGACGGCACGGCGCCGGGCTCGACGCCGTGCCGGTGTGGTGCCCGCACGGGCTCCCCGCGGGGTCCGTGCGGTGGTCGCGTGCGGGGTGTCAGCCCCGCGGGCCCGTCAGGAAGACGAGCCGGAACTTGCCGATCTGCACCTCGTCGCCGTTGGCGAGCACGGCCGTGTCGACCGGCTCGCGGTTGACGTAGGTGCCGTTGAGGCTGCCGACGTCGACCACGACGAACTCGCCCGCGTCACGGCGGAACTCCGCGTGCCGGCGCGAGACCGTGACGTCGTCGAGGAAGATGTCGCTGTCGGGGTGCCGGCCGGCGCTGGTGGTCGGCACGTCCAGCAGGAAGCGCGAGCCGGCGTTCGGACCGCGCCGGACGACGAGCAGCGCCGACCCGGCGGGCAGCCCGTCGACACCGGAGACCGACGGCTCGGCGGCCGGCTGCTCCACGTCGGCGAGGAAGTCCGCCCGGAAGACCGACGTGGTCTCCGGTGCGCGCTCCGGTGGCACGTCGCGCGGGTCGTTCGTGGTCACCTCGGGGACTCCTCCTCGCGGATGCGGTACGGGGGTGCGGGTCCGGCGGTCCGGTCCCTTCCGGACCACGGGTCCGGAAAGGTGAACCTACCGGTCGGAGGCGGCGCCGCGATACGGAGGTCGGCGCGCCGACACCGCGTCGTGCGGCGGGCGGTGGTGCGGGCGGTGGTCAGGACCCGTCGGCCAGCTGGCGGTAGGCCTCGGCGTCGAGCAGACCGTCCAGCGAGGCGCCCTCGGCGAGCCGGATCTCGGCGATCCAGCCGTCGCCGTAGGGGGCGGAGTTCACCAGCTCCGGGCCGGCGTCGAGACCGTCGTTGACGGCGACGACCTCCCCGCCCACCGGGGCGTAGATGTCGGAGACGGACTTGGTCGACTCGACCTCGCCCATCGCGTCGCCCGCGGCGAGGGTGTCGCCGACCGTGGGCAGCTGGACGAACACGACGTCCCCCAGCTGGGACTGGGCGTGGTCGGTGATGCCGACACGCACCACCCCGCCGCCGGTCTCGCGCACCCACTCGTGGGCGTCGGTGTAGGTCAGGTCAGACGGGATCTCCGAGCTCACGCGGCGAGCCTAGCCCCCCGGGGGCCCGTGATCGAACCGGGTCAGCGGGTGCGGGCGAGCGGCAGCGGGCGGCGCAGCGCCAGCCGGAACTGCGCGAGGTAGAGCACCCCGGACCACAGGTAGAGCGCCACGCCCCAGACCGCGAAGGCGTAGGCGATCACGCCGACCACGGCCTCGGCCGCCGAGGGGCCGTCGCCGAGCAGCAGCAGCGGGAACGCGTAGAGCAGCACGAACGTCGCGGCCTTGCCGAGGTAGACGACCTCGAACGGGCCGTAGCCGCGGTGGCGCAGCACGAACACGCACGCGGCGAGGACGACGTCGCGGGCGACCAGCGCCACCACCGCCCACCAGGGCACGACGTCGCGGACCGCCAGCCCGACGAGCGCGGCCAGGATGTAGAGGCGGTCCACGGCCGGGTCGAGCATCGCCCCGAACCGGCTGAACTGGTCCAGCACGCGCGCGAGCTTGCCGTCGAGCCAGTCGGTGAAGCCGCCGACGGCCAGCACCGCCACCGCCCAGGCGTCGGCCTCGGGACCGAGCATCAGCCAGAGGAACAGCGGTACCCCGGCCAGGCGCAGCATCGACAGCGCGTTGGGCACGGTCCAGAGGCGGTCGTCGTCGCGCGGGGGGCCCACGGTGTCGTGCACCGAGTCCCGCACCGTGTCCCGGACGGTGTCCCGGACCGTGTCGCGTGCCTCGCGGACCTGGTCGGCGGCCTCGCGGGCACTGCGGCGCACGGCCGCCGCCCGTCCGGTGTCGCTCTCCCCGCCCACGCGGCCAGCCTAGACGTCGTCCCGGGGTGTGCGGACCGCCACGTCGGGGTGAGGATGGGGGGGTGACCGACACCAACATCTCCCTCCGCGACATCCAGGCCCCGCTCAAGCAGCAGTACCGCGACGACCCGGAGTCCGCGGTCATCACGCTCTCCGCCGACGGCGAGCTGGGCGCCGGCGTGGCCTGCAAGGTCTCCACCGGCCAGGCGATGGCCGAGGCGGGCCTGCACCCGGCCACCGGCGGCGACGGCACCCAGCTGTGCTCGGGCGACATGCTGCTCGAGGCGCTCGTCGCCTGCGCCGGGGTGACCCTGCGCGCCGTGGCCACCGCGCTGGAGCTCGAGGTGGCCGGCGCCGTGCGCGCCGAGGGCGACCTCGACTTCCGCGGCACCCTGGGCGTGGCCAAGGACGCCCCGGTCGGCTTCCGCGCGATCCGGCTGTCCTTCGACGTCGACATCCGCGACGGCGACGCCCCCGCCGCCGAGGACAAGGTCGCCACCCTGGTCAAGCTGACCGAGCGCTACTGCGTGGTCCTGCAGACGATCCAGGGCAGCGCGACCACCTCGGTCGCGGTGAACCCGGCGGCCTGAGCCGGTCCGCCGCCGGCCACCGCCGGGAGACCCCTCCGTCCGGGGCACCGCCGTCCGGCGGGCACCGCGGTGCGCCGAACGGCGGTGGGGCGACACCGGCCCGTGTGGGCCGTCCGCGTCCCACCGCCGGTGGTGACCCGCTCGTCGCGTGTCACCGTCGGTTCGGCGCCCCGCACGCTCCGGGGTCTCGGGAGGTCGTCGGCGCCCTCCGTACGGTTGATCCGTCCTGGAGTTCGTGACGGGGCGTACCCGCCGCCGCTGCCGCGGTGAGGGGTGCGCGCGGCAGGTGAGACGTGATCAAGCTGGCGGACGCGCTGTCGTCCGGTGATCACGTGTGCGCGGTCCCGGACAGTGCCGAGCACCTGCGCGAGATCGGCGCGGCCTACGTCGCCCACGGCCTGGCGCGCGGCGAGCGGATCCTGTTCTTCGACGACGGCGGTGCCGCCGACCAGCTCCTGCGCCGCCTCGGCGAGGACGGCGTGGACGTCTCGGTCCCGATGCGCCGCGGCCAGATCGACATCGTGCCCGAGGAGCAGACCCGGGCCACGTTCCGCACCCCGCTGCCCGACGTGCACGCCGGGGTCACCGGTGAGGTCGTGCGCTCGCGCGAGCAGGGCTGGAACGGCACCCGGCTGACCGGGCAGATGCACTCGGTGCTCGCCCCGGGCGCGGCCGGGACGCTGCCGGAGTACGACGGCCTGCTCGCCCGCCTGGTCCGGGAGAGCGCCGGCGCGCTGACCGCGCTGTGCACCTTCGACCACGACCACTTCCCCGACGAGCAGATCGACATCATGCGGGCGCTGCACCGCGACCACGTCCCGGGTTCGACCGCCTACGACGACGGCCTGCTGCGGATCGTGCGCCTCGGCGTCGGGCACGCGCGCCTGGCCGGCGAGATCGACCACAGCAACCGCAGCAAGATCACCTCGCTGCTGCACGCCGCCCTGGACGGCGCGCTGCGCTCGGCCGACGCCGCCACCGACATCGGCCTGGACATGGGCTCCGTGCGGTTCCTCGACGTCGCGACCGCGGTCGCGCTGGTGCACGCCGCCGAGGGCTTCCCCGCGACCCACCGGCTGGTGCTGCACCGGGTCCGGCCCCGCGTGCTGCGCGTGCTGGAGCGCTGCGGCGCGGCCTTCTCCCCCCAGCTCGTGTTCGACGACGACGCGCCCTCCCCCGAGGTCGTGCGCCCGGGAGGCCCGCTCCGGTGAAGGTCAACGCCGCTCCGCGCCCGCCCGGCTTCCGGCACGCGCTGGTCCACGCCGACGACCCGGCCGAGCTGGCCGCCGCCGTCGCACCGGCCGCGCTGGCCGCGGTGCGCGAGTCCGGCGCGCAGGTGGCCCTCGACGTGTCGGCCGAGGCCGAGCAGGCACTGCGGGAGGCGTTCGGCGCCGAGCTCGCGCCGGTCCGGCTCACCGCTCTGACCAGCTCCGCGCGCGAGTCCGGGCAGACGGTGGCCGCCTGGCGGGCCCGCGAGCTGCGGGCGCTGTCGTCCTCGGGGCGGCCGGTGGTCGTGGTGAGCGCCCACGACCCCGACCTCGACGGCGTCGACGGCGGCTTCTGGGTCGAGCTCGAGGCGGCGCTGAACATCTCGCTGGCCGGGCTGCCGGTGACCCAGGTGTGCGCCTACCCGCGGCTGCCGCTGCACGCCGCGGTCGGCGAGTCCGCCACCGCCAGCCACCCGCTGGTGCTGCGCCGGGCCGGGGCGAGCGACAACCCGCGCTTCCGGCCGCCCGCCGAAGTGCTCGCGGCGCTGCCGGTCGCGCCGCCGCACCTGCTCGGCCCGCCGGACGTCACGCTGTCCTACAACACCTTCGAGCTGTCGCGGGTGCGCGACGCGGTCACCGAGGCGGCCCGCGTCTGCCGGCTGGACACGACACGCGGCGAGGACATGGTGCAGGCGGTCAACGAGGTCGCCACGAACGCCGTCGAGCACGGGTCGCCCGAGGCGGGACTGTCGGTGTGGGCCCGCGACGGCGAGCTCGTGTGCGAGGTCACCGACACCGGGGCGATCCCGCTGCCGCTGATCGGCCTGGCGCCGCCGCACCCGTCGCAGGCGCGGGGACGGGGCACCTGGATCGCCCGCCAGCTCTGCGACAGCCTGCACGTGTGGCGGGCCCCGGACGGGACCCACGTACGACTGCTGACCCGCGCCTGACCCGCATCTCACACCGTGGGCGCCTCTCGGCTATCCTCGGGTGCACTACACCGCACGGAGACGCCGCCCGCCGTCCGTGTCGGTGCGGTTCCGTCGTGCCCGCCCGCGTGCGAGACCCGTGGTCTCCCCCGCGCCTCCAGGCCGTGTGCGGAGCCGGCCGCGGGCCGCACGCCACGACCGATCCGGGGAAACGGCCATGTCCGACGATCACTGCCGATCCAGTGAGTCCAGCTCCGAGTCCGACGTCGTCCCGTACGTACGGGTGCTGGGGGCCTTCGGCCTGCGGGCGGGCGACCGCGCGATCCCGCTGCCGGTCGACTCCCGCCGCCTCGTCGCCTACCTGGCCGTGCACCCGCGTCCGCAGCCGACCGCCGCGCTCGCCGCGACCCTGTGGCCCGGCGTCGGCCCGGTCCCGGCCGCCCGGCTGCTCGACGAGGCCGTCGCCGGGGTCGACGTGGCGGGCCTGCTCGCCGCCGACGACCTGGGCCGGCTGCACCTGGGCGACGACGTCGTGGTCGACCTCGCCGAGGCCATGCTGCTGGTCCGCGGGCTGTCCGCGCCGAGCATGCTGCGCACCGTGCGCGAGATCGGCTGCCCGGAGACCGCGCTGCTCGAGGCCGACATCCTGCCGTCCTGGACCGCGCCGTGGATCGCCGTCGAGCGCGAGCGGTTCCGCCAGCTGCGGCTGTCCGCGCTGGAGGGCCTGTCGGGCACCCTGACCGCCGCCGACCGCCACGACGACGCGGTCGCCGTCGCCCGGCGGGCGGTGGCCACCGCCCCGAGCCGGGAGCGCTCGCGCCGCGCGCTGGTCGAGGCGCTGCTCGCCGGCGGCCACGTCGCCGACGCGCTGGCCGAGTACGAGGAGTTCCAGCGGCTGATGCGCAACAGCGTCGGTGCCACCCCGGACTCCGAGCTGGACCGCCTGCTCGCCCCGCTCGACGCCGGCTGGCCGCTCGGCCCGGGCCTGCACCGCCCGGTGCAGCGCTGGGGCGTGGGGATGCCGGGCGCCGCCCGCGGTGCGCAGCGCGGGCGCCGCCTCGCCGCCGGGAGCCCCGCCAGCGGGCGCTGACCCGCAGCACGTACGGGCAGGGGGCGCGGCCGGTGCGGCCGCGCCCCCCTGCTCGTCGCGGACCCTCGCGGGAGCCGCGGAACCTCAGTGGAACTGCGGGCGCCGCTTCTCCGCGAACGCCGCGAGCCCCTCGGCGCCCTCCGGCCCGGCCGCGCAGGTCGCGATCGAGTCGGCCTCGGCCTCCAGCTGGGCGTCCAGCCCGCGCTCCCAGGTCACCCCGAGCAGCCCGCGGATGCGGCCCAGCGCCGCGGTGGGGCCCTGGGCGAGACGGTGCGCGACGGCGGCCGCCTCGTCGGCCACGGCGTCGTCGTCGACGACCGAGGCGAGCAGGCCGAGCCCGGCCAGGGTGTCGGCGTCGAGCACCTCGTCGGTGAGCAGCACCCGGCGTGCCCGGGCCGCGCCGATCAGCCGCGGCAGGGTCCAGGTCATGCCGCCGTCGGGCGAGAACCCGATGCCGGGGTAGGCCGGGCGCATCCGGGTCGAGGTGCCCCCGACGGCCAGGTCGCACGCGAGCGCGACGCTCATCCCCGCCCCGGCCGCCCAGCCGGACACCGCGGCCACCGTCGGCACCGGCGAGGCCACGAGCGGGCGCAGCAGGGCGTGGAAGGTGTCGGCGAGGCCGTGCACGTAGGCGTGGCGGTCCTCGGCACCGGCGAAGGCGCGCACGTCGCCGCCGGTGCAGAAGTTCTCGCCGTCGCCGTGCACCAGCACCGCGCCGGTCCCGGTGGGGTCGAGCTTCTCCAGCGCCTCGGTGACCTCGAGCATCGCGGGGCCGTCGAGGGTGCCGTGGCGGCCGGTGGAGATCCGGCAGCGCAGCACCCGCCCGTCGCGGACGACGGCGCTCACGCGAGCGCCCGCAGCTTCGGCGCGACGTCGGTGGTGAACTGCTCCAGGAACCGGCGCTGGTCGTGGCCGGGCCCGTGCACGACGAGGTGGTTGAGCCCCGCGTCGAGGTAGGGCGTGATCTGGGCGACGGCCTCGTCGGGGTCGGAGGCGACGATCCAGCGCTTCACGACCTGCTCGATGGGCAGCTCGTCGGCCAGGCGCTCCATCTCCCGCGAGGAGTCGACGGAGTTCTTCTGGTCCGCCGTGAGGCTCAGCGGCGCCCAGAACCGGCAGTTCTCCCGCGCGGCGTCGGGGTCGCGGTCGTAGCTGATCTTGATCTCGATCATCTTGTCGATGCCGCCCGCGTCGCGGTCGGCCTTCTCCGCGCCCTCCTGCACCGCCGGGACGAGCTTGTCGGTGTAGAGGTCCATGCCCTTGCCCGAGGTGCAGATGAACCCGTCGCCGAAGCGGCCGGCGAAGCGGGCGACCATCGGCCCGCCCGCGGCGACGTAGATCGGGACGGGCTGCTCGGGCCGGTCGTAGACCATCGCGTCGACGAAGGTGTAGTACTCGCCCTCGGTGCTGACCGACTCCTCGGTCCACAGCGCGCGCATCATCTTCACCGCCTCGCGCAGCCGCGCGAAGCGCTCCTTGAACTCCGGCCACTCGCGGCCGGACACGGCGATCTCGTTGAGCGCCTCGCCGGTCCCGACGCCGAGCGCGACGCGGTTGCCGGTCAGCAGCGCCATCGTGGCGAACTCCTGGGCCAGCACGGCCGGGTTGTAGCGGAAGGTCGGCGTCAGCACCGACGTGCCGATCTGGACCCGCGACGTGCGCTCCCCCACCGCCGCCATCCAGGGCAGCGCGGCGGGGGCGTGCCCGCCCTCGTGCCGCCACGGCAGGAAGTGGTCCGACGCCCACACGCTGTCCAGGCCCAGCTCCTCGGCGAGCACCGCGTACTCGACGAGGTCGCGTGGGCCGAACTGCTCCGCCGACGCCTTGTACCCGATCTTCAGATCCACGCCATCCGTCCTTCTCGCGTGCTCGACCGGCGCCCGGTCCATCGGCGCCGGTGGTCCTGCAGGTCTTGCTACACCCCTCGGCCCTCCCGCGCAGCACCGCCGGGGCCGCGACACCCGGCGGCGGTGACCGGTACCACCCGCCGGCCGCGGTGGGCGGTGCCGCGACCGGCGGCCGGGCGGGGGCGCCGGGGCGCGACGCCTACGATCGACGGCGTGGTCGACCCGGACGAGATCCCCCTCCCGCCCGAGCCCGAGGACGACCCGGACGGCTACGAGGCCCCGCCCGAGGGCTGGGACGCCCCCGGTCCCGCGGCCGCGCCCGCCGCCGCGGTGCCGGTCGTCGAGCGCGTGCACTCGACCGACCCGCACGAGATCCTGCGCCGCGTCTTCGGCTACGACGCCTTCCGCGGCGAGCAGCAGGCGATCGTCGAGCAGGTCGTCGGCGGCGGCGACGCCCTGGTGCTCATGCCGACCGGCGGCGGCAAGTCGCTCTGCTACCAGGTCCCGGCGCTGGCCCGGCCCGGCACCGGGGTCGTGGTCTCGCCGCTGATCGCGCTGATGCAGGACCAGGTGGACGCGCTGCGGGCGCTCGGCGTGCGGGCCGGGTTCCTCAACTCCACCCAGGACGCCGACGAGCGCCGCCTCACCGAGCAGGAGTTCCTGGCCGGCGAGCTCGACCTGCTCTACCTCGCCCCGGAACGGCTGCGGGTGGAGTCGACGGTGCGGCTGCTCGAGCGCGGGCGGATCGCGCTGTTCGCGATCGACGAGGCGCACTGCGTCGCGCAGTGGGGGCACGACTTCCGCCCCGACTACCTGCTGCTCTCCGAGCTCCCGAAGCGCTGGCCGGACGTGCCGCGGATCGCGCTGACCGCGACCGCCACCGACGCGACACGCACCGAGATCGCCCAGCGCCTCGAGCTGACCGGCGCGCGGCACTTCGTCGCGAGCTTCGACCGGCCCAACATCCGGTACCGGATCGTCGCGAAGAACGAGCCGCGCCGCCAGCTGCTGGACCTGCTGCGCAGCGAGCACGCCGGGGACGCGGGCATCGTCTACTGCCTGTCGCGCCGCTCGGTCGAGCAGACCGCGGAGTTCCTCGGCACGCAGGGGATCCGGGCGCTGCCGTACCACGCGGGGCTCGACGCGGGCGTGCGCCGGGACAACCAGGCCCGGTTCCTGCGCGAGGACGGCCTGGTCATGTGCGCGACCATCGCGTTCGGGATGGGCATCGACAAGCCCGACGTGCGGTTCGTGGCGCACCTGGACCTGCCCAAGTCGGTCGAGGGCTACTACCAGGAGACCGGCCGCGCCGGGCGCGACGGCGAGCCCTCCACCGCGTGGCTGGCCTACGGCCTGGCCGACGTCGTGCAGCAGCGCAAGATGATCGACGACGGCGAGGGCGACGCCGCGCACAAGCGCCGCCTGGCCCAGCACCTCGACGCGATGCTCGCGCTGTGCGAGACCACCGAGTGCCGCCGCGCACAGCTGCTGCGCTACTTCGGCCAGAGGCCCGACGCGCCGAGCTGCGGCAACTGCGACACCTGCCTGACTCCGGTGTCGTCGTGGGACGGCACCGTCGCCGCGCAGAAGGTGCTCTCGACCGTGTGGCGGCTGAAGAAGGAGCGCAACCAGGAGTTCGGCGCCGGCCAGGTCGTCGACATCCTGCTGGGCAAGCGCACCCCGAAGGTCACCCAGCACCGCCACGACGAGCTGTCGGTGTTCGGCGTCGGGACCGAGCTGACCGACGTCGCCTGGCGCAACGTGCTGCGCCAGCTCGTCGCGCGCGGTCTGCTCACCGTCGGCGGCACGTACTCGACGCTGCGGTTCACCGACGAGTCGCCGCCCGTGATGCGCGGGGAGCAGAAGGTCATGCTGCGCACCGAGCCGGAGCGCCCCGCCCGCGCGGGCCGCTCCCGCGGCGGATCGTCGAAGCCGGCCGTCGAGATGCCGGCCGAGGTCGCCCCGGTCTTCGAGCGGCTGCGGGCCTGGCGGGCCGCGGCGGCGAAGGAGCAGGGCGTGCCCGCCTACGTGATCTTCCACGACGCGACGCTGCGCGAGATCGCCACCCGTGCGCCGGCCGACCGGGCCGCGCTCGGCACGATCTCGGGCATCGGCGAGGGCAAGCTCGCCCGCTACGGCGACCAGGTGATCGACGTGCTGCACGGCGCCGCCTCGTGAGGGCCCCGTGACCCGCCCGTTGATCGGTGTCAGCTGCTACGTCGAGCGCGCGGACTACTGGATCATGCGCGACGACGACGTCGTGCTGCTCCCGCGCACCTACGTCGACATGGTCGTCGCGGCGGGCGGGGTGCCGGTGCTGCTGGCCCCCGTCGCGGGCGCCGCGGACGCCGTCGACGCCCTCGACGGGCTCGTCGTCGCGGGCGGGCCGGACGTCGACCCGGCCCGCTACGGGCGGTCCCCGGGCCCGCACACCGACCCTCCGCGCACCGAGCGCGACGCCGCCGACCTCGCCGCGCTGCGCCGGGCGCTCCGGCGCGGCCTGCCCGTGCTGGGCGTGTGCCGCGGCCACCAGCTGCTGAACGTGGCCCTGGGCGGCACGCTGCACCAGCACCTGCCCGACGTCATCGGGGAGCGGGCGGCGGCCGTGCACGCGGCGGGCCCCGGGATCTACGCGCCGGTCGACGTGGCCGTCGAGCCCGGGTCGCGGGTCGGCGACGCGCTGGGCGCCGGCCCGGTGCGGGTGCGCTGCCACCACCACCAGGCCGTGGACCGGCTCGGCGACGGGCTGCGGGTCACCGCCCGCCACGGCGGCGTCGTCGAGGCCGTGGAGACCGCGCCCGGCGCCCCGTGGACGGTCGGGGTGCAGTGGCACCCCGAGCGGGTGCCCGGCGACCTGCGCCTGGCCCGCGCACTGGTCGCCGCCGCGGCCGCGGCACGAGGACCGGCGCTGTCCGCGTCCGCGCCTACCGTCGGGCCATGACCGCGACCTGGACCACCCGGCTGCTCGACCAGCTCGCCTTCCAGTGGGACACCGCGCTGCGCCCGCGGCTGGCCGGCCTCACCGACGACGAGTACCTGTGGGAACCCGCCCCCGGCGCGTGGAGCGTGCGCCCGCGCGCCCGGGCCCGCGGCTCGCACGCCGCGGGCGGCGGCGACCTCGTGATCGACTTCGCGTTCCCCGAACCGGACCCGCCCCCGGTGACGACGATCGCGTGGCGGCTCGGGCACCTGGTCGTCGGGGTGTTCGGGATGCGCAACCACGCCCACTTCGGCGGCCCGCCGACCGACTACCTCACCCACCACTACGCCGGCACCGCCGACGAGGCGCTCGCCCAGCTCGACGACGCCCACCGCCGGTGGGTCGAGGGCGTCGCCGCCCTCGGCGACGAGGGCCTGGAGCGCCCGTGCGGCCCGGCCGAGGGGCCCTACGCCGACGAGCCCCTCGCGGTGCTGGTCCTGCACATCCACCGCGAGGTCCTCCACCACGGCGCGGAGGTCGCGCTGCTGCGCGACCTGTACCGCGCCGGACGGTGAGCCCGGCGGCCTCGGGTCAGCCCGCCCGGCCGATCCGCTTGAGCACCGGCGGCAGCTCGCCGCGGTGCAGCACCCCGAGCCGCTGCGTGGCGCGGGTGATCGCGACGTAGAGGTCGTTGAGGCCGCGCGGGGACTCGTCGAGCATCTCCTGCGGCTCGACGACGACCACCGCGTCGAACTCCAGGCCCTTGGCCGAGGCCACCGGGAGCACGACGACCGGGGCCTCCAGCTCGGCGTCCGGGTCGTCGTCGGGGGTCGCGGCGCGGGTCACCCCGGCCGCGTCGAGCACGGCGCGGACCCGCTCGACCCGGGCCGCGGGCGCGAGGACGACGGTGCGGCCGTCGCCCACGGCGTCGCGCTCGGCGGCCACCCGCTCGGCCAGGACCCGCTCGCCCACGGCGCCGCCGGGCAGCGCCGCCGCCCACGGCGCCACGCCGGTGGAGCGCACCGAGGACGGCGGCGACAGCGACGCGTCGATCTCGGCGAGCACGTCGTCGGCGACGTCGGCGATCTCGGCCGGGGTCCGGTAGTTCACCGTGAGCTGTTCGAGCCGCCAGCGGCGGGCCACGAACGGCGAGAGCACCTCGTCCCAGGACCCGGCACCGCCGCGGTCCCCGGTCTGGGCGATGTCGCCGACCAGCGTCATCGAGCGGGCGGGGGCGCGGCGCATGACCATCCGCCACGCCATCGCCGACAGCTCCTGCGCCTCGTCGACGATGACGTGGCCGTAGGTCCACTCCCGGTCGGCGGCGGCGCGCTCGGCGGTGGAGTCGTAGCGCCGCACCTGCATGCGCTCGGCGAGCCGGTCGGCGTCGATGATGTCGGTGGCGCGCAGCAGCTCGGGGTCGAGGTCCTCCTCGAGGTCGAGGACGTCGAGCACGCCCTGGGCGTACTCGACCTCCTCGCGCAGCGCGGCGGCCTCGGCCGCGGCCTGGGCGGCGCCGTCGTCGCCGAGCAGCTCGGCGGCCTCGTCGAGCAGCGCCACGTCGGCCGGGGTCCAGCGCAGCCCGTGCGGCACGTCGTCGCCGGGGGCGTCGCGCTCCAGCAGCACCCGCTCGGCCGCCGGGATCCGCCGGGCCACCGAGTTGAGCCGGCGCCGGTCGGCGAACAGGTCGGTGAGCAGCTGCTCGGGCGACAGCGTCGGCCACAGCTGCTCCAGCTCCGCGGCGACCTCGGTGGACTCGGTGAGCTCGTCGCGGATGTCGTCGACGTCGCGGTGGTCGAGCAGGCCGGACTCGCCGCCCCCGACCCGGCGCGCGACCTGCTGGGCGAGCAGCCGCAGCAGCTCCTTGCGGAAGATCCGCCGGGCCTCGTTGTGCGGCTTGCGCGAGCGCCGGGCGCGGGTGCGGGCCTGGGCGACGGTGTCGCGGTCGAGCACCACGCGTTGCTGCTCGACGACGAGCTCGACCGGGCGGCGCGGGAGCTGCTGGCGGTCGCGCACCGCCGCCGCGACGACCGGCGCCATCTCCGCGCGGCCCTTCAGCTCCGCGGCCGCCGGGCTCTCGGTGCGCCGCGCGTCGAGCCCCGGGAAGAGCTGGGCGACGGTCCCCAGCACCACCGAGGTCTCCCCCAGCGACGGCAGGACCTGCCCGATGTAGCGCAGGAACGTCGGGTTCGGCCCGACGACGAGCACGCCGCGCCGGGCCAGCCGGTCGCGGTGGGTGTAGAGCAGGTAGGCCGCCCGGTGCAGCGCGACGGCCGTCTTCCCGGTGCCGGGCCCGCCCTGCACGACCAGCACCCCGGACGGCTTGGAGCGGATGATCCGGTCCTGCTCGCCCTGGATGGTGGCGACGATGTCGCCCATCCGCCCGGTGCGGGCCTGCGACACCGCGGCCAGCAGCGCGGCCTCGCTGGTCAGGCCGGACCCGGAGCGGTCCCGCTCGGCCTCGGTCATCTCGGCCAGGTTCAGCGGCTCGTCGTCGACGGCGACGACCTCGCGCAGCCGGGTGCGCAGGTGCCGGCGCCGGCGCATGCCCTCGGGGTTCGCGGCGGTGGCGGTGTAGAACGGACGCGCGGCCGGGGCCCGCCAGTCCATCAGCAGCGGCTCGTACTCGTTCTGCTCGTCGAGCAGCCCGATCCGGCCGACGTAGCGGACCTCGCCGTCGTCGGCGTCGAGCCGGCCGAAGGCCAGCCCGTGCTCGGCGGCCCGCAGCGCCGCGAGCCGCCCGGTCAGCATCTCCGCGGCGGCGTCGCGCTGCGAGATCGCCTGCGGGGTGCCGACGGTCTCCTCGCGCAGCGTGTCGGCGAGCCGGCGCGCGACGTCGCGGCGCCGGTCCTCCAGCTGCTCGTAGAGCATCGCCACGTAGCCCTGCTCGTGGACGAGCTCCGGGTCGTGCGACGGGTCACCGGGGGTGGGGACGGGAGTGGGCTCGGGCACGGCGCGGGGATCCTCCACCGAGGGGACGAACACGATCGCGCCACCGGGCCGGGACGGGTCCGGGCCCTGCCCCCGACCGGCGGCGCGACGTATGAACGTACCAGTGGTGCACGATCTTCCCGCGCGGACCGGGCCGCGCGGGGCGCGGCTCAGCCGCGCTGGCGGGGTGCCCTCCCGTAGGGCTGCTCGACCGGCTCCACCCACTCCGGGGTCGGCGTCGGCGCGGTCACCGGGGCCTCGCCGTCGAGCGCGATCGGGTCGCCGTGGTGGCGCAGCCGCAGCGGCGCCCCGTCGGTGAGCCGGTACTCGGTCTCCTCCGGGGTGATCGCGACCCGGATCCGGCGGCCCTGCCACTTCAGGCCGAAGGAGATCCGCGACAGCGACGCGGGCAGCACCGGCGCGAACGACAGGCCGTCGGCCTCGCAGCGCATCCCGCCGAAGCCCAGCACGACCGCGGTCCAGGTGCCCGCCATCGACGCGATGTGCATGCCGTGGTCGGTGTTGCCGGCGAGGTCCTGCAGGTCCACCAGGGCGGCCTCGGCGAGGTACTGGTGGGCGAGCTCCAGGTGCCCGGTGCGGGCGGCCATCACCGACTGGGTGCACGCCGAGAGCGACGAGTCCCGCACCGTGATCGCCTCGTAGTAGGCGAAGTTGCGGCGCTTCTGGTCCTCGGTGAAGGCGTCCGGGAAGATCTGCATGGCCAGCACGAGGTCGGCCTGCTTGATGACCTGCTTGCGGTACAGGTCGAAGTAGGGGTAGTTGAGCAGCAGCGGGTAGCGCTCGGCCGGGGTCTCCTCGAAGTTCCACCGCTGGTGGTCGGTGAAGCCCTCGGACTGCGGGTGCACGCCGAGCCGCTCGTCGAACGGGATGAACATCGCGGTGGCGGCGTCGCGCCAGGACGCGATCTCCTCCGAGTCCACCCCCAGCCGCGACGCCGAGCGCGGGTGCTTGGCGGCGACCTCGGCGGCGTAGCGCAGGTTCTGCTGCGCCATGAGGTTGGTGTAGACGTTGTTGTCGGCGATGGAGGAGTACTCGTCGGGGCCGGTGACGCCGTCGATGCGGAAGTTGCCGGCGGAGTCGTGGCTGCCCAGCGAGCGCCACAGCCGGGCGGTGGCGACCAGCAGGTCCAGGCCGACCTCCAGCTCGAAGGTCGTGTCACCGGTGGCGTGCACGTGCCGCTTGACCGCGTCGGCGATGTCGGCGTTGATGTGGAACGCCGCGGTGCCGGCCGGCCAGTAGCCGGAGCACTCGTGGCCGCGGATGGTGCGCCACGGGAACGCCGCGCCCTTGAGCCCGAGGGTCTCGGCGCGCTCGAAGGCCAGCGGCAGGATCGACTTGCGCCAGCGCAGCGCGTCCGCGGCGGCCTCCGGGGCGACGAAGGACAGCACCTGCAGGCAGAACGTCTCGGTGTCCCAGAAGGTGTGGCCGTCGTAGCCGTCGGCGGTCAGGCCCTTGGCGGGGATGCAGCGGCGCTCGGCGCGGGCCCCGGCCTGCAGGATGTGGAAGGTCGCCAGGCGCACGGCCTGCTGCAGCTCGGCGTCGCCGTCGATCTCGACGTCGGCGGTGGCCCAGAAGTCGTCGAGGTACTCGCGCTGCTCGCCGACCAGGCCGTCCCAGCCGGTGTAGCGGGCGGCGGCGATCGCGGCACGGACCTGGTCGTAGACGGCGGGCAGGCTGCGCCGCGAGGACCAGCCGTAGGCCAGGTACTTCACCACGCGCAGCGTCTCGCCCGGCTTGACCCGCGCGATGACGGTGGTGCGGGCGAGGTCCTCGTTGGCGTCGGTGGACACCTGGAACCCGTCCGGGCCGAACACCTCGTGCTCCATCGCCGCGCCGCAGCGCAGCTCGGACTTGCGGGTGCGGTGCACCAGGGTCGCCCCGGCGTCGCCGGCGCGGGACTGCTCGGGCTCCAGGACGTTGTCCAGGGCGGTGTCCAGGCGCGGGTCGTCGGCGTCGCGGCCGGGCAGCTGCTCGTTGGCGACGAGCTCGGACTGCAGCACCAGCAGGGCGCCGTCGCCGTTGTCGTCGCGCCCGGCGTGCACGACCTCGACCTCGTAGTTGATCGCGGCGACCGCGCGCTGGGTCAGCGACACCATGCGGGTGGAGCGGACCCGGACCCGGCGCCCGGCCGGGGACTCCCACTCGACCTCGCGGTGCAGGGTGCCCGCCTGCATGTCCAGCACCCGCTCGTGGCGGTGCAGGGTGCCGTAGCGCAGGTCGAACGGCTCGTCGTCGACCAGCAGCCGGATCAGCTTGCCGTTGGTCGTGTTGATGATCGTCTGCCCGGACTCAGGGTAGCCGTAGCCGCCCTCGGCGTAGGGCAGCGGGCGGACCTCGTAGAAGGAGTTCAGGTACGTGCCCGGCAGGACGTGCGGCTCGCCCTCGTCGAGGTTGCCGCGCAGCCCGATGTGGCCGTTGGACAGCGCGAACACCGACTCGGTCTGGCCCATCGCGTCCAGGTCGAGGCGCGGCTCGCGGACCACCCACGGCTCGACGGTGAAGGTGGGCAGGTGGTCGGGCTTCACGAACGCTCCAGCAGGTCGGCGAGATCGGTGACGACGACGTCCGCGCCGTGCTCGCGCAGCGCGGCGGCCTGGTCGAGACGGTCGACGCCGACCACGGCGCCGAAGTCCCCGGCGCGGCCGGCCTCCACGCCGGCCAGCGCGTCCTCGAACACGACCGCGGCGGACCGGTCGACACCGAGGTCGGCCGCGGCGGCGAGGAAGGTGTCGGGAGCGGGCTTGCCGGGCAGGCCGCGCTCGCGGGCGGTGACGCCGTCGACCCGGTGGTCGATGAACGTCTCCAGGCCGGTGACCCGCAGGATCTGCTCGGCGTTGGCGCTGGAGGACACGACCGCGGTGGTGAGCCCGGCGTCCTTGACCGCTTCCAGGTAGCGGCGCGACCCCGGGTAGACGTCGACGCCGTCGGTGCGGATCCGCTCCTGCACCAGGTCGTTCTTGCGGGTCGACAGGCCCCACAGGGTCTCGGTGTCCGCCGGGTCCTCCGGCGTGCCCTCGGGCAGCTCGATCCCGCGCGAGGCGAGGAACCCGCGGGTGCCCTCCAGGCGGGGCTTCCCGTCGACGTACGGGCCGTAGTCGGCCGACACGTCGAACGGGGTGAACCCGTCCCCGTCGCGTGAGCGCAGGTACTCGTCGAACATCTGCTTCCACGCGGCGGCGTGCACGCTCGCGGTGTCGGTCAAGACGCCGTCCAGGTCGAACAGGCACGCGCGTGTGCCCTCGGGCAGCCCCAGCATGGCGCGCACGCTATCCGGATCGATGAAGGTCCGTCGCCCCGGGCGGGGCCGGACCCCCCGGTCCGGACGGGCGTCACACCACGGGCGCGCCCAGCGGCAGCACCAACAGGACGAACGGGGCACCGGCGGCGGCGGTCCCCGGCTCGGCCCCGTGGCGGACCTCGACCCGGCAGACCGGGCCCTCGGCCGCGGCCGGGTCGAGCCGCACGTGCACCGCTCCCCCGCCGGTGAGCGGCTCGATCTCCTCGGCGACGCCGCGCCGCACCGCGGCCAGCACCGCCAGCGGCGCGACGCCGGCCGCCGGGTCGACACCGGCCGCGGACGGGTCGTCGAGCTCGGTGTGCAGCCGCGCCCCGAACCGGGTCCGCTCGATCTGCAGATAGGCCCGGACGGCGGCCAGCTCCTCGTCGAGCCGGATCGCGGGCTCGTCGGCCCGGTCCGCGGCCCGGGACAGGTCGGCGAAGCCGAGCAGCAGCTCGCGGGCCCGGGGCGGGTCGGTGCGCACCAGGGAGGCGATCGTGTTGAGGGTGTTGTAGACGAAGTGCTGTTCCAGACGGCGCGACAGCGGGCCGTGCCACGGGCCGTCCGGTGCGGGGGCCTGCGGCACCGCGGGCGGCACGGCCGGCCTCCCGGACGGCGGCGCGGACGGGGCCGCGGCGGGCGGGACGGCGTCGCGGACCCGGATGCGGACGGTCTCGTCGGCGACCGGGGCGCGGTGGGCACCGGGCCGCGCCCCGCGGGCACGCTCCGGGGCCGCCGGGGACCGCCCGGACGTCCCGGTGCCGGTCCCGGTGTCGTTCCGGCTGCCGTCCCCGGTGTCGTCGCCGGTGTCGTTCCGGCTGCCGTCCCCGGTGTCGACGGCGGTGCCGGCTCCGGTGTCGGCGCCCGGGGCCCGAGACGGGTCCGGGGGCCGGGCGGCGCCGGGTGCGGCCGGGTCACCGGTGCGCGGGAGCACCACGGTCCGCGGGCCGTCGTCGCCGGTGGGGCCGGAGGCGCCGGGGCGGCGCAGCGCGACGGTCGGGCGCGACGCGGCCTCGGCCCGGGCCGCCGACGCGGCCGCGACCAGGTCGTCGTCGTGCTCGTCGGGGGCGACCAGCCCGCGCCAGGACGGCAGCGCCAGCCGGCCGGCCGCCGTCCGGCCGCGGTGTTCCACGGCCGCGACCAGGCCCGGGCGCAGCCACCGGGCGTCCTCGGCGATGCCCTCGGGCACCCCGGCCGGCGCCGGTCCGCCCGCGGGGGCGCGCAGCACGGTGCGGGCGTCGCCGTCGGCCGAGCCGATGCCGACCCGCCCGACGTAGCGCAGCCCGTCGGGCTCGGGAAGGGCCAGCAGCACCGCGGCGATCCGCTCGCGCCCGGCGCCGCCCGCGGGCACCCAGCCCGCGACGAGCACCTGACGGTAGCGGCGCAGCGGCACCCGCAGCCAGTTCCGGGTGCGCCGGCCGGGCTGGTAGGGCAGGTCGAGACGCTTGAGGTGCAGCCCGTCGAGGCCGTAGCGCTCAGCGGTGCGCACCACCAGGTCCGCCTCGTCGAGCCCGAACGACGGCGGCACCAGGATCCGCGGGCCCGCCAGCTCCAGGGCCTCCAGCTCGGCGCGGCGACGCCGGTAGGGCAGCTCCAGGGTCCGCCGCCCGTCGCACCACAGCAGGTCGGTCACGACGTAGCCGATCGGCACCTCGGTCTGCAGCGCCGCGTCCGGCGCGACGGTCGCGGTGCGGCGCAGCAGCGGGCCGCGCGAGGGCCGCCCCGCCTCGTCGAGGGCGACGACGGTGCCGTCGAGCACCATCCCGCCCGCCGGCGCCTGCTCGCCGAGCACCGCGAGCTCGGGGAAGGACCCGGTGACGCTGCGCGCGGTCGAGGACAGCAGCCGCACCCGGCCGGGCCGGGCGTAGGCGACGCAGCGGTGGCCCTCCCAGCCGAACTCCACCGCCCAGCGGTCCGGGTCGACGGCGTCGGAGAGCTCGCCGGCCGCGGGCAGCATCGGCGGGACGAGCTCGGGCATGGGCGCGCGGGGGCCCGGCCCGGCGGCGCGGCCCGCGCCCGACCGTCCCGCGCCGTGCGACGCACCGCCCCCCACCACGGCTTCCACGCTATCCCCCGGCCGGGCGAGTGCGGGCGCCACCTCGGCCGTGCGGCGGCCGGTGCCGGGGGTGTCTGCGACGATCGGTGCCATCATGACGCTCACCGACAGGCTGCCGCGCACCTCCGACCCCGCGAACCCCCCGGACCCCGCCGAGCTGGTGGACACCTTCGCCGAGTGGGCGTTCGACGAGCGCGGCCTGTCGCTCTACCCGGCGCAGGAGGAGGCGCTGCTGGAGCTGGTCACCGGGGCGAACGTGATCCTGTCCACCCCGACCGGGTCGGGCAAGTCGCTCGTCGCGATCGGCGCGCACGCCGCCGCGCTGGCCCGCGGCGAGCGCAGCGTCTACACCGCGCCGATCAAGGCGCTGGTCAGCGAGAAGTTCTTCGCGCTGTGCGAGGTGTTCGGCGCGGACAAGGTCGGCATGCTCACCGGCGACGCCGCGGTCAACGAGAAGGCCCCGGTCCTCTGCTGCACCGCGGAGATCCTCGCCAACCTCGCGCTGCGCGAGGGCCCGGGCGCCGACGTCGGCTGCGTGATCATGGACGAGTTCCACTTCTACGCCGACCCGGCCCGCGGCTGGGCCTGGCAGGTGCCGGTCGTCGAGCTGCCGCAGGCGCAGTTCCTGCTGATGAGCGCCACGCTGGGCGACACGTCGTTCTTCGCCGAGGACCTCACGCGGCGCACCGGGCGCGAGACCGCCGAGATCACCTCGGTGGAGCGGCCGGTGCCGCTGCACTTCCGCTACGTGCTCGAGCCGCTGCACGAGACGATCACCGAGCTGCTCGCGACCCGCGAGGCACCGGTCTACGTCGTGCACTTCACCCAGCAGGCCGCCGTCGAGCGGGCGCAGGCGCTGATGAGCGTCAACGTCACCTCCAAGGAGGACAAGGCCGCGATCGCCGAGACCATCGGGGCGTTCCGCTTCACCTCCGGGTTCGGGCGGACCCTGTCGCGGCTGGTGCGCCACGGCATCGGCGTGCACCACGCCGGGATGCTGCCCCGCTACCGGCGGCTGGTGGAGACCCTGGCCCAGGCCGGCCTGCTCAAGGTCATCTGCGGGACCGACACCCTCGGCGTCGGGATCAACGTCCCGATCCGCACCGTGCTGTTCACCGCGCTGTCCAAGTACGACGGGCGCCGCGTCCGCCCGCTCAAGGCCCGCGAGTTCCACCAGATCGCCGGCCGCGCGGGGCGCGCCGGGTACGACACCGTCGGCACCGTCGTCGCGCAGGCCCCCGAGCACGACATCGAGAACGCCAAGGCGCTGGCCAAGGCGGGCGACGACCCGAAGAAGCGCCGCAAGGTCCAGCGCAAGCAGCCCCCCGAGGGGTTCGTCGGCTGGTCGCAGACCTCGTTCGAGAAGCTGCAGCACGCCCGTCCGGAGCCGCTGACCAGCCACTTCGAGGTCACCCACGCGATGCTGCTCAACGTGGTCTCCCGCGGCGGGGACACCTACGCCGCGATGGAGCACCTGCTCACCGACAACCACGAGCCCCGCACGCGCCAGCTCAAGCACATGCTGCGGGCGATCGCGATCTACCGGGCGCTGCGCACCTCGGGCGTCGTCGAGCAGTACACCGTGGACGGTGCGACCCGGCCACGGGCGCGGGTGGTCGACGAGCTGCAGCTGGACTTCGCGCTCAACCAGCCGCTGTCGCCGTTCGCGCTGGCGGTGTTCGAGCTCCTCGACCGGGAGTCGCCGACCTACGCCCTCGACGTGCTCTCGGTGATCGAGTCGACCCTCGACGACCCCCGCCAGATCCTCGCCGCCCAGCAGAACAAGGCCCGCGGCGAGGCGATCGCGGCGATGAAGGCCGACGGCGTCGAGTACGAGGAGCGGATGGCCCGCCTGGAGGAGGTCACCCACCCCAAGCCGCTGGAGGAGATGCTGCACGCCGCGCTGGAGACCTACCGCCGCGGCGCACCGTGGGTCGCCGACGCCGTCCTGTCGCCGAAGTCGGTGGTCCGGGACATGAGCGAGCGGGCGATGACGTTCACCGAGTACGTCTCGCACTACCAGCTCGCCCGCTCCGAGGGCCTGGTGCTGCGCTACCTGGCCGACGCCTACCGGGCGCTGCGCCAGACCGTGCCCGAGCACGCCCGCACCGAGGAGCTCACCGACGTCATCGAGTGGCTCGGCGAGCTCGTCCGCCAGACCGACTCCTCGCTGCTCGACGAGTGGGAGAAGCTCGCCGCGGGCGTCGACGCGGCCGGGGAGGTGCTCCCGCCCGGCGCGGAGGTCGCCGCGGCGCCCACCCCGGCCGGGGTCACCGGCAACGCGCGGGCCTTCCGGGTGCTGGTCCGCAACGCCCTGTTCCGCCGCGTCGAGCTGGCCGCGCTGGGCCGCTACCAGGAGCTGGGCGAGCTCGACGCCGAGGCGGGCTGGACCGCGGACCGCTGGCGCGACGCGCTCGAGCCCTACTACGACGTGCACGACCGGATCGGCTTCGGGCCCGACGCCCGCGGCCCCGAGCTGTTCGACCTGACCGAGGAGAGCGACCGGTGGCTGGTCCGCCAGGTCCTCGACGACCCGGCGGGCGACCGCGACTGGGCGATCACCGCCGAGGTGGACCTGGCTGCCTCGGACGAGGCGGGGGAAGCCGTCGTGTGGGTGACGGCCGTGACCGACGGGTCCTGACCGGCGCCACGCCGGGCGCGCCCGGACCACCAGGTGTAACCCGGTCGGCCCCACCGGGCGCACGGGATCGGTTACGGTGTCCCCCGATCACGAGGGAACTCCCTCCACCGGGACGAACGGGGGCGGTGGATGCAGCAGGCCGACGTCGCCGCTGCCCGGGCCGCCCACGGGCGGGCCCTCGTCCCCGCAGCACTGCCCGCACCGGAGGAGCTGACCCGGCCGTGGGCCGCGGAGCTGGCCCGTCGCTCCGTGCTCCCCCTGACCGAGCTGGCGCCCGTCGTGGCGCGGGCCGCCTCCGCGCTGCGCGGTGCCGCGCTCGCCGAGCGCTACGACCCGGAGGTCCCGGCGGCCGCGGGGGCCGACCTGGTGCGGTCGCAGCTCCACCAGCCCAGCTGCCTCGAGGTGGGGATGGAGCTGCTGGGGGCGCACCTGGAGCCTGCCGCCGACACCGCGGCCCGGGTCCGCCGGATCGCGGCCGTGCTCGCCGCGTTCGCCCGCGGGTTCACCGAGGCCACCCGCCGCCACGTCCTCGTCGAGCACGAGCAGGTCACCCGGGCCGCGCTGGAGGCCCGGCGCGCGGCCGAGGAGGCCCGCCGGCGCTCGGACCTGCGGCTGCGCACCGTCGTCGACTCGGCCGCCGTCGGGATCGTCATCTTCGAGCCGGACGGGCGGATCGTCGAGGTCAACGACGCCGTCGCGGCGATGTTCGAGCTCCCCCCGGCCCGGCTGCTGCGGATGAGCGTCACCGACTTCGTCCCGGTCGACGCGGCCCCGGAGGTGTGGGCCGAGCGCCCCCGCCTGCTCGACGGCTCGCTGGACCGGCTGCGGGTGGTCCGTCCCGTCCGCCGCGGCGACGACAGCGAGGTCTGGATCGATGCCGTGGTCACGACCCTCGGCCCGGCCGGCGGCGGTGAGGGCCTGCTCGTCGCGGTCGTCACCGACGTCACCGAGCAGCTGCTGCTGCAGGAGGACCTGTCCCACCAGGCCTCGCACGACCCGCTGACCGGCCTGCCGAACCGGTCGCTGTTCTTCGACCGGCTCACCGCCGCGATCGCCGCGGGGACCTCCGGCGCCCGCCCGGGCGTCTGCTACCTGGACCTCGACGGGTTCAAGGTCGTCAACGACACGCTGGGCCACCAGGCCGGGGACCGGCTGCTGCAGGTGCTCGCCGGGCGGCTGCGGGCCGCGCTCGAACCGGGCGGGCACCTGGTCGCGCGGATGGGCGGCGACGAGTTCGTCGTCCTCGTCACGGCCACCGCGGACCGCGCCGAGCTCGAGGACGTGGCGACGCTGGCGCTGGGCACGGTCCGCCGCCCGGTGCGCGTCGACGGCCGCGACATCGTGATCTCGGCCAGCGTCGGCGTGGTGCGCCACGACGGCGAGCTGGGCACCGACGAGCTCGTCGCCGCCGCCGACACCACGCTGTACTCGGCCAAGCGGGCCGGGCGCGGGAGGTTCGTGTCCTACGACCGCGAACGCCACCGCGACGAGGTCGCCCGCCTCGAGCTGTCCGCGCAGATGCCCGAGGCGCTGCGCCGCGACGACTTCGTGGTGGTCTACCAGCCGCTGGTGCGCCTGGCCGACGAGCGGACCATCGGCGTCGAGGCGCTGGTCCGCTGGCAGCGCCCGGACGGGCAGCTGCTCGGGCCGGACCGGTTCATCCCGCTCGCCGAGGAGACCGGGCTGGTCGTCCCGCTCGGGCGCCGGGTGCTCGACGAGGCGTGCCGCCAGGGCCGGGTCTGGGCCGACGCGCACCCCGAGCACCCGCTGACGGTCAGCGTGAACGTCGCCGCCCGCCAGGTGACCGAGTCCGACCTGGTCGCCGACGTCGCGGCCACCCTGGAGCGCCACGACTGGCCGCCGGAGCTGCTGCAGGTCGAGCTCACCGAGTCCGACCTCATGGGCTCCCCCGGCCGGCCGCTGGCCACGCTGCGCGCGCTCGACGCGCTCGGCGTGAAGATCGCGATCGACGACTTCGGGACCGGCTACTCCAACCTGGCCTACCTGCGCCACCTCCCCGTGCACCGGCTGAAGCTGGCCGGGCACTTCCTGGCCGGCAGCGGGGAGCGCGACGACGTCATCCTGCGCACCCTGATCTCGCTGGCCTCCGCGCTGGACCTGGAGGTCACCGCGGAGGCCGTGGAGACCCGCGAGCAGGCGGTACGGCTGCGCGAGTACGGCTGCGCGAACGCCCAGGGCTGGTACTACGCGCCCGCGGTCGTCGCGGCACGGGTCCCGGACCTGATCCGGGACCCGTTCCTGCGCGACCTGTAATTCTCGACGACATTCTGGTCGCCCCGCAAGCACCTCTACCAAGTTTCTAGTAAGTGCAGCCCGGGTCGAGTCATGCCCGAGCCGATGACATTCCAACAGCGAGCAGCCCATTCGCCACGCCCTATTGCCGTGCAGTGTCACACGTTCAGACCTTGTGCCTCGTGGGCCGCTCGGTCCCGTGCCACCCGAACGCGACCGTGTCAGTCCGGCACATCGTTCTCTCCACGCCCGGAAATCACTCGAGCGCAGCAGGAGTCGTTCGATCCCGATTTGTAATGTCGATCGGATCAAAGGGGGCGCCATGAGCATCTACAGCAACAACGCTTCGGGGAACTCTCGTGTCGGAATGCAGATCGGGTACGTCGGCGGAGACATCTCGGAGAACAGGGGCCTTCTAGCGGGTGACCCGGACAACGATCGCGCCCCAGACCTCTCTGACCACCTCGACCGACTCGAGATGCTCGTCACCGAACTGCGCGACACGGGCCAGATCGATGGGGACGCAGCCGAACTCGCTAGCGAGGACGTCACGAGCGCACGCAACGTACTGCCAGTGCGCGGGGACAAGGATGCGCGACGGTTCACCGCGCATCTGCGCCGTATCGGCGGGGCGATCACGGCGTCTGCAGCCGTCACGACGGCGGTCGCGGAGGCGGTCTCCGCTGTCCAGGAGCTCTTGTGAGCGCCTTCGACGGCAACAAGTCGGGGACCGAGGGCAACAGCCGGACGGTCAACAACACTGCCGATGGGAACGCGAAGGTCGACACCCAGATCGGGATCGTGCACGGTGACGCCAACTTCTACACGGTTGACGACGATGCCGACCCGAGCGAGAAGTTCGAGAAGGGAGTGAACTTCCTCGACGGAAGCATGCCGCGGCGGGCCGAGGAGGTTATCGAGGAGGCGTTCACCGAGGGTTTCCGATCGAGTCGTGTCTGCTACTACTGGATCATGGCCCTCTTCAGTGATCGATCACTCGATCTACTGACCGAGGACGTTCTCGATCGACTCGCTCTGGCAACGGAGCAAGCCGAACAGTATGCCGAGGATGAATGGACGCTGGCCATCGGGGTGACGACCGGTCTGGTCCGAAGGATCGCCGAGCTCGAGGGCTGCACGGATGTCGCCTACCACGCGGTCGACGATTCGATCCAGCAGTTCGACAGCTTGACACTCGCCCGCAAGAAGGAAGCGCGTCGCCATCTGGAGCGGATCCTGTCCGGAGTGATGCAGGACCGTCTCGAGGCGATGGACCGGGAGCGTGTGGATGCCGCTCGCATGGAGAACGGCCGTCGACGCCGTGCAAAGCTCTTCTTCCACCCCGTCCCGACACCTCCGGTGAGGTCGGAGGCTCCCTCCGACCTCTCAGCCGTCCCTATGCTCATCGTGGCCGGCCCGCTGGCGTCGGCCACGATCTACCTTCTAGGTTTGACCCTGCTGTCCAGTTCGATCGAGGTCGTCCTCATCGTGATGGTCGGCGTCACTCTCGCCGGCGCCGGGAGCGTCCGCTACGTCGCGTACAACTTCCCGCGCCTGATCGAATCCGCAGAAGCCAGTCGCACCCGAGACCGCTACTCGGGTCGGATCGCACGGGACTGGTCCCACCACCACGGTCCGTCCCGGCCCAAAGCAGGGGTGTTCGCCCGTCAGGTCGGCCACATCATCGACTGGTCGTTCTTCAATGAGGCCATCGTTCGGGACGTCGACACGAGCAAGTGGCTCAGGGACTCCAAGGGTATTCGCCGTACCCTGGCGTGTGAGTTGACCGAGCGATTCTGTCACCGCGCGATCATCCCGCAACCCAGATCTGTTGAGTGGCTCGCCAACCTCCACGCGAGCCGACAACTCGCCGCATGGCGCCTCGATGGGTTTCCGACCATCGATCGACCTGCGGAGTCGACGTCGTCCGGGGACGTAATGAAATCGGCGATCGGCCCGACGCTGATGATCATCGGCGCCGTCGCGCCGATCGTAGTACTACGTGCGGCGGCGTCCTCGCAGTCGGCGGCCGGGATGTTCGCCGTCGCGGTCACAGCGTCCGCCTCGGTTCTCATACTTCGTTCGGCCGCTGAGAGGATCACAGTCGGACGGCGGGTCCGGAAAGCGCTGGACCGGCGGTACGAGTTCGAGTCCGAGTCTTACCTGGGATGGGTCGAGAAACTTAAGGAACGACCGACCGACTCCGAGATGTCGGCGTGGCTCGGGCACGACAAGCTGTACATCAAGTCAGCCGCGATGCGCCAGTACGGCCTGTCCAACAGTGACCTGCTCGACCACTTCTTCATCCTGGGTGCGGCCGACGGAGCCCGTTCGGCCCGTATCGCGCACGGGCCTCCCCGTTACACGACATACGAGGTGTGGCTGTTCCTGCTCACCTCAGCAGGGGTTCGGAGGGTTCTTGTCGAACTGGATCTGGTCACCGGTGACCTCAACAACGAGTCACGAATGTCGTTCCGATACGATTCGATTACCTCCGCATTCCTCGATCAGCACGGCGTCGCACCGGGCGCCGGCGACGACCAGGAGGAGTCCGACCACTCGGACATCCTGAAAGCCATCCGATCGGTCAAGGGCAAGCTCGTCCTACACCAGGTCTTCGTCTTGTCGTTGAACAACGACGATTCGCTGCAGCTCGTCCTGGCTAACTTCGATGAATCGCTTTGGGACAAAGTACAGGAGGAGCCGTCGCGGATCGCGCAACTCACTCGGGATGCGTCCGGCGCCGACTCTGCCCTCCGCATCCTGGAGGCCGTCGCGGCGGAAGGCTCTGCGTGGGTAGAGGAGGAGAAGGCCCGTCGCCGCCGGCGCACACTGAACTACACCGGACGGCCACGGACACCTCGCCTTCTGACGACGACCAGCACCGACGGCGGTCTGGTCCCCGTCGCGTGAGTCAGCCCGCGTTGCGCTCGTCGCGCCAGGCGATCCAGTCCTCGAGCCGGGCGAGGTCGTAGCCGCCCTGCCCGTCCTGGCCGACGGTGAACAGCCGCACGCCGGCGTCGTACAGGGCCGGGCCGGAGTCCTGCGGGGAGCCCTCGACGGCGACCGACCGCTCGATCTCGGCGGGGTCGCGGCCGATGTCGCGGCAGTGCCCGTCGAGGACGGCGCTCTTGTGCGTGACGGTGTCGACGTCGCCGAAGCCGTGCCAGATCCCGGCGTGCTCGGCGGTGTAGCGCAGCGTCTTCTTCTCCCCGCCGCCGCCGACGAGGATCGGGATGTCGCGGGTCGGGGCGGGGTTGAGCTTCGTCCAGCGGTCGCGGATGCGGGGCAGCGCGGCGGCCAGGTCGTTCAGGCGCCCGCCCGCGGTGCCGAACTCGTAGCCGTACTCGTCGTAGTCGCGCTGGAACCAGCCGGACCCGATGCCGAGGATCAGGCGGCCGCCGGAGATGTGGTCGACGGTGCGGGCCATGTCGGCGAGCAGCTCGGGGTTGCGGTAGCTGTTGCAGGTGACCAGGGCGCCGATCTCGACGCGCGACGTGGCCTCGGCCCAGGCGCCGAGCATGGTCCAGCACTCGAAGTGCGTGCCGTCGGCGTCGCCGTAGAGCGGGAAGAAGTGGTCCCAGTTGAACACGATGTCGACGCCCGCCTCCTCGGCGGCGGCGACGGTGCGGCGGATCTCGGCGTAGTCGGCGTGCTGGGGCTGCAGCTGCAGCCCGATGCGGACGGGACGGGGGTCGGTCATGTCTCCATCCTGGACCCGCCGGCCGCGGCCCGCCGGTCGGCTCAGAGCCGCCGCAGGCCCGACAGCACGCGGTCCAGCAGCGCCATGCTCGGCCCGTCCTCGGCGGAGGAGACGCCGTGCACGACGAGCCGCCCCTCGACCGCGAGGTCGTCGATGAGCACCCGGGCCACGCCCAGCGGGACCGACGCGAGCGCGGCGACCTCGGAGACCGAGCGGGTCTGCGCGCACAGCCGCAGCACCGCGGCCCGTTCGACGGACTCGGCCTGGGCCGGTGCGGGCCCGGGCCGGGCCGACACCAGCGTCTCCAGCCGGAGCTCGGCACGGACGCGGGTCCGCCCGCCGGTCATGACGTAGGGCCGCACCGGGGCGAACGCGGGGACGGTCTCCGGCGGGGCCCCGGCGACGACGGGCAGCGGCGCGGTGTCCGACCCGCCGTCCGACCCGCCCTCCCGCCCGCGCGGGCCGGCGGGGCCCGCCGGTGCGGGGCCGGCCGCGGCCGCGCGGGCCGCGGCGCGCTCCCCGGCGGCGGCACGCTCGGCGGCCCGCCGGCGGCGGCTGGTCCGGGTCCGCCGGGTCGAGTGCCCGCCGAAGCGGGCGCCGGTGACCCCGACCAGGTCCTCCCCGTCGGCCGCGGTCCCGGCCGCCCCGCCCTCGGCGGTCCCGGGGCCGGTCGCTCCGGGGCCGGCCGGCCCGGGGCCGGTCGCGGGCCCGGACGGCGGGCCGGTCTCCCGGCCGTGCGGCTGCTCCGGGTCGGGCGCGTGCCTGGACCGGGGTGCCCCGAAGCGGGCCCCCGTCCGTCCGATCTCCGACCGTGCCATCCACCCTCCGATCGCCGCGGGCCGCGGCCCGCGGGCGCCGTCGCCGTCCGGTTCGTCCCGCGGCGCGGCGTTGATCACGGTGTGCGACCGGGGAGAGGCACAGGGTGGCGCGTGCCCGCTACCGGGTCGTGTCGCCCGTGTCACAGCCGTGTGACGTCGCCGCGGGCGGGCGGGCCGCACGGCTCAGCGGCGCAGCAGCCGCGCGAACGCGTCGAGGGCGCGACCGGCGGCCCGCTCGGCGGCGGGCACCGCACCGAGGAAGGCGACGTAGCCGTGGATCAGCCCGGGCCCGTCGACGGCGACCACCTCGACCCCGCAGCGCTCCAGGGCGGCCGCCCAGTCGCGGCCCTCGTCGCGCAGCGGGTCGAACTCCGCGGTCGCGACGACGGCCGGGGCCAGCCCGGACAGGTCGGCGGGCGGGTCCGCCCCCAGCGGCGCGACCTCGGCGTCGGCGGGGGCGGGCCCGGACAGCAGCTGCGCCCAGAACCAGGACATGTCCGCGGCGGTGAGGAAGTAGCCCTCGCCGTTGTCCCGGTGCGACGGGGTGGCCGGCTCCGGGGTCAGCGGCGGGTAGAACAGCAGCTGCGCGCCCAGCGGCGGACCGCCGCGGTCGCGCGCGCGCAGCGCGAGACCGGCGGCCAGGCCCGCCCCGGCGCTGTCCCCCGCGACGCCCACGACCCGGCCGGGGTGGCGGCCGGCGACGGCGAGCAGGGCCGCCCACGCGTCGTCGAGCGGGGCGGGGTGCGGGTGCTCGGGCGCGAGCCGGTAGTCCACCGCGACGACGACGGCGCCGGTCGCGTTCGCCACCCGGCGGCAGACCGGGTCGTGGGTCTCGAGGTCCCCGAGCACCCAGCCGCCGCCGTGCAGGTAGACCACGACCGCGTCGCCGCGGTCGGCGCCGGGGACGTAGGTGCGCAGCCCGACCGGGCCGCCCGGGCCGGCGACGGCGTCGTCCTCGACCCGGGCGACGGCCTCGGGCACGAACTCGCGACCCCGCCGGGCCAGCGCCAGCGACCGGTAGTGCGCCCGGCTGGCGACCGGGTCGCCGTCGCGGACCAGGGGCAGGGACCCGGCGGCGGTCAGGGTGTCGAGCAGGGTGCGGAACGCGGGATCGAGCGGCACGGCGTCGACGCTAGCCTCCCGGCCGGGGGTGCGCGGGTGTAGTTGTTCTAGTACATTGCAAACAATGATGTCCGGGGAGGGAGCCACGATGAGCACGTCCACCACCCGCACCACCCGCCGCAGGCTGCTGGCGGCCGCACCGGGGACCGCCCTGGCGGTCGCCGGGATCCTCGCCCTGGTCGCGACCGGCACCCCGGGCCGCGGCAGCGCCCTCGCGATCGTCCTGCTGGGGCTGCTCGGCCTGGGCCTGCCGCTGTGGCAGCTGCGGTCGGGCCGGCCCGACGTCCAGCGGCGCGCCGTGGGCAGCGCCTGGGCGTTCGCCGTGCTGATCTGGTGGGTGCCCGCGGCACGGCTCGCGCCGCAGCTGCCCGGCGCGGCCTGGACGGTACTGGTCCTGTCGGCCGCCGCGGCCGCGTACCTGCTGGGGTACCTGCTGGCCGGGCCCGACGCGTCGAACCCGCCCGCGCCCGCGGCCCGTCCGCCGCACGACGCGGTCCGCACCCCGCTCGCGCCCGGCGAGCGCTACCTGTGGTCGCGCACCGTGCTGTCCCGCCCGACCCTCGCCGTCGCCGCGCTGCTGCTCGTGGCGGCCGCCCTGCAGCTGCTGTCCGGCGCGGGCTCCGGTGTCGTCGTCGCGCTCGTCGCGGTGGCGGTGCTGACGACCGCGCTCTCGGCGTTCGCACGGGTCCGGGTCGACGGCGACGGCGTGCACGTCCGCCAGGCCCTGCTCGGCCGCACGCTCACCGACGCGCCGCTCGACGAGGTGCGGTCCGCGCGGGCCGAGCAGCTCGACCCCGACCGCTTCCGCTGGAACGACTACGGCCCGCTGCGCCGCTCCCCCGGCCTGCTCGGCTACCGGGCGCGCCGCTCCGGCGAGGCACTGGTCCTCGACCTCACCCGCGGGCGCGAGTTCGTCGTCACCGTCGCCGACGCGGCCACCGCCGCCGGTCTGGTCAACGCCGAGCTGGACCGGCGGGCCGAGCGAGGCGCGGTCCCCCCGTGCTGATCCGGGTCGACCCGTCCTCGACGGTCCCGCTCGGCGACCAGGTCGCGGCCTCGGTCCGCCGGGCGGTCGCCGAGGGCCGTGCCGGTGCCGGTGACCGGCTCCCCAGCGCCCGCGAGGTCGCGGGCGCACTGGGGATCAACCTGCACACCGTGCTGCGCGGCTACCAGCAGCTGCGCGACGAGGGGCTGGTCGAGCTGCGCCGCGGCCGGGGCGCGGTGCTGACCGAGCGGGCCACCGGCGGGCGGGCCGAACTGTCCCGGTCGGCGTCCGAGCTCGCCGCACTGGCCCGCCGGCTCGGCCTCGACGAGGCCGACGCCCTCGACGCGGTCCGCGCCGCCTTCCGCTGACGCCCCGCTCAGCCCAGCGGGCTGCGCGGCAGCAGCCGGTCGGCCACGATCTTCTGCTGGATCTCGCTGGTCCCCTCGAAGATCGTCGTCAGCCGGGCGTCGCGCCAGTGCCGCTCCACCTGGTGCTCGGTGGTGTAGCCGTTGCCGCCGTGCAGCTGGATGCCCGACGCGGTCACCTCCGCCGCCATCTCGGTCGCGACGAGCTTGACCATGGCGGCCTCGCGCTCACACGGCTCGCCGGCGTCGAGCCGGTGCGCGACGTGCTGGTAGAACGCGCGGGCCTGCTCCACCCGCGCCGCCATCGTGGCCAGGGTGAACCGGACGGCCTGGAAGTCGCCGATCGGGTGGGCGAACTGGCGGCGCCGCTGCAGGTAGAGGATGCAGTCCTCGACGGCGGCGCGGGCCAGCCCGACCGCGCGGGCGGCGGTGTGCACCCGGGCGACGTTGAGCCAGGCCTGCGCGTCGGCGAAGCCCTCGCCGCCGGCGCCGAGCTGGTCGGAGACCGGGACCCGCACGCCGTCGAACTCCAGGTCCCAGGTGACGAAGCCGTGGTAGCCGATCTTGTCGATCGGGCGCCCGGTGAGCCCCGCCGGGAAGGTGCCGCGCTCCTTCTCCAGCACGACGGTCGCCAGCCCCGCCGAGCGCTTCTCCCCCGGCCCGGGGTCGCCCGTGCGCACCAGGACCTGGATGAAGTCGGCCGCCTTCGCGTTGCCGGTCCAGCGCTTGTGCCCGGTGATCACGAACTCGTCGCCGTCGCGGACGGCACGGGTCTCCACCGCGGCCAGGTCGGAGCCGGCGTCGGGCTCGGACAGCGCGATCGCGCCGATCCAGCGGCCCGCGGCGCTGCGCCGCAGGAGATCGGCACGCCGGTCGGGGTCGGCGACCGCGGTGCCGGCGCCCTGGGCGCGCGCGATGATCGACCCGACGCTCATCCAGGCCCGGGCCAGCTCCTCGGCGACCATGCAGTACTCGAACGCGCCCAGCCCGAGACCGCCGTGCTCGCGGTCGACGGTGATGCCGAAGTACCCGAGCGCGGCCATCTCGTCGAGCAGCTCGCGCGGGATCTCGCCCTTGCGCGGGTCCAGCTCGTTCGCGACGGGCAGCACCCGGGTCGTCGCGAACTCCCGCGCCTGCTTCTGCAGGGCCTCCCGCTCGGGGGTGTGGTGGGGCGGGGTCAGCACCGGCACCGGCGGCTCGAGCAGATCGTCACGGGTCATGGGGCGCAGTATCACCGGCGCACGCGGCGCGGGCCCGCCGGACCTGACCGACCGTGCAGTGCAGCGCGGTCCCGGCGCGGTCCCGGCGCTGTCCCGGCGCGGCGCCGGGCCGATCGCCCGCGCGGATCCCGGGACCATCGGGACGTGCGCATGTGTGCACGGGCTGGGAGAGTCGTCGCTCGGCGGTGCGGCCGGAGCGGGGGCGGCCGGTGCGCGACGCCGAGTGCGCGGCCGTGACCGCGGCCGCGCCACCCGCGCCGAGGGAGGCACACCATGCCCGACAACCGCGTCGTCGTCTACAAGGGTCCCGGCCAGGTCGCCGTGGAGTCGATCGAGTACCCGAAGCTGGAGCTGCCGACCGACGTCGTCGACGGCCTGGGCATCCAGCGCAAGGCACCGCACGCGGCGATCCTCAAGATCG
The DNA here is from genome assembly GCF_037727765.1 of Pseudonocardia spirodelae. Lineage (NCBI taxonomy): Bacteria > Bacillati > Actinomycetota > Actinomycetes > Pseudonocardiales > Pseudonocardiaceae > Pseudonocardia > Pseudonocardia spirodelae. Next base: position 165,160 of record NZ_JBBJUP010000010.1, on the reverse strand, counting down.
TCACCACCAACATCTGCGGCTCCGACCAGCACATGGTCCGTGGCCGCACCACCGCCCCGATCGGTCAGTCGCTGGGCCACGAGATCACCGGCGAGATCGTCGAGGTCGGTGACGACGTGCTGTTCGCGAAGGTCGGCGACATCTGCTCGGTGCCGTTCAACATCGCCTGCGGGCGCTGCCGGATGTGCAACGAGGGCAAGACCGGGGTGTGCCTCAACGTCAACCCGGCACGGCCCGGCGCCGCCTACGGCTACGTCGACATGGGCGGCTGGATCGGCGGGCAGGCCGAGTACGTGATGGTCCCGTTCGCCGACTTCAACCTGCTGCGCTTCCCCGACCGCGACCAGGCCCTGGAGAAGATCCTCGACCTGACGATGCTGTCGGACATCTTCCCGACCGGCTACCACGGTGCCGTCTCGGCCGGGGTCACCACCGGCTCGACGGTCTACGTCGCCGGCGCCGGTCCGGTCGGGCTGGCCGCCGCGCACGCGGCGCAGCTGCTCGGGGCGGCCGCGGTCGTCGTCGGGGACATGATCCCCGAGCGGCTCGCGCAGGCCCGCAGCTTCGGCTGCGAGACGATCGACCTGTCCGCCGACGGGACGCTGCCCGAGCAGCTGGAGCAGCTGCTCGGCGAGCCGGAGGTCGACGCCGCCGTCGACGCCGTCGGGTTCGAGGCCCGCGGGCACGGCCGCGACGCCGGGGAGGCGCCCGCGACCGTGCTGAACTCGGTCATGCAGGTCACCCGGGTCGGCGGCGCGCTCGGCATCCCCGGTCTGTACGTGACCGGCGACCCGGGGGCCGCCGACGACAACGCGAAGGAGGGCACGCTCGGCGTGCGGATCGGGCTGGGCTGGGCGAAGTCGCACTCGTTCACCACCGGCCAGTGCCCGGTGAAGAAGTACAACCGGCAGCTGATGCAGGCGATCCTGTCCGGCCGGGCGCAGATCGCGAAGGCGGTCAACGCGACCACGATCTCGCTCGACGACGCCCCGCGCGGCTACGCCGAGTTCGACGGCGGCGTGGCCCGCAAGTTCGTGATCGACCCGCACGGCTCCGTGGCGGCCTGACCGCCCGCGGGTGGGCGGGCCCGGCGTGCGGGCCCGCTCACCCCTCGGCGGCGCGGCGGTAGACCTCGGCGGCCGCCCGGGAGAACCCGTCCGGGACGCCCGCCGCGGCGAACGCGTCGGCGGCCTCGTCCATCTCCCCGGCCCACCGCCGGGCCCGCCCGGCCATCCGCTCGCGGGCCGCGGCCAGCGCGCCCGCGTGGTCGACCCCGCTGCGCGCCAGCTCCTCGTGCAGCGCCTCGGTGACCCCGAACGCCGCCGCGGCCTGCTCCAGCGCCAGCCACAGCGTCGGCGCGGCCTTGCTCTGCAGCGCGAAGCACGCCTTCAGCCCGCTCGCCGCACCCAGGTCGGTCCCGGCCGTGCCGAGCACCCTGGCCGCGAACGGACCCGCCTCGAACAGGCCCGCCGCCACGTCGGCGCCCGGACCGGACAGCCACAGGGTGGTCGTGCCCGCCGACCAGGCGGGCGGGCCGATGACCGCACCGTCGCACACCGTGGCCCGGTCACCGAGCAGGGTCGCGATGCCCCGCACGGTGTCCGGGGCGACGGCGTTGGCCTCGACGTACAGCGGCCGGTCGGTGCGCCCGGCCAGCCCGGCCGCGACCAGGGCCGCCAGCTCCCGGGCCGCCTGCGGCGGGCAGATCGCCACGATCACGTCGGCCCGGGCGGCCAGGTCGGCCACGGTCGGCACCGCCTGCAGGTCGGCCAGCTCGGCCCGCTTCGCGGTGGCGTGCGAGCGGCCGGCGTCGGCCCAGATCACCGCGCCCGCGCGGGCCTTGAGCGCCGACCCGAGCGCGGCGCCCATCGCGCCGGGGTGCAGGACCCCGACCACGGGGCGGGCGGGGAGCGGCGCGACGCTCGACGGTGCCATGCGCCGATGATGACACCCCGGTGCGGACCGTCCGGCGGCGCGTGCCGCGCCCGGTCAGCCGGTGGTGAGCGCCGCCGCCATGTCGTCGAGCACCACCCGCGCGGCCGCCGGGCCGGCGTTGAGGTACCAGGTGTCGTCGTCGACGGCGGTGGTCCGGCCCTCGCGCACGGCGGCGAGCCGGGCCCCGACCCCGCCGGTGAGCAGCGACGGCGGCGGGTCGCCCGGGCGGGCGCCGGCGACGCCGTAGAACACCCGGTCGCCGTCGGCGAGCGCCAGCTCCTCGTTCGACAGGTCCCGCGACGTCGCGGCGAAGCGCTGGCTCTGCGGGCGGGCCAGGCCGGCGTCGGCGACCAGGGAGCCGGCGAAGGACCCGACGCCGAACACCCGCACCCGGTCGGGCTGCACGCGCAGCAGCGACACCTCCACCGGGCCGGTCCGCGCGCCGACCGCGCGGGCCCGACCGGCCAGCTCGTCGAGCAGCGCCTGCGCGGCCCCGGCCCGGCCGACGGCGTGCCCGAGCAGCAGCAGATCGGACTTCCAGTTCACGCCGTTGCCCCGGGTCAGCACGGTCGGCGCGATCGCCGCCAGCCGCGGGTAGAGCTCCCCCGTGCCCGCCTCGTTGGCGAGGATCAGGTCGGGCCGCACCGCGGCGATCGCCTCGATCCCGGGATCGGTGCGCGAACCGACGTCGGTCATCGCGCCCAGCGCGGCGGCGTGCTCGCCGAACGCGGTCGCCAGGTAGGCGGGGACGAGGGTGGTGCGGTCGACCCGGGTGGACGCGACCGGGACGACACCGAGCGACAGCAGCCCGTCCAGCTGCCCGGTGGACACGACGACGACCCGGCGCGGCGCGGCGGGGACCACCGTCGTCCCGCCCTCGTGCACGACCGTGCGCGGGAACACGCCGTCGGGCTGCGGCGAGCCCTGGCCCGCGGGCAGCGCGACCGGCGCGGTGCCGTCGCCGCCCGCCGCGGCGGGGGTCTCGACGGCGGCCGCGCCGCAGCCCGCCGTCGCGAGGAGGCAGGCGACGGCGGCCAGGACCGGGATGAAGGTGAGCCTCACCTATCCATCTCAGCGGACGAGCGCCCCGCGCACAACGAGACGGTGATCTCGACTGGCGCGCCCCGACCGGGACACGGCACGGTCGGGCCATGACTTCCGACTCCCTGTTCACCGACGGCGCCGTCGGTGGCTGGCTGCAGCTGCCCTCGCCCGCCGTCGCCGAGATCGCCGGCTCGGTCGGCTTCGACCTGGTCTGCGTCGACACCCAGCACGGCCTGATCGGCGACGACACCGTGCTCGGCATGCTGCAGGCCCTGTCCGCCACCGGGACGCGCTCGCTGGTGCGGGTGCCCGGGCACGGCGGCGAGGCGATCGGGCGGGCCCTGGACCGCGGCGCCGACGGCGTGATCGTCCCGCTGGTCGACACCGCCGAGCAGGCGGCGGCCGCCGTCGCCGCGTGCCGCTACCCGCCCGAGGGGGTGCGCAGCTTCGGACCGGTCCGCCCGTCCTGGCACGGGCGCGACCCGCTGGCCCCCGGACGGGCCGTGGTGATGGTGGAGACGGTCGCGGCGGTGGCGAACCTCGCCGACATCGTCGCCGTCGAGGGTCTCGCGGCGGTGTTCATCGGCCCGTCGGACCTGGCGCTGGCGCACGGGTTCGCGCTGGCTGCGCAGGACGAGGACGGCCCCGACGCCGACCGCTACGCCGAGCTGGTCTCCGGGATCACCGCGCAGTGCACCGCGGCGGGGGTGCCGGTCGGCATCTACTGCGACTCCCCCGCGCACGCCCGGCGCTTCCGCTCGCTCGGCGCCACCTTCACCTTCCTGGCCGCCGAGCAGGCGCTGCTGCGCGCCACCCTGGCCGAGAAGCTGGCCGACGCCCGCGCCTGAGCGTCCACGTCCCGGCGGCGCCCCGTCCGTGTCGCCGGGCGGCGCCGGGCGGCGCCGGGGCGCGCCTGGGCTCAGCCCAGCACGTCGAGGATCCGCTGCGCGGCCAGGGTCGGGGTCAGCGCGCCGTCGCGCACGTCGGCGGTGAGCGACGGCAGTGCCTGCGACGTCCGCGGGTCGTGCAGCACCCGGTCCATCAGCCGGTCGCGCACCATCTGCCACATCCACTCGACCTGCTGGTCCGCGCGCCGGGTGGCGAGCTCGCCGCCCTTCTCCAGCGCGGCCCGGTGCTCGGTGACCTTCTCCCAGACCTTGTCCAGGCCCGCCCCGGTCTGCGCGGAGCACGACAGCACCGGCGTCCGCCAGTGCGCCGAGGTCGGGGTCATCATGTGCAGCGCACCGGCCAGCTCGCGGGCGGCGGCACGGGCGTCCTGCTCGTGCGGGCCGTCGGCCTTGTTGACGGCGACGACGTCGGCCAGCTCCAGGATGCCCTTCTTGATGCCCTGCAGCGCGTCGCCGGTGCGGGCGATGGTCAGGAACAGGAAGGTGTCGACCATCCCGGCGACCGCCGTCTCGGACTGGCCGACGCCGACGGTCTCGACGAGCACGACGTCGAACCCGGCCGCCTCCATGACCACCATCGTCTCGCGGGTGCGCCGCGCGACCCCGCCGAGCGTCCCGGCCGAGGGCGAGGGCCGCACGAACGCGTCCGGGTCGACGGCCAGGCGCGGCATCCGCGTCTTGTCCCCGAGGATCGAGCCCCGGGTGCGGGTGGAGGACGGGTCGACGGCGAGCACCGCGACGCGGTGGCCCGCGCCGGTCAGCCGCGTGCCCATCGCCTCGATGAACGTGGACTTGCCGACGCCGGGCACCCCGGAGATGCCGACGCGCACCGCGTGCCCGGCCTTCGGGGTCAGCTCCAGCAGCAGCTCCTGGGCCGCGCGCTGGTGGTCCGGCCGGCTGGACTCGACGAGCGTGATCGCCCGCGCCAGCAGGGTGCGGTCCCCGGTCAGGACGCCACGGGCGAGCTCGGCGGGGTCGGGGACGCGGGGGGCCATCGGCGGGGGTGTCTCCTCGGGGAACGGGGTCGGGCGCCCGGGCCCGGTGCGGGTCGCGCACCGGGCCCGGGCCGTCGTGCGGGTCAGTCGGCGTAGACGCTGCTGCCGGCCGCCGGGGCGTCCGGGTCGTCGTGGCCGAGCGCCGCGGACAGCTTGCCGAGCAGGTCGACCGCCGCCTCGGCGATGACCGTGCCGGGCGGGAACACCGCGGCCGCGCCCATCTCCAGCAGCTCCGGCACGTCGGCGGGCGGGATGACCCCGCCGACGACGACCATGATGTCCTCGCGGCCCAGCTCGGCGAGCTCGCGGCGCAGCTCCGGGACCAGCGTGAGGTGCCCGGCGGCCAGCGAGCTGGCGCCGATCACGTGCACGTCGGACTCGGCGGCCTGCTTGGCGACCTCGGCCGGGGTCTGGAACAGCGGCCCGACGTCGACGTCGAAGCCGATGTCGGCGAAGGCGGTCGAGATGACCTTCTGGCCGCGGTCGTGGCCGTCCTGGCCCATCTTCGCGACCAGGATGCGGGGCTGGCGGCCCTCGTGGGCGGCGAACCCGGACACGAGCTCGCGGGCGCGGTCGATCGCCGGGTTCTGCCCGGCCTCGGCGGAGTACACACCGGAGATGATGCGGATCTGACCGGCGTGGCGCCCGAAGACCTTCTCCAGCGCGTCGGAGATCTCCCCGACCGTGGCCTTGTCCCGGGCCGCGTCGACGGCCAGCTGCAGCAGGTTCTCCTCGTCCGCGCGCGGGGAGCCCTCGGCGATCTTCTCCGCGGCACCGGTGAGGGCGCGCAGCCGCTCGTCGACGGCCCGGTCGTCGCGCTCGGCCCGCAGCTTCTGCAGCTTCTCGAGCTGCTCGCGGCGGACGTTGGCGTTGTCGACCTTCAGGACCTCGATCTGCTCGTCGGCGTCGACGACGTACTTGTTGACGCCGATCACCGGCTGCCGGCCGGAGTCGATGCGGGCCTGCGTGCGGGCCGCGGCCTCCTCGACGCGCATCTTCGGGATGCCCGCGTCGATGGCCTGGGCCATCCCGCCGGCCTTCTCTACCTCCTCGATGTGCGCCCACGCGCGGCGGGCGAGGTCGTAGGTCAGCTTCTCGACGTAGTACGAGCCGCCCCACGGGTCGACGACGTCGGTCGTGCCCGACTCCTGCTGCAGCAGCAGCTGGGTGTTGCGGGCGATGCGGGCGGAGAAGTCCGTCGGCAGCGCCAGCGCCTCGTCCAGGGCGTTGGTGTGCAGCGACTGGGTGTGGCCCTGGGTGGCGGCCATCGCCTCGACGCAGGTGCGCACGACGTTGTTGTAGACGTCCTGCGCGGTCAGCGACCAGCCGGAGGTCTGGGAGTGCGTGCGCAGGCTCAGCGACTTGGCGTTCTGCGGCTCGAACCGCTGCACGAGCTTGGACCAGAGCAGGCGCGCGGCCCGCATCTTGGCGACCTCCATGAAGAAGTTCATGCCGATCGCCCAGAAGAAGCTCAGCCGCGGGGCGAACTTGTCGATGTCCAGCCCGGCGTCGACTCCGGCCCGCAGGTACTCCACGCCGTCGGCGAGGGTGTAGGCGAGCTCCAGGTCGTTGGTCGCCCCCGCCTCCTGGATGTGGTAGCCGGAGATGGAGATCGAGTTGAACTTCGGCATCCTGCGGCTGGTGAAGCCGAAGATGTCGGAGATGATCTGCATCGAGGGCTGCGGCGGGTAGATGTAGGTGTTGCGGACCATGAACTCCTTGAGGATGTCGTTCTGGATGGTCCCGGTCAGCTTCTCCGTGCTCACCCCCTGCTCCTCCGCCGCGACGATGTAGAGCGCCAGCACGGGCAGCACGGCGCCGTTCATGGTCATCGACACCGACATGCGGTCCAGCGGGATGCCGTCGAACAGCTGGCGCATGTCGAGGATCGAGTCGATCGCGACCCCGGCCATGCCGACGTCGCCCGCGACGCGCGGGTGGTCGGAGTCGTAGCCGCGGTGGGTGGCCAGGTCGAAGGCGATCGACAGGCCCTTCTGCCCGGCGGCGAGGTTGCGCCGGTAGAACGCGTTGGACTCCGCCGCGGTGGAGAACCCGGCGTACTGGCGCACCGTCCACGGCTGGTTGGTGTACATCGTCGGGTACGGCCCGCGCAGGTAGGGCGTGATGCCCGGGTAGGTCTGCAGGAAGTCGACCCCGGCGAGGTCGTCGGCGGTGTAGAGCGGCTTGACGGCGATGCCCTCGGGCGCCTCCCAGGCCGCGGCCGATCCGGTGCCCGCCGTCGCCGGCGCGGTGTCGCCGACGAGGGGCACGTTCGTGAAGTCGGGAATGCTCACTGCGACCCCTCCAGGTGGGTGTACACGTCGTCGAGCACGGCCAGGGCGTCGCAGCCGGCGTAGAGGCAGCCGTCGACCCCGGCGGGCAGCTCGGCCGGGCGCCCCGCGAGCAGGATGCGCGCGGCGCCGGCCTCGCGCAGCGCGGCGGCGGTGTCCGCGGCCCGCTCGCCGTAGACGGCGTCGGAGGAGCAGAGCACGACGACCGGCGTGCCGGCGTCGCGGAACGCGGTCACGACGTCCTCGGGCGACTCGGTGGGACCGGCGTCGGTGGCGTCGATCCCACCGGAGCCGAGCAGGTTGCGGGTGAAACCGGCCCGCGCGGTGTAGGCGGCCAGCGGCCCCAGCGTCGCGAGGAACACCGAGGGGCGGGAGCCGGTCTCGGCGAGCACCGCGTCGGAGCGGTCGCGGTGGGCCTCGTAGGCCTCGAACGGCCGGTACAGCGGCAGCCCGCCGCGCTGCACCGGAGGCGGCAGCGGGGTCCGCTCGACCGGCTTCTCGTGCAGGTCGGGGAACTCCGAGACGCCGGTGAGCGGGGCCTTGCGGCGCGCCACGTCGTTCTCGCGCCGGGCTCGGACCTCGCCGGTCCGCTCCGCGACGAGCCCGGAGTCCAGCGCGGCGACCGCGCCGCCCGCGCCCTCGATCTCCTGGAAGAAGGCCCACGCGACGCCCGCGAGGTCGTCGGTGAGGTGCTCGACGTACCACGAGCCGCCCGCGGGGTCGACGACCCGCGCCAGGTGCGACTCCTCGACCAGCAGGTTCTGGGTGTTGCGGGCGATCCGGCGGGAGAACGGCTCGGAGACCCCGATCGCCGCGTCGAACGGCGGCACGGTGACCGCGTCGGCACCGCCGACTCCGGCGGCGAACCCGGCGACGGTGCCGCGCAGCATGTTCACCCACGGGTCACGGCGGGAGAACAGCGACTCGGGGACGACCGCGTGCTGGCGCTGCGGCACGTCGGTGACCCCGCTGGCCTGCAGCACCCGCGCCCACAGCCGGCGCGCGGCGCGCAGGGTGGCGATCGTGGGGAACTGCTCGGGGGTGGCGGCGTAGCGGAACTCCAGCAGCCGCGCCGCGTCGGCGGTGCCGAGACCGGCGTCGGTGAGGGCGCGCAGGTAGGCGACGCCCGCGGCGAGCGACCAGCCGAGCTCCTGGGCGGCGGAGCCGCCGGCCTCGCGGATCACGGTGGCATCGACGGTCACGGCGGTGACGCCGGTGAACGTGCCGGCGACGCGGCGCGCGACCTCGACCACCGAGGAGACGTCCGGCCCGCTGCCGGCGCGGGCACGCAGGCCGATCGGGTCGACACCGAGCGAGCCGAGCAGCTCGGCGTCCTCGACGCCGTTGCGGGCGGCCAGGTCCAGGTAGGCCTGCGCGGCGGCGACCTGCTCGGTGCCGGCGTCGAGCGCGACACCGGCCAGGTCCAGGTGCACGCCCTCCAGGGCCCGTGCCAGGTCCGCGACCGGCACGCCGCCGTCGCCGACGCGCAGCCACACCGAGGTGACACCGCACTCCAGGTCGGCCAGGACGGCCTCGCGGACCGCGGCCGGGTCGGTGCCGGCGTGGCGCTGGCGGATGTCCCAGCCGTCGGGGACGTGGCCGTCGGCGCGGGCGCCGCGGGTGAACGGGAACGCCCCGGGCACACCGGTCGGCGGCAGGTCGGCGACGTCGCCGGCGTCGTAGAGGGGGGCGACCCGGATGCCGTCGGGCGAGGTGCGGGTCAGGGTGTCGACGCCGGCGCCGAGCTCGGCGTCCGCACCGATCCGCCCGGACTTCCGGACGACCGCGTCGGCGGCGGCGAGCCACTGCTCCCGGGTGACCGGGTCGAACTCCCCGGCCAGGACGAGCTCGTCGGGCTCCACCGGTCCGTCCGGACCGGTCCCGGGACCGTCCCCCGGGCCGGCTGCGCGGTCGACCGCGCCGCGGTCGCTGTCCGTCATCCGCTCTGCTCTCCTCACCGGCCCGCGGGGCGGCCACGTTGCCCGCCGGGTGCCGCCGTCGTCGACGTCACCGAAGTGCAGCGGAGTCTAGTGAGCGGGTGGCGCCCGGGGCATCGGCTGTGGTGAGGCGCGCACGGCCTGTGATGCACCCGACTGGCCCAGCGGGACCGTCCGGCGGCGCCGGTGCGGTCGTCCGGCCGTTCCCCGCCGGTAGTCCTCATGGGTAGCCCCGGTGGGTGCGGGTCGCGCATCCTTGCGGCGTGCCGCCCTCCCCCGCCGTCCCGGGACTGGTCCCGGTCGCCCACGTGCACGTGCTGCTGGACCCGCCGCTGGAGGTGGGGCGCACGCCGTTCGGCCGCGAGCGCGAGATCCCGATCGTCGGCGGGCGGGTCTCGGGCCCCGGCCGCGACGGCGAGGGGCTGCACGGGGCGGTCCTGCGCGGCGGGGCGGACCGTCAGCGGGTCCTCGACGACGGCACCGCGGTGATCGACACCCGCTACAGCGTCGCGCTGGACTCCGGGCACCTGCTGCAGCTGGCGACCAGCGGCTACCGCACCGGGCCGCCCGCCGTGCTCGACGCGCTGCTCGCCGGGGACGCGGTGGACCCGGCCGCGTACTACTTCCGGGTCGTGGTGGACGCGCGCACCGCGGACCCGGACCGGGCCTGGCTCAACACCGCGGTGCTGGTGGCCTCGGCGGTGCGCACGCCGGGCGCGGTCGCCTACGACGCCTACCTGCTCACCTGACCCGGCGGGAACATCGCCGCCCGGTGCGGCATTGTGCACTGACATGCCCCGCGTGACCCGAGGATTCGTCGGCCGCCGGCCGCGTGACCACCGGCTGCCGCCCGGCCAGTACGACGTCGGCGACCAGTGGCCGGTGCTGACCGCCGAGCGCGCCCCCACCCTGGACACCGCACGCTGGACCTTCCGCGTCGACGGCCTCGTCGAGCGGGCGGCGGAGTGGACCTGGGAGGAGATCCGCGCGCTGCCCCGCGAGCGCTGGGACGGCGACATCCACTGCGTCACCACCTGGTCGAAGTTCAGGATGACCTGGAGCGGGGTCCCGGTCGACGCGCTGCTGGAGGCCGCGGGCCCGCTGCCGCAGGCCCGCTTCGTCGTCGCGCACAGCCACTCCGGCTACACCACGAACATGCCGCTGTCCGACGTGACCGGCGGGCGGGCGTGGGTGGCCTTCGAGGCCGCCACCGCGCCCGCCGCGCCCGCCCCGCTGACCCGCGAGCACGGCGGCCCGGCCCGGCTGTTCGTGCCGCACCTGTACTTCTGGAAGAGCGCGAAGTGGGTGGCCGGGCTGCGACTGGTGGCCGACGACGAGCCCGGCTTCTGGGAGCGCAACGGCTACCACGACCGCGGCGACCCGTGGTCCGAGCAGCGTTTCCAGGGGGACTGAGGATGACCGCGACGACGTCCCGGCGGACCCTGCGCTGGCAGGCCGCCACCGTGCTGTCGGTGCACGACGAGGCGCCGAGGGTGAAGACCTTCCGGCTCGGCCTGGAGGAGCCCGCGACGCACCTGCCCGGCCAGTACTACGTGCTGCGCCTGACCGCGCAGGACGGCTACACCGCCCAGCGCTCCTACTCGGTGGCCTCCGCGCCCGACGGCCGCCCGGAGATCGAGCTGACGGTGGAGCGGCTCGACGACGGCGAGGTCTCGGAGTTCCTGCACGACGTGGTGGTCCCCGGCGACGTGCTGGAGGTCCGCGGCCCGGTCGGCGGCTGGTTCGCCTGGGACGGCGACGGCCCCGCACTGCTGGTCGGCGGCGGGTCCGGGCAGGTCCCCCTGGCCGCGATGCTGCGCCACGCCCGCGCCACCGGGCGCCCCGACCTGGTGCGGATGCTGGTGTCGGTGCGCACCCCGCGCGGCCTCTACTACGGCGACGAGCTCGCCGTCCCGCAGGTCGTCCCGGTGTTCACCAAGGTCGCCCCGGACGGCTCGGCGCGCCCCGCCGGGCGGCTGACCCTCGACGACGTCGCCCCGCTGGTGCGCGGCGGGGAGACCGCGTACGTCTGCGGGTCCCCGGCCTTCGCCGCCGCCGCGGCCGACCTGCTCGCCGCGGCCGGCGTCCCCGACTCCGCGATCCGGATCGAGCAGTTCGGCCCGACCGGGGACTGACCGGGGCACCGCCGGATGCGGCAGTATCCCGGCATGACCGTGATGCCCGCCGAGACGTCGTTCCGCAGCGCCGGGGTGCGCTGCGCCGCCTGGCACCTGGCCGCCGCCGACGACGGGCTCGCCGGGGGCCGCGGCCGCCCCTGCGTGGTGATGGCCCACGGGTTCGGCGCGACCCGCGACTCGGGGCTGCTGCCGTTCGCCCAGCGCTTCGCCGCCGCGGGCTGCGAGGTCCTGCTGTTCGACTACCGCGGCTTCGGCGCCAGCGACGGCACCGGCGACCCGGCGCTGGACCAGGACGTCCACCACGGCCGCCACCGCGCCGACTACCACGCCGCGATCGCGCACGCCCGGACCCTGCCCGGGGTGGACCCCGAGCGCATCGTGCTGTGGGGGTCGAGCTACTCCGGCGGTCACGTCGTGCCGGTCGCCGCCCGCGACGGCCAGGTCGCCGCGGTCATCTCGCAGGGCGCGGCGATGGACGGCGCCGCGGCGCTGCTGGAGATCCTGCGCTACGCCGGCCCCGGCCAGCTGGCCCGCCTCACCGGGCACGGCCTGCGCGACGCCGCCGCCGGTCTGCTGCGCCGCCCGCCGCACCGGATCGCGGTGTTCGGTCCGCCCGGATCGCTGGCCGCGATCACCTCCTCCGACGCCGAGGCCGGCTACTCCTCGATCACCGGGCCGTCGTTCCGCAACACCATGCGGGCCCGCGGGGCGCTGCGGATCCCGCTCAACCGGCCGGTGACCGCGGCCGCCCGGCTGCGCGCGCCGATCCTGGTCGTCGTGGCCGCGCGGGACTCGATCGCACCGCCGGCGGCGGTGCGCGCGGTCGCCGCCCGCGCCGGGGCCGGGTCGGAGGTGCTGGAGCTGGCCTGCGGGCACTTCGACATCTACACCGGCGCGATGTTCGAGCGGTCGGTCGCCGCCCAGGTCGACTTCCTGCGCCGCACCCTGGCGGTCGCCGCCACCTGACCGGGTGACACCCGCGCGGGCCGGTCGCCGGGCCCGTCACGCGTGGTTAGCGTGCGGGGCATGGTCGAGACGATCCGGCGGTCGCGGGCACTGGCCGGGGTCGTGGTCGTGCTGGCCGTGCTGGGCGGCTGCGCGGCCGGGGTGCCCGGCGCCGGGCGGTCCCCGGCCGGCACGGCCGAGCGGGCCGCCCCGTGGCCGCAGCGCCCCGTCGTCGACGCGACGCTGGACATGGCCCCGGACCTGTCCTCGGCCACCGGCCGCCAGACGGTGCGCCTCACCCCCGACACCGGGGTGTGCGAGCTGGTGTTCCGGCTGTGGAGCAACCGCCCCACCGTCGTCGCGAACGGCGGCTCCTCGCGGGTCACCGACGCCCGGGTCGACGGCACCCCGGTCACCCCGCGCACCGAGCGGGCCGGGGCCCCCGACGGCGCGCCGGGCACGCTCGTCGCGCTGCCGCTGCCCGGCTGCGCCGAGGCCGGGACGCCGGTCACCGCCGAGCTGGGCTTCACCCTCACCCTCGGGGCGGACTCCGACGAGCGGATCGGGTACTCGCCGTCGGCGGGCACCGCGTGGCTCGGCACGCCCCTGCCGGTGCTCGACCTGGTCCGCGGCCGCGGCTGGGTCCGCACCCCCGCGACGCGCATGTCCGGCGAGACCGTCGTGGCCGAGGACCAGCGGCTCACCCTGGCGGTCACGGCGCGGGCCGGGCAGCAGGTCGTCGGCGCCGGCACCGCGACCGGCACCCGCGACGCCGGCGGCGGGCGGGTCACCCACACCTTCGCCGCCGACGCCGTCCGCGACGTCGCGGTCGCCGTCGGCGCCTACGACCTCGGCACCACCACCGTCGGCGCCACCCGGGTGCACGTCGGCGTCCCTGCGCAGGGCCGCGCGGGGGCGCCGCGCGGGGGCGCGCTGCGCGGCTCCGCGCAGGACTGGCACGACGAGGTCGCGCGCCTCCTGCCCGCCCTGGAGCGCGTGCTGGGCCCCTACCCCTACCCCGACCTGTGGCTGGCGGTCGTGCCCACCCAGAGCGACGGCATCGAGTTCCCGACCCACCTGCAGTTCGGCGACGTCGACGCCGGTACCCGGCCGTCGCTGGCCGCGCACGAGCTCGCGCACTCCTGGTTCTACGCGCTCGTCGGCAACGACCAGGGGCGCGACCCCTGGCTCGACGAGGCGTTCGCCACCTGGGCGCAGGCCCTGGTCGCCGGGCAGCGCGACCTGTACCGCATCGAGGACTTCGGGCCCGGCGAGGTCGCGGGACCGATCGGGGCGCCGATGGCGTGGTGGGACCGCAACGGCGGGTTCGACGCGCTCGTCGACGGCGTCTACGACCAGGGCGCGGCGGCGCTGTTCGAGGGCCGCGACCGGGTCGGCGCGGACCGGTTCGACGCCGCCGTGCGCGGCTACGTCGCGGCGAACGCCCACCGGGTCGCCGCCCCCGCCGACGTCGAGCGCGCCTTCGCCGGGCTGCCCGAGGTCCTGGCGGTGCTGCGGGAGCACGGGGCGTTCGACCCGCCCCGCTGAGCGGCCCGGCGCCGCCCCGCCCGGGCCCGGCGGCGACACGCGTGGCCAGTGCCACCCGGCCCCGTTCCCCGACGATCTTCTACTTCCGGTAGAACTACTACTGGACGTAGAACTTCGAGGCGGAGGTCCGGAATGGACGCGCTCGACCTGGCCCGGTGGCAGTTCGGGATCACGACGGTCTACCACTTCCTGTTCGTGCCGCTGACCATCGGCCTGTCGGTGATCGTCGCGTCGCTGCAGACCGCCTGGTTCCGCACCGGGCGCACCGAGTACCTGCGCGCCACGAAGTTCTTCGGCAAGCTGTTCCTGATCAACTTCGCGATGGGCGTGGTCACCGGGATCGTCCAGGAGTTCCAGTTCGGGATGAACTGGAGCGCCTACTCCACCTTCGTCGGCGACGTGTTCGGCGCCCCGCTGGCGATGGAGGCGCTCATCGCGTTCTTCCTGGAGTCCACCTTCATCGGGCTCTGGATCTTCGGGTGGGACCGGCTGCGCCGGGGGGTGCACCTGGCGTGCATCTGGGCCGCGGCGATCGGGTCGAACCTGTCGGCGTACTTCATCCTCGCCGCCAACGCCTGGATGCGGCACCCCGTCGGGTACGAGGTCGACACCGCGACCGGGCGGGCCCGCCTCACCGACATCGGCGCGGTGCTGGCCAACCCGCAGGCGTGGTCGACCTACGTGCACGTCGTGTCCGCCGCGTTCCTCATCGCCGGGCTGTTCGTCGCCGCGGTGAGCGCGTGGAAGCTGCGGTGCGAGCGGTGGCCGCGGACCGGGCAGGACGCCCCGCCCGCCGGCGAGCACACCCTGTTCCGCCGGACCCTGCGCGCCGGGTTCCTGGTCACCCTGGTCGCCGGGGTGCTGGTGATCGCCTCGGGCGACCACCAGGCCAAGCTCGCCGCCACCTACGAGCCGATGAAGCTCGCCGCGGCCGAGGCGCTGTGGGAGGACGAGCAGTCCGCCGGGTTCTCGCTGTTCGCCGTCGGCGACGTCCAGGGCAGCCGCAACCACATCAACGTGCAGGTGCCCGGCGTGCTCAGCTTCCTGGCCACCGGCAGCCCGTGGGGCGAGGTGCAGGGCATCGAGAACGTGCAGGCGCAGTACGAGGCGCTCTACGGTCCCGGCGACTACCGCCCGAACATCGCCGTCCTGTACTGGTCGTTCCGGCTGATGATGGGCCTGGGCATGGCCGGGGTCGCCGTCGCCGCCGCCGGGCTGTGGCTGACCCGCGGCGGACGGCTGCCCGGCTTCACCCGCGACGGCGGTCCGGCCCCGGCCCGGTGGTGGCACCGGTGGGCCTACCGCGGCGCGATCCTCGCGCTCCCGGCGGCGCTGGCCGCCAACATCGCGGGCTGGGTGCTCACCGAGGTGGGCCGCCAGCCCTGGACGGTGCACGGCGAGCTGCTCACCGCGCAGAGCGTCTCCCCCGGCGTGAGCCTGGGCGAGGTCGCCTTCTCCCTGGCCGCGTTCACCGCCCTGTACGGGGTGCTCGCCGTCGTCGAGGCGCGGCTGCTGTTCCGCTACGTCCAGGCCGGACCGGCCGGCGCGCTGCCCCACCCCCCGGACGACCCCGCCCCCACCCGCGGCGACGAGCGCGCGCCCGCCTTCAGCTACTGACCGGCTCCCGACCCGCCCACAGGAGAGCGACGATGGACCTGCCCACGATCTGGTTCCTGGCCGTGGCCGTGCTCTGGACCGGCTACCTGGTCCTGGAGGGCTTCGACTTCGGCGTCGGGATGCTGCTGCGCGTGCTCGGCCGCGACAGCGAGGACGACCGGGAGGTCGCCCTCGGCGCGATCGGCCCGGTCTGGGACGGCAACGAGGTGTGGCTGATCGCCGCCGTCGGGGCCATGTTCGCCGCCTTCCCGGCCTGGTACGGCGCCATGTTCTCCGGGTTCTACCTGCCCGTGCTGCTGGTCCTGTTCGGTCTCATCGTGCGCGGCGTCGGGCTGGAGTACCGGCACAAGCGCGACGACCGCACCTGGCGGGCCCGCTGGGACGCCGCGATCGCGGTCGGCTCGCTGGCGCCGGCGTTCGTGTGGGGCCTGGTGCTCGCCAACCTGGTGCGCGGGCTGCCGACCACCACGAGCGCGCCCGGTCCCGGCCGCAACACCGTGGTGACGGCGTCGGTCCCGGACCTGTTCCACGGCTACGCCCTGCTCGGCGGCGCCGTCACCACGGCGCTGTTCCTGCTGCACGGCGCGGTGTTCCTCGCGCTCAAGACCGACGGCCCGGTGCGGTACCGGGCCCGCCGGTTCGCGCTGCGCGCGGTCGTCCCGGTGCTGGGGCTGACCGTGGCGTTCCTGACCGCGACGCTGGCCCTGCGCGATCCGTCCTGGACCACCGGTGTGGCCTGGACGTCGGGGCTGGCGCTCGTCGCGGCCGGTGCCGCCCTGCTGCTCGGCCGGGAGGGGTGGGCCTTCACCGCCACCGCCACGGCCGTCGGGGCGCTGTCGGTGGTCGTGTTCGGGCAGCTGTACCCGCAGCTGCTCGTCTCGACCACCGACCCGGCCCACACCCTGACCGTGGCGAACGCGGCCTCGGCGCCGTACACGCTGACGGTCATGAGCTGGGTGGCCGCGGTGTTCCTGCCGCTGGTGCTGGCCTACCAGGCGTGGAGCTACTGGGTGTTCCGGCGCCGCCTGGGCGGCGCGCGGGTCGCGCCCGCCGGGACCGACGGCCCTGGCGCCGGCGCCGTCACGGCGCCACGGTGAGCACCGTGGCCTCCCCCGCGCCCCCCGCCGTCCACGCCCCGCCCGCCGCGTCCGGGCCGCCGGTCGACCCGCGGCTGCTGCGGACCGCGAGCGCGGTGCGCCGCCACCTGGTGGTCGCCGCGGTGTGCGGGGTCGCCGCGACCGGCCTGATCCTGGCCCAGGCGTGGCTGGTGTCGCGGGTGGTGGCGGGGGCGACGCCGTCGTTCGCCCTCGACGGCGCCGTCACCGGCCCGGGCGCGGGGCTCGGCACCCTGGCCGGGCTCGTCGGGGCCCTCGCCGTCGTCGCGGTGGCCCGGGCGCTGCTGTCCTACGGCGCGGAGGCCGCGGCGCTGCGCAGCGCCGCACGGGCGAAGTCGCAGCTGCGCATGCAGCTGGTGCGCCGCCTCGCCGTCACCGGCGCCGACCCGGCCCGCTCGACGGGCGAGGTCGTCACGCTGGCCACCCGCGGGCTCGACGCGCTCGACGACTACTTCGCCCGCTACCTGCCTCAGCTCGTCCTGGCCGTGCTGGTCCCGGTCGCGGTGCTGGTCGTCGTGGGCGGCGCCGACTGGGTCTCCGCGGTCGTGATCGGGGTGACGCTGCCGCTCATCCCGCTGTTCATGGCCCTGGTCGGGATGCACACCCGGGCCCGCACCGACCGGGACTGGCGGCTGCTCTCGCGCCTGGGCGGGCACTTCCTCGACGTCGTGCAGGGCCTGCCGACGCTGGCGCTGTTCCGGCGCGCGCAGGTCGTGGCGGGCAAGGTCCGCGAGACCACCGACGAGCACCGCCACGCCACGATGGGCACGCTGCGGGTGGCGTTCCTGTCGGCGTTCGTGCTGGAGCTGCTCGCGACACTGGCGGTCGCGCTGGTGGCCGTCGAGGTGGGGCTGCGCCTGCTCTACGGCGACCTCGACTACGCCACCGCGCTGTTCGTGCTGGTCCTCGCCCCGGAGGCGTACCTGCCGCTGCGCGAGGTGGGCGCCCGGTTCCACGCCAGCATGGAGGGTGTCGCAGCCGCCCGGCAGGTGTTCGACGAGCTCGACCGCCCCGCCACCGGCGCCCCCGGCGGCACCGGCGCCGTGCCGCCGCCCGCCCCGGCGGGACGCGGGCTGGTCGTCTCCGGGCTGACGGTGCGCCACCCCGGCGCGACGACCGACGCACTGTCCGGGCTGTCGCTGCGCCTGGAGCCCGGCGAGTCGGTGCTGCTGCGCGGCCCGTCGGGCGCCGGGAAGTCCACGCTGCTCGGGGTGCTGCTCGGCACCGTCGCCCCGACCGGCGGCCGGGTCACGGTGTGCGGCCCCACCGGCGACGGCACCGACCTCGCCGATCTCGCCGGTCTCGACCTCGACGCCTGGCGGCGCGGGGTGGCCTGGGTGCCGCAGCACCCGCACCTGTTCGCCGACACCGTCGCGGGCAACGTGCGCCTCGCCGACCCCGGCGCGTCCGGCGCCGCGCTGGCCGCGGCCGCCCGCCGGTCCGGCCTGGACGCCGTCGTCGCGCGGCTGCCGCACGGCTGGGACACCGTGCTCGGGGAGGGCGGCGCGCAGCTGTCCTCCGGCGAGCGGCAGCGGGTCGCGCTGGCCCGCGCGTTCCTGCGCGACGCCCCGCTGGTGCTGCTCGACGAGCCGACCGCCCACCTCGACCCGGACTCGGCCGGCGCGGTGCGCGAGGCCGCCGCGGACCTGCTGCGCGGGCGCACCGCCCTGGTCGTCGCGCACGACGCGGGGTGGGCCGAGCACACCCACCGCACGGTGACCCTCGGGGGCCCGTCGTGACCGGGCCGTGGGCGGTGGCCGGTGCGGTCCTGCGGCCGCGGCTGCGCGGCGTCGTGGGTGGCGCGCTGCTGGGTGCGCTCGCCACCGCCTGCGGTGCCGGGCTGCTCGCGCTGGCCGCGTGGCTGCTCGCCACGGCCGCCCAGCACCCGTCGGTGACGGCGCTGTCGGTCGCGGTCGTGCTGACCCGCGCCCTGGGCGTCGGGCGCGGGGTGGCCCGCTACCTGGAGCGCCTGGTCGGCCACGACGCCGCGCTGCGGGCGCTGTCGGACATGCGCGGGCGCGTGTACGCCCGCCTCGCGGCCACCGAGCCGGTCCGCCGCTTCCGCTCCGGCGAGCTCGTCGCGCGGCTGGTCGGGGACACCGACTCGGTGCAGGACCTCGTCGTGCGCGAGGTGCTGCCGGTGGTCGCCGCGGCGGTCGCCGGGTCCGGTGCGGTGCTGCTGGCCGCGGCGCTGTACCTGCCCGGCGGGGCGCTGCTCGCGGCCGGGCTGCTGCTCGCCGGGGTCGCGGTCCCCGCGGCCGCCGCGGCGCTCTCGCGCGGGCCCGCCGCCCGCGCCGGCGCCGCCCGCGACCGGCTCGCGACCGGGCTGGTGGACCTGCTCGACGGGGCGGCGGACCTGCGGGCCCACGGCGCGACCGGGCGGGCGGTGGCCGCGGTCGCCGCCGCCGACGCCGAGCTCACCCGCACCGCGCGCCGCGACGCCGTCGTGCTCGGGCTCGGCGCCGGGGCCGGTGCCCTGGTCGCGGGCCTGACCCTGGCCGGGGCGCTGCTGCTCGGCGTGGCCGCCGTCGACGCCGGGACGCTGGGCGCGGTGCCGCTCGCCGTGCTGGTGCTGACCACGCTGGCCGCGTTCGAGATCGTCGCGCCGCTGCCGGCGGCGGCGGCCCGGCTCACCGCCGTGCGGACGGGCCTGGCGCGCCTGCTCCCCGTGCTGCACGCCGGTCCCGCCGTCGCCCCGCGCGAGCCGGGCCCGGAGCCGCTGCCGCGGCGCGGGGACCTGCGGGTGCGCGGCCTGACCGCGGCCTGGCCGGGTGCGGGCGGCCCGGGCCCGGTCGTGCTGCGCGACGTCGACCTCGACGTCGGGCGCGGCGAGGTCGTGGCGCTCGTCGGGGCCAGCGGCTCGGGGAAGTCGACGCTGGCCGCGGTGCTGTTCCGTTTCCTGGACCCGCTGGCCGGGACGGTCACCCTCGACGGCCGGGCGCTGACCACCCGCCCGCCCGGCGAGGTCCGCGGCGCCGTGTCCGGGGTCCCCGCCGACCCGCACGTGTTCGACTCGACCGTGCGGGAGAACCTGCGCCTGGCCGATCCGGCCGCCGGCGACGACGCCCTGACCGCCGTGCTGGGGCGGGTGGGACTCGGCGCGCTGGGACTCGACGACGAGGTCGGCGCGCACGGCGCCCGGCTCTCGGGCGGGATGCGCCGGCGCCTCGCGCTGGCCCGGGCCCTGCTCGTCGACCCGGCGGTGCTCGTCCTGGACGAGCCGACCGCCCACCTCGACCCCGGCACCCGCGACGCGGTCCTCGACGACCTGCTCGCCGCCGCGGACGGCCGGGGCGTGTTGATCATCACCCACGACCCGGCGGTCCTGCCGCGCGCCGATCGGGTGTACACCCTGCGCGACAAGCAGGTCCACCGGCGTGACGGGGCTGCGCGCAGCACGGGTGAACCGCAGCCCTACCCTGCTCCGAACGCCTGAACGCGATCCGCGGCCCGGGGTCACCCGGGCGGCCGGGCCCGCTCTCAGGTGGGTCACAGGAGTCCGCTGACACCCTGGGGCCCGGCCGTCGGGGACACCGTGTCGCGACGGCCCGCAGGAGTCAGTACGAAACCGCGCGCGCCGGGCACCGCCCGGACGCCGCGACCGTGTCAGAAACCGAGGTCACCACCCCGTGCGAGCGTCACGCCGTCCCTCCCCGACGACGTCCCGGCCGACACCGCGGCCGGGCGCGTCCCGGACCGTCCCCCGCCGCCGGCCCTCCGGCCTGCGCCGGGCCCCGGCCGTCGCCCTGCTGCTGGCGGGGGTGCTGGCCCTGGCCTCCTGCACCTCGGGCGGCACCGGGGACACCGCCGGTGGCACCGCGCCGTCCTCGGCGCTGGAGGCCTCCGCCCGCGCGGTGGACCTCTCGGGCTGGAGGTGGGACAAGCAGCCCGGCCCGATGGAGATCGGCGTCACCCACACCCAGAACAGCCTGGACGACACCGAGCCGGCCCAGGCCCGCCAGCGCGGCGTCGACATCCTGTCCAGCCTCGGCCAGGAGTACCAGAACCACCACCTCATGGGCTTCGGCACGCTCAACCCCGAGCCGAGGCCCGGTGAGTACGAGTGGGGCTCGCTGGACCGGCGGATGCAGCTGACCCAGGAGACCGGCGGCAAGGCGATGCTGACGCTGTGCTGCTCCCCGGACTGGATGAAGGGCGCACCGCGCGACAGCGGCGCCACCCGCTGGGACCGGCTGGAGAAGGCGCCGCTGCCCGAGCACTTCACCGACTTCGCCAACCTCGCCCGCGAGGCCGTGCAGCGCTACCCGCAGGTCGACCGCGTGCTGGTGTGGAACGAGATGAAGGGCTTCTACAACGAGGCCGAGAACCGCTGGGACTACGAGGGCTACACCACGATGTACAACGAGGTGTACCGCGCGGTGAAGTCGGTCCGCCCCGACGTGCAGGTCGGCGGCCCGTACGTGGTCATGAGCAGCGTCCCGGTCGACTCCGGTGACGCCTCGGACATCCGCGGCGCCTGGGGCGCGCTCGACCAGCGCCCGCTCGACGTCCTGGACTACTGGCTGAAGAACAACGTCGGCGCGGACTTCATCGTCGTCGACGGCTCCACCACCAACCGCGGCCAGCAGGACGCGATCTCCCCGGTCGACGTCGGCGCCGAGAAGTTCTCGGTGATCGACCGCTGGATCCAGGAGCGCACGCAGCTGCCGATCTGGTGGGCGGAGTTCTACGCCAACGTCCCGGCCGACGCCCAGGCCGGCTACGCCACCCCCGCCAGCGCGGTGTCGACGATCGCGGCGCTGCAGGCGATGGCCCGCTCGGGCACCCAGGGCTCGCTGCTGTGGGGTCCGGAGGGCAGCGACTCGCTCGCGTACTCCTCGCTGTGGACCCCCGCGACCGAGGAGAACGGCGGCCAGCCGACGCCGCTGACCGACGCCTGGCGCTGGCTGGTGCCCAAGCTGCGCGAGGGCACGGTCGAGCTGGGCCGGGCCACCGACGGCTCGTCGCTGGGCGGGTTCCGCGCGGCCGACGGCTCGGTGCTGCTCGTGAACTTCTCCGCCGACCCGGTCCCGGTCTCCGGCCAGGAGGACGTCCCCGGCTGGGCGGTCGTCCCGATGACCAGCACGTCCTGACCCCGACGGTCCCCGACGACGACGGGCCGGCACCGCAGCGCGGTGCCGGCCCGTTCGCGTCGGTGGCGGGTCAGGCCTTCGGGCCGCCCGCGACGTAGATGATCTGGCCGTTGACGAACGAGGAACGCTCGTCGACGAAGAACGACACCGTCTGGGCGATGTCCTCGGGCGCGCCGGGGCGCTGCACCGGGATCTCCTTGGCCCGCGCCGCCTTGAACTCCTCCCAGTCCACGCCGATCCGCTCCGCGGTCGCCTTGGTCATCTCCGAGGCGATGAACCCGGGCGCGATGCAGTTCGCGGTGACGCCGAACTTGCCCAGCTCGATGGCCAGGGTCTTGGTGAAGCCCTGCAGGCCGGCCTTGGCCGCGGAGTAGTTCGCCTGGCCCCGGTTGCCCAGCGCCGAGGTCGAGGACAGGTTGACCACGCGGCCCCACTGCGCGTCGACCATGTGCTTCTGCACCGCGCGCGTCATGAGGAACGAGCCGCGCAGGTGCACGCCCATCACGCCGTCCCAGTCGTCGACCGACATCTTGAACAGCAGGTTGTCCTTGGTGATGCCGGCGTTGTTGACCAGCACCGTCGGCGCACCGAGGCGCTCGGTGACCGCGTCCACGGCGGCGGCGACGGCCTGCTCGTCGGCGACGTTCGCGCCGAACGCGGCGGCGGTGCCCCCGGCGCTCTCGATGGCCTCGACGGTGGCCTTGGCCGCCGACTCCTCCAGGTCCAGGACCGCGACCTTGTGGCCGTCGGCCGCGAGCCGCAGCGCGGTCGCGGCACCGATACCGCGGGCGCCGCCGGTGACGATCGCGGTCCTCTGCTGCTGGGTCATGGTTCTCCTCGCTGATCGGCAGTGATCCTGCGTCCGATCGTGTCACCGGCGTGGCGCGGGTGCGTCACCGCATCCGTGCGACGTCGCTCACCCCCGGTCGGGGGCCACGGGTGCACTAGCGTCGGGGTGTCCGTTCCCGACCAGGAAGGCGATTCATGGCCGTCGAGCGTTCCGAACCGACCTACCGGCTGGCCCTGCCGGAGCCGACCACCTCGTTCGAGCAGGACGCCGAGTACTGCGTCCTGGACCTCGGACAGGGCTGGACCGAGTACCGCTTCCACGACTACGCCGCGCTCTACGAGATCCCCGGGCTCTACGAGAAGCTGTTCTACGACATCCTGCAGTGCCAGTCCCCGCCCGTGGTCTGCGACGCGCTGGTCGAGCAGCTGCGTGCCGAGGGGGTCGACCCGGCCGGGGTGCGGGCGCTCGACGTCGGCGCCGGCAACGGCATCGTCGCGCAGGAGATGCGGTCCCGCGGCATCGGCAAGGTCGTCGGCATCGACATCATCCCCGAGGCCCGTGCCGCGGCCGAGCGCGACCGGCCCGGCGTGTACGACGACTACCACGTCGTCGACCTCACCGCCCTGGACGACGAGCGCCGCGAGGCCGTCGCCGGCGGCGGTGTCGACGTCCTGACCTGCGTGGCCGCGCTCGGCTTCGGCGACATCCCGCCCGCGGCGTTCCGGGCCGCGTTCGACATGGTCGCGGTCGACGGCTTCGTCGCCATCACCCTGCGCGACGACTTCCTGACCGACGGCGACACCTCCGGCTTCGCCGGGCTGATCTCCTCGATGCTGGACTCCGGCGAGCTCGAGGAGCTGGGCGCGACGGTCTACCGGCACCGGCTCGCCACCAGCCGCGACCCGCTGCTGTACCGGGCCGTCGTGGCCCGCAAGCGGCGCCCGCGCGGCTAGCGACCCCCCGGCGCCCGTGCCGGCACCACGCCGGCGCGGGCCCCCGCGTCGCACCACCGGCCCGAACCGCCCGATCCGTACGAACCGGACCTCCAGGCTTAGGTAAGGCTGAGCTATCGTCCGGGGGTGATCCGACGCCTGCTCGCCGTGGCGGCCCTGACCGGCCTGCTCACCGCCTGCGCCTCCGACCCCGGGCCGGCCGCCGCGCCGGCCGGGGCGGACGGCGCCTTCCCCGTCCGCATCGACCACGTCTTCGGGACCACCGAGGTCCCGGACCGCCCGGCGCGGGTGGTCACCCTCGGCGTGACCGACGTCGACCCGGTGCTGGCCCTGGGCGTGACACCGGTGGCGACCGCGTCCTACGGCTTCTACCACCGCACGAACGGGCTCGGCCCGTGGGCGCGCGAGCTCGTGACCGGCGCGCCGCCGCAGGTCCTGACCGAGACCGAGCCGAACCTGGAGCGGATCGCGGCGCTGTCGCCCGACCTGATCGTCGCGGTGTCCGCGGGCATCGACCGGGCCGCCTACGACCGGCTCTCCGCGATCGCCCCGGTCGTCGCACGGCCGGCGGGCACGATCGCCTACGGCGTCCCGCGCGCGGACCAGACGCGCGTCGTCGCGGCCGCGCTCGGCGAGCGCGAGCGCGGTGAGGAGCTGGTGCGCCGCGCCGACGCCGCGTTCACCGACGCGACCGCCGCGCACCCGCAGCTGCGCGGCGCGGTGGGCGCCGCGGTGCTGCCCTTCGACGGGAAGTACGGCGCCTTCACCCCGGCCGACGCCCGGGGCCGGTTCCTCGACGGGCTCGGGCTGACCCTGCCGCCGCGGATCGCCGCGCTCGACGACGGCAGCAGCTTCTACGTCGAGGTCTCCGCCGAGCAGGCCGGGCTGCTCGACGGCGACGTGCTGGTGGTGCTGGCCGACGAGGGGCCCGCCCGCACCCAGGTCGACACCGACCCGGTGCTGCGCGGGGTGCCGGTCGTCGCGCGCGGCGACATGATCGTGCCGGACGCGGACACCCGCGGCGCGATGACCTACAACAGCGTGCTGTCGGTGCCCTACGCCCTGCAGCGGCTCGTGCCCGCCCTGACCGAGCGGCTCGCGGGTTAGGGTCGCGCCGTGAGCGTGATGGAGCGATTCCGACTGGACGGCAGGGTCGCCGTCGTCACCGGTGCCTCGTCGGGCCTGGGCGTGGCCTTCGCACAGGGTCTCGCCGAGGCCGGCGCGGACCTCGTGCTGGGCGCGCGACGGGCCGAGAAGCTGGCCGACACGGTGGCGCTGGTGGAGGCGGCCGGGCGGCGGGCGGTCGCGGTGGAGACCGACGTCGCGAAGCCCGCGGACTGCACGGCGCTGGCGCAGGCCGCCGTCGACGAGTTCGGCCGGCTCGACGTGCTGGTCAACAACGCCGGCATCGGCACCGCGGTGCCCGCCCTGAAGGAGACCCCCGAGCAGTTCACGCAGGTCGTGGACGTCAACCTGCACGGGTCCTACTGGATGGCGCAGGCCTGCGCGGCCCACATGGAGTCCGGGTCGAGCATCGTCAACATCTCCTCGATCCTCGGGCTGACGACGGCGTCGCTGCCGCAGGCGGCCTACTCGGCGTCCAAGGCCGCGATCGTCGGGCTGACCCGCGACCTGGCCCAGCAGTGGACCGGGCGCCGCGGGATCCGGGTCAACGCGGTCGCGCCGGGGTTCTTCGCCTCGGAGATGACCGACCAGTACCCCGAGGGCTACCTGGAGAAGATGGCCGGGCGCATCCCGATGGGCCGCAAGGGCGACCCGGAGGAGCTGACCGCGGCGGTGCTGTTCCTCGCCTCGGCGGCCGGCGGCTACGTGACCGGCCAGACCTGGGCCGTCGACGGCGGCATCACCATCACCTGAGCACCACCGGCAGCGACGCCACCCGCCCGCCCCCGGGACCGCCCGGGTGCACCTCGACGAGGTCGCCCGGCGCGGTCACCGGGCGGGCGGCCGGGAAGTCGTCGCGCAGCACCTCCAGCACCGTGCGCAGCTCCAGGCGGGCCAGGTGCGCGCCGGTGCAGAAGTGCGGGCCGTGACCGAAGGTCAGCGCGTGGCCGTCGGTGCCCGCGGCGTCGATGCCGCGGACGTCCACCAGCACCGGCGCCCCGGCCGGGAGCCGCTGCCCGCCGAGCACCACCGGCTCGCGGGCGAAGCGCCAGAGCGTGAACGGGGCGGGCGGGTGCACCCGCAGAACCTCGGCGACCAGCGCGTCGAGCTCGTCGGCGGTGCGCCCGGCCAGGCCGTCGGACAGGCCGCGGGCGATCACGAACCCGAGCGCGGCGTCGGTGGTGAGCTGGCCCGCGAACACCAGACCGAACACCAGGTAGCCGATCCCGGCGTCGGCCGGTCCGGGCAGCGCCGCGCGCAGCCCGGCCGCGACGCCGTCCGGGGTGCCCGCGGTGACGGCCGCGGTGCCGATGTCCTGCAGCCGCCCGTAGGCCGCCCCGGCCGTCGCCGGGTCCGGGCCCCACATGTCCCGGCACGCGGCGACGGCCTCGTCGAGCAGCCCGGGCGGGGCGCCGACGACGTCGAGGACCACGGCCAGCGGGTAGCGCGTGGTGAAGCCCGCGGCCAGGTCGACCTCCCCCGGGCCGAGCGCGTCCAGCAGGTCGCGGGCGGCGGCGCGGACCCGGCCGGCGTGCCGGGCGACGGCCCGGGCCGAGAGCAGCGGGGCGTGCGCGCGCCGCAGGCGGGCGTGCCCGGGGCCGTCGGCGGTCGTGAGCGAGACCCGTTCGGCGGCCGTCGGCTCCAGGTCGGTGACCCCGGGCGGGGCGAGCGCCGGGTCCTTGGCGAACACCGGGGCGGTCAGGACGTGGCGGGCCAGGATCTCGTCGGTGACGACCCACACCGCCGCCCCGCCGGGCAGCGCGGTGCGCACCACCGGTCCGCCGCGCACCGCGCCGGGATCGGGCTCGGAGAGCCGGCGTCGGCGGGCGGTGAACGGGCAGCTCGTCTCCTCGGGCACCGCACCAGCCTCGCAGCGGATGCGGACCGCCGCGGTCCTCAGTCGAGCAGGACCGTGCGCAGGTCGAGGCGGCGCAGCACCCGGTCCACGGCGTGCGGGTCCACCCCCGGCTCGCGGCGCGCGGCCAGCACCTCGGTGCGGGCCGCGGCGAGCGCGGAGGCCTGCGCGGCGGCGACCTGGCCCCGGACCTTCTTCACCGCGGCGAGGCGGGAGCGCTCCTCCTCCGACGGCGTCTCCCCCGACAGCACGCGTTCGAGCCGCTCGACGCGCTCGCGCATCGCGGTGCCGACCTCGTCGGGCAGCTCGCGCACGTGGCGTTCGAACTCCAGGGTGGCGACGGCGGCGCGGCGGGCCCGCAGCACGATCTCGCGTTCGGCGCGCTCCTCGGCGTCGGCCTCGTCGTCGACGTCGAGGGCGCGGACCAGGGCGGGCAGCGTGAACCCGGGTACGAGCAGCGTCACGAACAGCACCGACACGGCGATCAGCACCAGCTCGTCGCGGGCCGGGAAGGGCGCGCCCGACCCGGTCGTGACCGGCAGCGACAGCGCGAGGGCCAGCGTGGCGAGCCCCCGCATGCCGCACCAGGACAGCAGCAGCGCCTCGCGGCCCGACAGCGGGGCGGCGCCGGTGGCGACGGGGTCGGGCGCGCGGCGCAGCATCCGCCAGGCCGCCGTCATCCACAGCGCCCGCACCGCGACGACGACCCCGCAGACCACGGCGGCGTGGGCCAGCATCGCGGGCAGGTCGTCGCCCGCGGCGAGCACGACCTGGCGGACGTCGAGCCCGATCAGCCCGAACGCGAGCCCGGTGACCAGGAGCTCGACCACGTTCCACAGGGAGGACTGGGTGAGCCGCTCGGCGGCCTCGTCGGCGTCGGCGCCGGCCCGCAGCTGCAGGGCCAGCACCACCACCGCGATGACCCCGGAGGCGCCGAGCTCGTCGGCGGCGAGGTAGGTGGCGAAGGGCAGGACGAGGGTGAGCGCGCTGCGCCCGGTCGCGTCGGTGACCCGGCCGAGCACGCTGCGGGCCAGCCAGGCCGCGGCCAGCCCGATCAGCACGGCGCCCGCCGCGCCGAGCAGGAACCGCAGGCCCAGGCCGAGCGGGCTGAGCTCGTCGCCGGAGACGGTGGCGAGCACCGCGGCCTGGAACACGACCAGCGCGGTGGCGTCGTTGAACAGCCCCTCGCTCTGCAGCACCGCGACGACCCGGCGCGGGATCGGCACCTGCCCGGCGACGGCCTCCACCGCCACCGGGTCGGGCGGGGCGACCATCGCGCCCAGCGCGACCGCCGCGGTGAGCGTCAGCCCGGGCACGAGCAGCCAGACGGTGCCGGCGACGGCCGTCACGGTGACCAGCACCAGGGCGACGGCGAGCAGCGCGATGGTGCGCCAGCGCGCCCGGAACAGCGCCCACGACGTCCGCTGGGCGGTCGCGAACAGCAGCGGCGGCAGGAACAGCGGAAGGATCAGCCCGGGGTCCAGGGCGAAGGTGTCCGGCAGGCCCGGCAGCAGCGCGACGACCACACCGAGCACGACCATCAGCGCGGGCCACGGCAGCCGGAGCCGGTCCCCCACCCCGACCAGGACGACCGCGGCCACCATCAGCCCGACGAGCACCACCAGCATCTCCACGGCTCGACACCCTGCCCCGTCGGCGTCCGCACGGCATCCGACGCGCCGTGCCAGGATCACGCCGAGCCGTCCGTCCCGACGCGAGGAGGTCCCCCGTGCCCCGCAACCCCTACGACGAGCTGCCCCCGGTGCCGTCGTTCACCCTCACCAGCGACGACCTGTCCGAGGGCGGGACGCTCGCCGTGCCGCAGCGCTCCGGCATCCTCGGCGCGGGCGGCGAGGACGTCTCCCCGCAGCTGTCCTGGTCCGGCGCCCCCGACGGCACCCGGTCCTACGCCGTGACCTGCTACGACCCGGACGCGCCGACCGTCGCCGGGTTCTGGCACTGGGCGGTGGCGGGTATCCCGGCGTCGGTGACCTCGCTGCCCGCCGGTGCCGGCGACGAGACCGGCTCCGGGCTGCCCGGCGGCGCGGTGCAGCTGCCCAACGACGCGAGCCTGGCGCGCTACGTCGGGGCCGCGCCGCCGCCCGGTCACGGGCCGCACCGCTACTTCTTCGCCGTGCACGCCGTCGACACCGACGACCTGGGCGTCCCGGCGACGGCGACACCGACGTTCCTGGCGTTCGCGCTGTTCGGGCACACGCTGGGGCGCGCCGTCCTGGTGGGGACGTACGCGAACCTGAGCTGACCGTGGACACCGCCGCGGAGCTGGACAGGCTGCACCGGGTCCCGCCCGAGGAGTTCGTCGCGGCCCGCGACGAGGCCGTCGCACGGGCCCGGGCGGCCGGCGACCGCGACGCGGCCCGCGCGCTGGCCGCGGCCCGCCGTCCCACCCGGGCGGCGTGGCTGGCGAACCTGCTGGTGCACGACGCCCGCGACGAGGTCGAGGGCCTGCTCGCGCTGGCCCCGGTGCTGGCCGAGGCCCAGCGCAGCCTGGACGGCCCGGCCCTGCGCCAGGTGTCCGCTCAGCGCAACCGGCTGGTCGGGGCGCTGGCCCGGCGGGCCGCGGGGCTGGGCCGCGCGGCCGGGGGCCGGGTGGACTCCGGGCTGGAACGCGAGGTGCGCACGGTCCTGGAGTCCGCGCTGGCCGACCCGGAGCTCGCCGGGCGGGTGCGCTCGGGGCGCCTGGAGCGCTTCGAACGGCACAGCGGCTTCGGCCCGCTCGGCGGGGACGCGGGCTCCGGCCGGGCCCCCGACCCCGGTCGCCGGGACCCCGGCGACGCGTCCGTGGCCGCCGGCACCGGGCGCGGCTCCACCGACGGGGACGGGTCCGCAGGCGCCGACACCGACACCGACGCCGCCGACGAGGCGGGCGAGCTCGCCGGGCGGCGGCGGGAGAGCCGGCGTCGCGCCGAGGCGGAACGCGCCGCCGAGCGGGCGCAGGCGCGGCGCCGCGCCGAGCAGGAGCGCGAGCGGGAGCGGCTCCGGCGCGCCGTCGCCGAGGCCGAGGACGTCGTGCAGGGCGCCCGGCTCGCCGCCCACGACGCCGCCCGTGAGCGCGACGACGCCCACGACCGCGCCGAGGACGCCGCCGCCCGCCGCGACGACGCGCACCGCGCCGTCGAGGAGCTGGCCGCCGAGCTGGAGCGCGCCCGCGCCGCGGCCGGCGCCGCCGACACCGCCCGCGCCGGCGCCGGCAAGGCCCTGCGCGCGGCGGAGCGGCACGCCGAGCGCGCCGAGGCCGCGCTGGCCCGGGCCGAACAGGCCCTGGCGGACCTGCGGACCGACTGACCCGCCCCGCCGGCCCTGCGGACGCGGGGTCCCGACGGCCGCCGCCTCGAGGCCCGGACGTGGCATCCTGGCGCGCCCCGCACCCGTCCCGAGGAGCCCCGTGACCGACGACCCGCGCCGCCTCATCCGCGCCCCGCACCACATCAAGGAGATGAACGACGGCTTCCTCGCCCAGCGCGAGCGGGGCGAGCTGCCGTTCGACCTGCCCGTCCTCACCGTCCCGGGCCGCCGCAGCGGCACCCCGCGCCACACCCCGCTGACCGTGTACGCGACCGGCGGGCAGCGCTTCGTCGTCGGCGGGTTCCCGGCCGCGGACTGGATCGCGAACGTCCGCGCCACCGGCGGGCACGCGACGCTCAGCACCGGCCACGACGCCGAGCCCGAGGCCGTGGTGCTCGTCGAGCTGGGTCCGGAGCAGGCCCGGCCGGTGCTGGAGGCGTGGCCCGAGGTGACCCCGGACGGCGTCGGGATCATGGTGGAGAACGGTGTCGTCGCCGAGCCGACCCCGGCCGCGCTCGGCGAGCTGACGGGCGTCTGCCCGGTCTTCCGCATCGACCCGGCCGTCGACCCCGCCGTCGACCCGGCCTGAGCCCACCGGCTGCCGCGCGGCGGTGGCCGTGACACGGTGCGGGCATGGAGATCGGCGTCGTCGCCCGCCCCGAACTGCCGCCCGAGGAGCTGCCCGCGATCGCCCGCGCCGCGCAGGACGCGGGCGTCGCCCAGCTGTGGCTGTGGGAGGACTGCTTCCTGCACGGCGGGACGGCGGCCGCCGCGGTCGCGCTCGCCCGCACCGAGACGCTGCAGGTCGGGGTCGGGCTGTACCCGGCGCCGCTGCGCAACCCGGCCGCCGTCGCGATGGAGATCGCGACGCTGGCCAGGATCGTGCCGGGCCGGTTCCTGCCGGTGCTCGGGCACGGCGTGCTGGAGTGGATGGGCCAGGTCGGGAACCGGGTCGCCTCGCCGATGACGCTGCTCGCCGAGTACACGGCCGCGGTGCGCGCGCTGCTCGCCGGGGAGCGGGTCAGCACCTCCGGGCGCTACGTCCACCTCGACCGGGTGCGGCTCGACCACCCGCCGCGCACCGTGCCGCCGGTGCTCGTCGGGGCCCGCGGGCCGCGCACGCTGCGCCTGGCCGGCGACCTCGCCGACGGCGTGCTGCTCGACTCCGGGCTCACCCCCGCGCAGACCCGCGCCGCGCTGGCGGACTGCGGGCCGGGCGCGGCGGCGCCGGGCTTCCGGCGGATCGGCTACGTCGCCGTCCCCGACGACCCGGCCGCCCTGCCGGCCACCGTGCGCGCGCACGCCGACGCCGGCCTCGACACCGTCGTCCTCGTCCCGCCCGCCGCCGCGCCCGACCCGCGCCCCTGGCTGGCGGCGGCGGGCGGCTGAGCGGTCACGGCGCGGCCAGGCCCGCCCGCAGCTCGCGCTTGCGGATCTTGCCGGTCGCGGTGCGGGGCAGCGGCTCGTCGGTCCAGCGCACGTGGGCCGGCACCGCGAACCGCCCCACCCGCCCGGCGACGGCGGCGCGCACCGCGTCCTCGTCGCGCGCCGCGCCGGGGCGGACCCGGACCAGGGCCGCGACCTCCTCCCCCAGCCGCGCGTGCGGCACACCCAGCACCGCGACCTCCAGCACCCCGTCGACCTCGTGGATCGCGGCCTCGACCTGGGCGGAGTAGATGTTCTCCCCGCCGCGCAGGACCACGTCCTTGAGCCGGTCCACCACGTACACCAGCCCGCCGGTGACGTGCCCGAGGTCGCCGGTGCGGAACCAGCCGTCGACGAAGGCCTCGGCGTCGGCCTCGGGCCGGTTCCAGTAGCCGCGCACGACGTTGGGCCCGCGGAACCACAGCTCCCCGACCTCGCCCTCGCCGGCGTCGGCCCCGTCCGGCCCGACGACGCGCAGCTCGGCGCCCGGCGCCGGGCGGCCCACCGAGTCCGGGTGCGCCCGGTACTCCGCGCCGGTGTTCGCGCAGATCGCCGACGTCGTCTCGGTCAGCCCGTAGCCGTTCGCGGCGCCGGCGCCGAGCTCGCGCCCGATCCGGGTGACGAGCTCGGGGGGCACCGGCGCCCCGCCCATCCCGAGGGTGCGCAGCGACGCCAGGTCGGCCGGGTCGGCGCCGTCGAGGAGCTCGGCCGTCGTCGACGGGACGCCGTTGGAGCGGGTCAGCCGCTCGCTGCGCACGAGCTCGCGTGCGGTGGCCGGGTCCCACCGGTACAGCGTCGCGAGCTTCCCGCCGCCGAACACCGCCCCCACCAGGCCGTTGATCCCGGCGATGTGGAACATCGGGTACATGAGCAGCGTCCCCTGCTGCCCGGGCTGCGGGGCGGCGTCCGCGGCGGCGTCCGGCGGGGCCGCCGCGAGCCGCGCGGTCAGCGCGACGTTGAGCAGGTTGGTGACGTGGTTGCGGTGCGTCCCCACCGCGCCCTTCGGACGCCCGGTGGTGCCGGAGGTGTAGAGGATGGTCGCGTCGTCGTCCGGGCCGGGAGCGGGCAGCCCGTCCAGCCCGCCCGGGCCGTCGGCGCGCAGCCCGAGCTCGTCCCACTCGGTCACCGGCCCGGCCGCGGGCCCCGTGCCGCGCACCCGCACGACGGGCACGTCGGTCCCGGCGAGCGCGTCGCAGCGCTGCGGGTCCGCGACGACCACCCGGGCCCCGGAGTCCGCGACCGCCCAGGCCAGCTCCGGGGCGCTCCACCAGGCGTTGAGCGGCACCGCGACCAGCCCGGCGGCCTGCGCGGCGAAGAAGGTCACCGGCCACTCCGGCACGTTGCGCATCGCGATCGCGACGCGGTCGCCGGGGCGCAGCCCGAACCGGCCGGTCAGCGTGCGGGCCAGGTCCGCGACGAGCCCGCGGTGCGCGCCGTAGGTCAGCCGTTCGCCCTCGTAGACGGTGAACGTGCGCTCCGGCCAGGCCGCGGTGGCCTCCCACAGCTCGCGCAGCGTGTGCGGGCCGCGCCGGTAGACCCGCATCGGGACCCCGCGCACGTGCTCGGTGACCAGCTCGAACTCCCCGCCCGGCCCGGTCACGCCGGTGTGCTCCGCCATCGGCGCACCTCCTCGGGTCCGTCCTACCCCGACGGACCCCTCCGGCGGAAGTCGTTCGCTCGCCGCAACGACCACGGCCGGTCCCGGCGCGCCGCAGTACGCCTGTCCCATTTACCCTCGGGGGGTGATCCGTCGGTGACCGCCCGCCCCTCCCCCGCCACGTGGTGGCGCTGGCCGCTGCTCGCCGCGCTGACCGCCGCGGCGACGGCCGGGCTCGCCGTCCTCGACGTCCCCTCGCCCGCGCTGTTCGCCGGGCTCGCCGTCGCCACCGTGCTGGCGCTGTCCGGGCTCGGGCCCGCGCGCGTCGCCCGGCCCGCGACGTCCGGGGCGCAGGCCGTGATCGGCGTGGTCATCGGGCTGCTCGCCCGCCCGGAGACCCTGGCCGCCGTGGCCGGGGAGTGGCTCCCGGTCCTGCTCATCAGCCTCGGCACGCTGCTGGTCAGCATGGCCTCGGGCCTGCTCATGGGGCTGCAGCGCGGGGTGACGCCGCTGACCGGGATGCTCGCCCAGACCGCGGGCGGCGCCTCCGGCCTGGTCGCGATCACCCGCGAGCTGGGCGGCGACGAGCGCACCGTCGCCGTCATCCAGTACCTGCGGGTCGGGCTGGTCACCGCGACCATGCCGGTGGTGGCGGCGCTCGTCTACGGCGCGCAGCCCGGCGCCCCCGCCGTCGCCGCGACGGGCACCGCGGCCCCCGCGCCGTGGTGGGTGGGGCTCGCGGTGACCGCGGTGTGCGTCGTGGTCGGTGTCCCGCTGGGCCGTCTCGCCCGGGTGCCCGCCGGGTCGCTGCTCGGCCCGATGGTCGTCGCGCTGGTGCTGAGCCTGGCCGGGGTCTCCGCCGGCGCCGCCGTGCCGGTGCCGCTCGTCGACGTCGCCTACGCCGTGATCGGCTGGCAGGCCGGCCTGCGGTTCACCCGGGCCGCGCTGGCCACCGTCGCCCGGGTGCTGCCGCTGGCGACCGCGCTGATCCTCGCCGTCGTCGCGGTGTGCGCGGGGCTCGGGCTGCTGCTGTCGGAGCTGACCGGGATGACCCTGCTGGAGGGCTACCTCGCGACCACCCCCGGCGGGATCTACGCGGTGCTCGCGACCGCGATCTCCTCCGGCGTCGACGTCACCTCGGTGGTCGCGGTGCAGGTGCTGCGGGTGGTCCTGATGCTGCTGGTCGCGCCGTGGGTCGCCCGCCTCGTGGGCCGCCACGCCGGCGCGGGCGCGCGCCCCTGAGCCGCCCTCACCCGCGCACGGTCGCGACCCGCCCCGGGGGCGGGGCCGGCACCGCACCGGGGTGCAGCAGCGACGCGATCGCCTCCACGCCGTCGACCAGCCGGGGCCCGGCCCGCACCACGTAGGACGCCGAGTCGATCGCGTGCACCGCGACGCCGGGCGGGAGCCGGTCGAGCACCGCCCCGGCCTGGGCGACGGCGTCGGCCAGGCCGAACCCGCACGGGGCGACGAGCACGGCGTCGCAGCCCACGAGGTCGTCCGGGCCCGCGACGGTGCTGCGCCCGCCGGGCGCCGCGGCCACCGGCACCCCGCCCGCGGCGGTGACCAGGTCGGGCACCCAGTGCCCGGGCAGGAACGGCGGGTCGGTCCACTCCAGCACCAGCACCCGCGGCGCCGGGCGGCCCGCGACGGCGGCGGCGACCGCGGCGAGCCGGGCCCGCAGCCCGTCCACGAGCGCCGCGGCCCGGTCCGCGGCCCCGGCGGCGGCACCGACGTCGGTGACCGCGGTGAGCACGTCACCGAGGCGGCGCGGGTCCAGCGACAGCACCCGGGCCCGGGTGCCCAGCTCGGCCTGCACCTGCGCGACGGTCGACCCGGGCAGCGCGCACACCGCGCAGAGGTCCTGGGTGAGGATCAGCTCCGGGTCCGCCGCGGCCAGCGCGGCCCGGTCCACCTCGTAGAGCCCCAGCCCGGCCGCGGCGCGCTCGCGGACCGCCGCGTCGATCGCGGCGGGGTCCCCGCCGGGTGGCAGCGCGGTGCCGACGAGCACCGGCACCCGCTGCCGGATCCCCGGCGGGTCGTCGCACTCGAAGGTCACCCCGACCAGGTCACCGGCCAGGCCGAGCCGCCCGGCGATCTCGGTCCCGGCCGGGAGCAACGACGCGATCCGCACGGACGAGAGCGTAGGCGCCCCCCGTGTAGAAGGATGTCGCCCATGACCGTGCACGACCGCGCCGGCACCCCGGCCCGCCCCGAGGACCTCGTCGACGTCGACGCCCTGCTGGCCGCGTACGCGGGCACCCACCCGGACCCCGCGGTCGACGTCCAGCGGGTCGCGTTCGGCACGTCCGGGCACCGCGGGTCGGCGTTCACCGCGACCTTCAACGACGACCACATCGCCGCCACCAGCCAGGCGATCGTCGAGTACCGCGCCGCGCAGGGCACCGACGGGCCGCTGTTCCTGGGCCGCGACAGCCACGCGCTGTCCGAGCCGGCCTGGCTGACCGCGGCCGAGGTGTTCACCGCCAACGGGGTGGACGTCGTCGTCGACTCCCGCGACGGGCTCACCCCCACCCCGGCGATCTCGCACGCCGTCCTGGGCGCGAACGCCGGCGGCGGCCCGCACCCGGCCGACGGCGTGGTCGTCACGCCGTCGCACAACCCGCCGGCCGACGGCGGGTTCAAGTACAACCCGCCCGACGGCGGCCCGGCCGGCACCGAGGCCACCACCTGGATCGCGAACCGCGCGAACGAGCTGCTGGAGGCCGGGCTCGCCGGGGTGCGGCGCACCGCGTTCGACGCCGCCGCCGCGCACCGCTACGACTACCTCGGGACCTACGTCGGCCAGCTCGACCAGGTGCTGGACATGGCCGCGATCCGCGACGCCGGCGTCGTGATCGGCGCCGACCCGCTGGGCGGCGCCTCGGTGGACTACTGGGGCGAGATCGCGCAGCGCTGGGGCCTGGACCTCACCGTGGTGAACCCGGCCGTCGACCCCGCGTTCGGGTTCATGACCCTGGACTGGGACGGGAAGATCCGGATGGACTGCAGCTCGCCGTACGCGATGGCGTCGCTGCGGGACCGGATGAGCGCCGAGCCGCCGCCGTTCGTCATCGCGACCGGCAACGACGCCGACGCCGACCGGCACGGCATCGTCACCGCCGACGGCGGGCTGATGAACCCCAACCACTACCTGGCGGTCGCGATCGGCTACCTGTTCGCGCACCGGCCCGGCTGGCCGGCCGCGGCGGGGGTGGGCAAGACCGCGGTCAGCTCCTCGATGATCGACCGGGTGGCCGCCGACCTCGGCCGCACCCTGGTCGAGGTGCCCGTCGGCTTCAAGTGGTTCGTTCCCGGCCTGCGCTCGGGCGCGATCGGCTTCGGCGGCGAGGAGAGCGCCGGCGCGTCGTTCCTGCGCCGCGACGGGTCGCCGTGGAGCACCGACAAGGACGGCCTCCTGCTCGCCCTGCTCGCCTCGGAGATCACCGCGGTCACCGGGGCCACCCCCAGCGAGCACTACACCCGGCTCACCGGGCGCTTCGGCGCCCCGTCCTACGCCCGCACCGACGTCGCCTGCTCCCGCGAGGACAAGGCGGCGCTGGCCCGGCTGGACGCCGGTGCGGTCACCGCCACCGAGCTGGCCGGCGACCCGATCACCGCCCGCCTCACCCGCGCCCCCGGCAACGACGCCCCGATCGGCGGGCTCAAGGTCGTCACCGACGGCGGCTGGTTCGCCGCCCGCCCGTCGGGCACCGAGGACGTCTACAAGGTCTACGCCGAGAGCTTCCGCGGCGACGAGCACCTGGCCCGCATCCAGTCCGAGGCGCGGGACGTCGTCGCCGCCGCGCTGGGCTCCTGAGAGGATCGCCGACCGTGAGCACGCACCATCACCTCGGACTCGGCATCGACATCGGCGGCTCCGGCATCAAGGGCGCCCCCGTCGACCTGCACAAGGGCCGGCTGGCCGCGGAGCGGGTCCGGATCCCGACCCCGCAGCCCTCGACGCCGGAGGCGGTCGCCGGGACCGTCAAGGAGATCCTCGACGAGTTCGACTGGAACGGGCCGTTCGGCTGCACGTTCCCGGCCGTCGTCCAGCACGGGGTCACCCGCACCGCGGCCAACGTGGACGAGCGCTGGATCGACTGCGACGCCGCGGCCGTCCTGCGCCGGGTCACCGGCCGCGACGCGCTGGTGGTCAACGACGCCGACGCCGCCGGGGTCGCCGAGGCCGAGTTCGGCGCGGCGGGCGTGGGCGACGGCGTCGTCCTCGTCGTCACCCTGGGCACCGGCATCGGCTCGGCGCTGATCAACCACGGGCACCTGGTCCCCAACACCGAGTTCGGGCACCTGGAGATCGACGGGTTCGACGCCGAGTCGCGCGCCGCGGACTCGGCCCGCGAGCGCGACGACCTGGACTGGGAGCAGTGGGGCGAGCGCCTGACCCGCTACTTCACCCACGTCGAGAACCTGCTGTGGCCCGACCTGATCGTGGTCGGCGGCGGGGTCAGCAAGAAGTTCGAGAAGTGGTCCCCCCACGTGCACACCCGCACCCGGATGGTCCCGGCGGGGCTGCTGAACGAGGCGGGCATCATCGGCGCGGCGCTGCTCGCGCACCGGTGAGGCTCAGGCGGTGGGCGTCCCGGCGCCCGCCGCCCCCGCCGTGACCCGCTCGGCCGGCGGCGCCGGTGCCGGTCCCCCGCCGTCCCCGGCCGGTGAGCCGAGGACGAAGCTGCGGTGCGACACCGCTCCGCGCACGCGCAGCCGCTGCGACACCGGCCCGTGCCCGGGGGCGGACACCAGCACGGTGATCCAGGCGTCGTCGCGGCCGCGGACGGCGAACCGGCCGTCCTCCGAGCCCGCGGCGACGTCGACCTGCCGTCCGGCGTGGTCGACGACGGTGACCCGGGCCCGCGGCACGGGTGCGCCCCCGCCGTCGACGACCCGGCCGATCAGGGTCGGCACCGGGTGGGCGAGCAGTCGGGCGTCGGCGAGGGAGTCCAGGTGGGCGCCGCCGACGGACGCCTCGTCGGCGACGGCCTCGGCGATGCGGTGCTCGCGCGCGGCGTCGAGCGCACCGTCGGCCCGGCCGTCGGCTCCGTCGGCTCCGTCGTCCGTTCCGTCGGTGTCCTCGGTGCCCTCCCCGGCGGCGCGGCGGTCGCGCCACGCGCCGAGGGCGACGAGCAGCGCCCCGAACGCCCACCAGGCCAGCAGCCCGAGGATCGGTCCGGCGATCGCGGTGGAGTCGAAGTACAGGATCCCGCGGGCGGCGTCGATGGCCTGCCCCAGCGGCATCACGTGGTGCAGGACCTGGAAGAACGCCGGCACCATCTCCTTCGGGATGGCACCGCCGGAGGACGGGATCGACATCAGCACGAACAGGCCCATCGCGACCCCGGGCAGCGCCCGGCGCACGAAGGGGGCCAGCCCGAACGTCGTCCACGCCACGGCCTGCGACAGCAGGAACCCGACGACCAGCACCGCCGGGTGGAACGGGATCGCCTGGATCGAGGTCCCGATCGCCCAGCACACGAGCGTCGCGAACAGGCCGAACCCGGCGATCGCGGTGAGCTTGGTGCGCCGCGACAGCGCCGTGGCCTGCATCATCATCATGACCGCGATGTAGCCCGAGATGTTGCAGGCCATCGCGATGTAGAACAGCGAGGTGCCGAACCCGTCGCCGGGCGCGGTCGGCGCGAGGTCCACGACCTGCAGCGGGGCACCCGAGCCGGTGGACAGCGGCGAGAAGATGCCCTGCAGGATCTGCACGAGCTGCAGGCCGTCGGCGCGGGCGATGTAGAGCGTGTGCCCGGCGGGGTCGTAGCCCGCGACGACGTCGCGGTGGAAGATCGCGTCGCGCACGGCACCGGCGCCGCCGATGGGTGTGACCTCGAACCCGCCGGGCGAGACCCGGCCCAGCTCGGCGCCCACCGTGGCCGCGGCCTGCTCGCCGACGACCGCCACCGGGATCCCGTGCGGGGCCGGGGCGTGGAAGGGCAGCAGGTAGAACAGCATGAACCCGAGGACGAAGAACGCCGGGAACCACAGCGCGAGCGCGAGGTCCTTCGCCGTGCGTGTCCGGGTGCCCTCGGCCGTGTCCGCGTCCTGCGCCACGAGCCCTCCTGTCTTGCGTCGTGCAATAGTTGGTAGTGCTCACTACCGTACGCGGTGGCTGCAGGGACTGCACGACTGCACGACGCGCAGCGACGGACCCGGGAGCGGAGAGGTGGAGTGATGATCGGCGAGGTCCTGACCGACCAGGAGGCGCGCTGCCACGGGCTGCGCGCGCGCAAGAAGATGCGGACCCGCCAGGCGCTGCGGGCCGCGGCGCTCGAGCGCGCCCGCGCCCAGGGCCCGGACGCGTTCACCGTCGAGGAGATCTGCGCCGACGTCGACGTCGCACCGCGGACGTTCTTCAACCACTTCCCGTCCAAGGACGCCGTGCTCTTCGACTGGGACGCCGGCTCCCTGGAGGAGCTGGCCGCCGAGGTCCGCGACCGCCCGGAGACCGCGCCGCTCGCGGCCGCGACCGCGGTGCTCGGCGAGGTCGCCGAGGCCCTCACCACCAGCCCGATCTGGCACGGCCAGCTGGAGCTGCTGCGCACCCACCCCGAGCTCTCGGCCCGCATCGCGCACGTCGGGCGCACCGTGGAGCAGACCGTCGCCCGCGCGCTGGCCGAGCGCGACGGGGCGCCCGTCCCCGGGGTCACCCACCTCGTCGCGGCGGCCGGGGCGATGGCGGTGCTGCAGGTGACGGTCAGCGCCTGGCTGGGCGACCCGCACGGCCGCGACGCCCGCCGGGTGCACGACGAGGTCCTCGCGACCGCCCGTGACGCCTTCGCCGCGCTGCCCGCACGCGGGTGATCAGGTGATCGGCGGGCCGTAGCTCAGCCGGACCACGCCGTTGCCGTAGGCCTCGGACTCGCGCAGCCGCAGCGGCACCCGGTGCCCCTCGGCGAACAGCCGCAGCCCCGCGCCGAGCGAGACCGGGTAGACGAACAGGTTCAGCGTGTCGACCAGGCCGTCGTCGAGCAGGGCCCGGACCAGGGTGACGCTGCCGGAGACGTAGATCCCGCCGTCGGTGTCGTCCTTGAGCCGCTGGATGCGCGCCGGGTCGTAGGGCCCGAGCACCGTCGCGTTCTCCCACTCCAGCGGGTCGCGCAGGGTCGAGGTCACGACGTGCTTGGGCGCGCCGTTGAAGAACGCTCCCCCGGACTCGACGTCGTGCCCGCGGGCCGACCAGGCCGGGTGGAACATCTCGTAGGTGACCCGGCCGAGCAGGATCGCGGCGTCGGTGAGCCGCCCGATCGCCTCGCCCATCTCGTCGGTGAAGCCGTAGTCCGCGGTCCATGAGGGATCGGAGACGACGCCGTCGAGGCTGATGAACTCGTGCACGTCGATGGTGCCCACTGTGGTCTCCCGGGGTCGTGTGCGCAGGGTGTCAGAGGGTCCGACCGCGCGGCGGCCGCGGACTCATCGGTTCACGCGAGATCGGCGACGGTGGCCGCCGCCCCGCGCGCCCACAGCGACTCCAGCGCGCGGCGGAACGCGCCGGCGAACCGCTCGTCGGCGCCGAGGTCGCCGAACACCCCGCGGTGGGACAGGAACGAGCCCGGGGTGTCGCGCTCGGCGCGGGCCA
Organism: Pseudonocardia spirodelae; assembly: GCF_037727765.1. Classification (NCBI taxonomy): domain Bacteria; kingdom Bacillati; phylum Actinomycetota; class Actinomycetes; order Pseudonocardiales; family Pseudonocardiaceae; genus Pseudonocardia; species Pseudonocardia spirodelae. The sequence goes on along the minus strand of NZ_JBBJUP010000010.1, from coordinate 124,946 downwards.
GCGCGGTCATCTCCTCCGCGAGCCGGTCCTGCTGGGTGATCGGCTCGCCCTGCTCGTCGGCACCCTCGGCGTAGCGGCACCACCCCGCGACGACGGCGGCCGCCCGGTCGACCGGTCCGCCCGCGGCGAGCTGCTCGCGCACGACCGGCAGCAGGAAGATCGAGATGCGGTCGGAGCTGCCGTAGTTGATCCGCATCAGGGTGTCGGCGACGCCGGGGTTGGCGAAGCGCTCCAGCAGCGTGTCCTTGTAGGCGTCGAGGTCGATGCCGGGGACCGGGCGCAGCGTGGGGGTGGCCTCGTCGTCCATGTAGCCGCGCAGGAACGCCGCGAAGGCCGGGTCCCGGGCGACCTCGTGCACGTAGCGGTGCCCGGCCAGGTAGCCGAGGTAGCCCAGCGCCTGGTGGGTGGCGTTGAGCAGGCGCAGCTTCATGAACTCGTAGGGCACGACGTCCTCGACGACCTGCACGCCGACCCGCTCGAACTCCGGGCGGCCGGCGGCGAAGTGGTCCTCCAGCACCCACTGGGTGAACGGCTCGCACACGACCGGCCAGCCGTCGCGCAGGGCGAAGCGCTCGGCGAGCGCCTCGCGGTCGGAGTCGGCGGTGGCCGGGGTGATCCGGTCGACCATCGAGTTCGGGAACGTCACGTGCTCGGCGACCCAGGAGCCGAGACCGGCGTCGTGCAGCCGGGCGACGCCGGTGACGACCCGGCGGGCGGTGTCGCCGTTGCCCTGCATGTTGTCGCAGCTCATCACGGTGAGCGGGCCGGTGCCGCGCTCGCGGCGCCGGGCCAGTGCGGACACGAGCAGCCCGGACGCGCCGCCGGGCGCGCGGCCCTGCGCCATCGCGGCCAGGTCCTCGGCGATCCCGGGGAAGTCCGGGTCGAACTCGCCGGTCTTCTGGTCGATGGCGTAGCCGCCCTCGGTGATGGTCAGCGAGACGATGCGGGTGTCGGGGTGGGCGATCCGCTCGACGACGGCGTCCGGGTCGTCGGGCGCGTAGAGGTAGTCGACCAGGGAGCCGACCACCCGGGGGGCGAGCGTGCCGTCGGCCTCCTTCAGCACCAGGGTGTAGAGCCCGTCCTGGGCGGCCATGACGTCGCGCATGCGGTCGTCGGAGGCGAGCACTCCGACCCCGCAGATCCCCCATCCGCCGTCCCCGCCGGAGGCGAGCAGCGCGTCGGCGTACATCGCGAGGTGGGCCCGGTGGAACCCGCCGACCCCGAGGTGGACGATGCCGGCCCGCACCCCGGCGCGGTCGTAGCCGGGGACCTCCACGCCCTCGATCCCGTCGGTCCAGATCCCGGCCTCGTCCAGCGAACGCATGCTCCCCCTCGCACGTCCCCCGCACCCCGCGGCGCTGTCGGGTCCGGGTGACCCTACCGTCCCGCGGGCGCTGTGGCCCGCTCGCGCGCAAGCGGTTCCGCGAGCGGCACCTCGCCGGCCGGCCGACCGGCGCACCGGCCGGGACGGCGTCACACCCGGGTCGCTGCGCTGCACCGATGCGAAACCGTTGCTTGCGATGTTCGCAAGTCCCGGCCTACGGTCGCGGCGATGACCGACCTGCGCGCCGCCCGCCCCGCCGACGAGGCGGTCGCCGTGCGGGTGCGCGAGCTCCTGGCCCGCGACGGCTGGACCCAGCGCCGCTTCGCCGCCGCGATCGGGCTGGAGGAGACGAAGCTGTCGAAGTCCCTGGCCGGCCGGCGCCGCTTCGCCGCCGACGAGCTGGTGCGCATCGCCGACGTCACCGGCGAGACCGTGACCCGGCTGCTGCACGGTGCCGACCCGGGCCGGGCCCGCACCGCCGCGCCCACCGGCGCGGCCGCCGCGGCCGGGCGTCCGGACCCGGTGCCCGACGGCGACACCGGCCCGCAGGGCACCCGGCGCCGCATCCTCGACGCGGCCTGGACGCTGATCGCCGACCAGGGCTACCACCGCGTCCGCACGGCCGACGTCGCGCGGGCGGCGGGCACCTCGACCGCGGCCATCCACCACCACTTCCCGACCCGCTCGGAGCTGCTGGACTCCGCGCTGCGCCACAACGTGCGCCTGGCCTTCGACCGCCAGGTCGCCGAGCTCGACGCCGTGGCCGACCCGCACGCGCGGCTGCTGCGGCTGATCGAGCTGCAGCTGCCCGACGGCGCGCTGCTGGAGCGCGAGTGGTCGATCTGGATCCAGGTGTGGGCCGAGTCCGCGATCGACCCGGCCCGGCGCGCCCTGTACTGGCACGCCTACGACCGCTGGTTCCGCAGCATCGCGATGACCCTCGCCGAGGGCGCCGCGGCCGGGGTGTTCGTGCCCGACGCCGCGGAGCACACCCGCCGGCTCACCGCGCTGATCGACGGCCTGGGCATCCAGGTCATGGCCCGCACCCCCGGCACGTCGGTCGCGCAGATGCGCGCCGACCTGGCCGGGTTCCTCGACCGGGCCGTGCTCCGCGGCCCGGGCGGCCCCTCCACGGGAACGGAGAACGGATGAGTCCTGACAGCCACCGCGACGTGATCGTCACCTGCGCGGTGACCGGTGCCGGGGACACGGTGGGCCGCAGCCCGCACGTCCCCGTGACGCCCGCGGCCATCGCCGCCGACGCGGTCGCCGCGGCCCGTGCGGGCGCCGCCGTGGTGCACATCCACGTGCGCGACCCCGAGACCGGCAGCCCGTCGCGCGCGGTCGAGCTGTACCGCGAGACCGTGACCCGCATCCGTGACGCCGGCGTCGACGTCGTCCTGAACCTGACCGCCGGCATGGGCGGTGACCTCGTGCTCGACGCCGAGGACCCGCTGAAGCCGGTGGACGGCACCGACCTGGTCGGCGCCCTGGAGCGGCTCCCGCACGTCGAGGAGCTGCTGCCCGACATCTGCACGCTCGACTGCGGCTCGCTCAACTTCGGCGAGGGCAACCAGCTGTACGTGTCCACCCCGGACATGCTGCGCACCGGCGCGCGACGGGTGCAGGAGCTGGGGGTGAAGCCGGAGCTGGAGATCTTCGACACCGGGCAGCTGTGGTTCGCCACCGAGCTGGTCCGCGAGGGCCTGATCGACGCCCCGCCGCTGTTCCAGCTGTGCATGGGCATCCCCTACGGCGCCCCGGCCGACCCCGGCGTGCTCGCCGCGATGGTGGCCCTGCTGCCCGAGGGCGCGAACTTCGCGTCGTTCTCCATCGGACGCGACCAGCTGCCGTGGGTGGCGCGCTCGATGCTGGCCGGCGGGCACGTCCGCGTCGGGCTGGAGGACAACCTCTACCTCGCCCGCGGGGTGAAGGCCACGAACGCCCAGCTGACCGAGCGGGCGGTGACGATCGTCGAGGACCTCGGCGGCACCGTCGCGACCCCGGACCGGGCGCGGCAGATCCTCGGGCTGCGGGAGCGGGCCGGTGTCTGAGCCGCGCGCGCCCCACGAGATCGCCACCGTCGCCTGCATCGGGGCCGGGGTCATCGGCGGCGGCTGGGCGGCGTACTTCCTGTCCCGCGGCCTGGCCGTGCGGGCCTGGGACCCCGGGCCCGGCGCCGGGGACCGGCTGCGCCGCACCGTCGACGCGGCCTGGCCCGCGCTGACCGAGCTGGGGCTGGCCCCCGGCGCCGACCCGCAGGCGATCACGCTGCACCCGACCGCGGCCGAGGCCGTCGCGGGGGCGGACTTCGTGCAGGAGAGCGCGCCGGAGGACCTGGAGCTCAAGCGCTCGCTGCTCGCGGAGCTGGCCGCCGCGGCCGGGCCGGGGGTGGTCGTCGCCTCCTCGACCTCGGGGTTCCCGATGTCGGACATGGCCGTCGCCGCGGCCGACCCGTCGGCGCTGGTCGTGGGGCACCCGTTCAACCCGCCGTACCTGATCCCGCTGGTGGAGGTCGTCGGCGGGCGCGACAGCGCGCCGTGGGCGGTCGACGCGGCGGCCGCGTTCTACCGCCACATCGGCAAGTCGGTCATCGAGATGACCCGGGAGCTGCCCGGGTTCATCGCGAACCGGCTCCAGGAGGCGATCTGGCGCGAGGCGCTGCACATGGTCGCCGCGGGCGAGGCCACCCCGGAGGAGATCGACCGCTCGATCACCGACGGGCCGGGGCTGCGCTGGCCGGTCCACGGGCCGTGCCTGACCTTCCACCTCGCCGGCGGCGAGGGCGGGATGGCGCACATGCTCGACCACTTCGGGCCGTCGCTGAAGGCGCCGTGGACCCGGCTCGACGCCCCCGAGCTGACGCCGGGGCTGCGCGACGACATGGTCGCGGGCGCCGGGCGCAGCGCGGGCGGGCGGCCGATGGCCGAGCTCGTCGCCGAGCGCGACCGGGCGGTGATCGCGGTCCGCCGCGCCGTCGCGGCCGCGCGGGCCGCCGGGGACCGGGCGTGAGCCGCCCGGCGGTGCACCACGACGTCGTGCGTCCGGAGTGGATCGACTACAACGGCCACCTGTCCGAGCCGTACTACGTGCTGGTGTTCGGCGACGCGACGACCGCGCTGATGGAGCGCACCGGGATGGACGCCGGCTACCGCGACGCCACCTGCTGCTCGCTCTACACCGTCGAGGCGCACGTGCGCTACCTGCGCGAGATCGGCCCCGGCGCGGACCTGGAGGTCACCACCCGGGTGCTCGGCCGCGACGCCAAGCGGCTGCGGCTGTGGCACGAGCTGCGCAGCGGCGGGCGGCTCTGCGCGACCGAGGAGCTGATGTGCCTGCACGTCGGCCCCGAGGGCACGGTCCCGTTCCCAGACGGGGTGGCCGCCGAGCTCGACGCGCTGCTCACCGACGCGCCCGAGCCCGAGCACGCGGGTCGTGCGGTGCAGGGGGTGGCCCGGCCCCCGACCTGAGCCCGCGACCACGGTCCCGCGCCCGCGGGGCCCGCCACGAGGAGACCACGTCATGATCAGCCCGACCGGCGCGCCGCTGTCCCGGCGCCGCCTGCTCGGCGGCGCCGCGGGGCTCGCCGCGGCCACGGCCCTGGCCGGCTGCGGCGGCCCCGCCGCGGCCCGCGAGGCCGGACCACCGCGACGCGGCGGCGTGCTGCGGGTGGGGGTGACCGGCGGCGGCTCGTCGGACACCCTCGACCCGCACAGCCCGGCCACCAACCCCGACATCGCCCGCACGCTCAGCCTCTACGAGCCGCTGCTGCACTGGGACGACGCCTACACCCTGCAGCCGGCCGTCGCCGAGTCGGTGACCCCGGAACCCGGGGCGCGGGCGTGGACGGCGCGGATCCGCGCCGGGATCACGTTCCACGACGGGCGCCCGGTCACCCCCGACGACGTCGTCGCCACCTTCCGGCGGATCACCGACCCGGACGACCCCAAGTCCGGGGCGTCGCAGTTCGGGATCCTCGACGACGTCGTCGTGGCCTCGGACTCCTCGGTGCGCTTCGTGCTCTCCGAGCCCTCACCGGTGTTCGACCAGTACCTCGCCGAGTACTCCTGCGGCATCGTCCCGGCGGATTTCTCGCTGGAGGACCCGGTCGGGACCGGTGCCTTCCGCTACGCCTCGTTCACCCCGGGCCAGCAGAGCGCCTTCGTCCGCCACGACGGCTACTGGCGGCCCGGCCAGCCCTGGGTGGACCGGCTCGAGCTGATCAACTTCTCCGAGGACGACGCGCGGATCAACGCGCTGCTGTCCGGCCAGGTCGACGCGATCGACCAGGTCCCGCTCTCGCTCACCGAGGTCGTCGGGTCCTACGACTCGGTGCGGCTGCTCACCTCCGAGACCGGGTCGTGGCTGCCGTTCACCCTGCGCGTGGACGTCGCCCCCTTCGACGACGTGCGCGTGCGTCAGGCGCTGCGCCTGGTCGCCGGGCGCGGCGAGCTGGTCGAGCAGGTGCTGTCCGGGCAGGGCGCCGGAGCCGTCGACCTCTACGCCCGCTTCGACCCCGAGTACCTCGACCCGGCCCGCGAGCAGGACCTGCAGCGCGCCCGGGACCTGCTGGCCCGGGCCGGGAAGCCGAACCTGTCGCTGGAGCTGGTCACCTCCCCCATCCAGGCCGGCACCGTCGAGGCCGCCCAGGTGTTCGCCACCCAGGCCCGCGCGGCCGGGATCGAGATCGGGCTGCGCCGGGTCGACACCTCGACCTTCTTCTCCGACCAGTACCTGCAGTGGGAGTTCGCGCAGAGCTTCTGGAACACCCGCAACTACCTGCCGCAGGCCTCGCAGTCCTCGATGCCCGACTCCCCGTTCAACGAGACCCACTGGGACGACGCGCAGTACCAGTCCGTGGTCCGCCGGGCCCGCTCCGAGCTGGACCCGCGGGTGCGCGCGCAGCTCGTGCGGGCCGCGCAGCGGATCGAGTTCGAGCGCGGCGGCTACCTGATCTGGGGCTTCCCCGACCGGGTCGACGCCCACCAGGCCTACGTCGGCGGGCTGGTCCCCAACCGGACCGGCCTGTCGCTGTCGGGCTACGAGTTCCGGAAGGCGTGGGTGAGCGCATGAGCCCGCTGGCACGCATGATCCTGCGCCGCCTCGCGGTGTCGGTGCTGATCCTGGTCGTGGTCTCGGTCCTGATCTTCGCCGCGACGCTGCTGCTGCCCGGCGACCCTGCGCGGGCCATCCTCGGCCAGCAGGCCACCCCGGAGCGGGTCGCGGCGCTGTCCGAGCAGCTCGGCCTCGACCGGCCCGCGCCCGAGCGCTACCTGAGCTGGCTGGGCGGGGTCCTCACCGGCGACCTCGGCTACTCCGCCGCCACCCAGGGCCCGGTGACCGAGCTGCTCGGCGGCCGGATCGGCGCGTCGGCGCTGCTGCTGGTGCTGACCGCGCTGGTGTCCACCCCGGTCGCGCTGGCCCTCGGCGCGCGGGCCGCGGTGCGCCGCGGCACCCGCACCGACTCCGCGGTGTCCGGCACGTCGCTGGTGCTGGCGGCGCTGCCGGAGTTCGTGATCGGCGTGCTGCTGGTCGTGCTGTTCGCGACCTCGGTGCTGCGGATCCTGCCGTCGGTGACGATCGCGCGCCCCGGCGAGCCGGTGTGGGCGCGGCCCGAGCAGCTGGTGCTGCCGGTCCTGACGCTGGCGCTGGTGGTGATCCCCTACGTGGTGCGGATGATGCGCGCGACGCTGTCGGAGACCCTCGACGCCGGCTACGTGGAGATGGCCCGGCTCAAGGGCCTGCCCGAGCGGACCGTGCTGCTGCGCCACGCCGTGCCGCACACGATCGGCCCGGTCGCGCAGGTGATCGCGCTGCAGCTGGCCTGGCTCGCCGGCGGCGTGGTCGTCGTGGAGTTCCTGTTCCGCTACCCCGGGATCGGGCAGGCGCTGATCGACGCCGTCGCCAACCGGGACGTGCAGGTGGTGCAGGCGATCACGCTGATCATCGCCGCGTTCTACGTGCTGGTGAACCTCGCCGCGGACGTCGCCGGGATCCTGGCCGACCCGCGGATCCGCCACTCCTCGACCGGAGGTGGGTCATGACCGCCGCCACGTCCGCACCGGCCGGGCTGCTGCGCCGCACCTTCCGGCGCCGTCAGGCCCGCGTCGGCGCCGCCCTGACGCTGCTCGTCGTCGCCGTCGCGCTGCTGGGCCCGGTGCTGGGCCCGCTGCTGACCGGCTACGGCGTCGACGACTTCGCCGGGCGCCCGTTCCGCGCCGAGGGCCTGGCCGGCACCGACGACCTGGGCCGCGACGTGCTCACCCGCTTCCTCGCCGGCGGCGGGCCGGTGCTCGCCTCGGCGGTCGCGGCGACGGCGATCGGGATCGTCGGCGGCGCCGTGCTCGGCATGCTCGCCGGGTACTCCGGCACCACCGGCAGCCGCCTCGACCCGCTGATCATGCGCGGCGGCGACGTGCTGCTGTCGTTCCCGCAGCTCGTGCTGGCGCTGCTCGCGGTGGCCGTGCTGGGGTCCTCGGGCTGGCTGCTGGTGCTCGTCATCGGCATCACCCACATCCCCCGCGTCGCCCGGGTCGCGCGGCAGGCGACGCTGTCGGTCGCCGGGCAGGACTACGTGCTGGCCGCCCGGATGTACGGGATGCCGCGGCGCCGGATCCTCGCCACCGAGGTGCTGCCGAACATCACCGGGCCGCTGATGGTGGAGCTGGGGCTGCGCCTGACCTACTCGATCGGCTACGTGGCGTCGCTGTCGTTCCTGGGGCTCGGTGTGCAGCCGCCCGCCGCGGACTGGGGGCTGCAGATCAACGAGAACCGGATCGCGCTGACCGTCGCCCCCTGGGGGGTGCTGCTGCCGGTGCTCGCGATCGCGGTGCTCACCGTCGGCACGAACATGGTCACCGACGCGCTGGCCAAGGAGTCCGCGGACACGACGGGGGGCGTCGCATGAGCGCGACCATCGAGTGCACCGGGCTGCGGGTGGCGACCACCGGCGGCCGCGAGGTGCTGCACGGCGTGGACTGGGCGGTCGCCCCGGGCGAGATCCTCGCCCTGGTCGGCGAGTCCGGCTCGGGCAAGACGACCGCGGCGCTGGCCGCGCTCGGGCACTTCCGCGCCGGGCTCGCCCACACCGGCGGCACGGTGCGCTTCGCCGGGCACACCGAGTCCCACGACGACCTGCTCACGCTGCCCGTGGCGACGCTGCGCGGCGTGCGCGGGCGACTGGTGTCCTACGTGCCGCAGGACCCGGCCCTGTCGCTGAACCCGGTGCTGCGCATCGGCACCCAGGTCGCCGAGGTGCTCACCGCGCACGGCTGGGACGGCGACGTGACCGCCCGGGTCCGCGAGGCCCTGACCGACGTCGGCCTGCCCGGCGACGACGACTTCCTCGCCCGCTACCCGCACCAGCTCTCCGGCGGGCAGCAGCAGCGGGTCGGGATCGCCGCCGCGTTCGTGCACCGGCCCGACGCCGTGGTGCTCGACGAGCCCACCACCGGGCTCGACGTCACGACCCAGGACCTCGTGCTCGACACCGTCCGGGAGCTGGTGACCCGCTCGGGGACCGCGGCGCTCTACATCACCCACGACCTCGCCGTCGTCGCCGGGCTGGCCGACCGGGTCGCGGTGATGCAGGCCGGAGAGGTCGTCGAGACCGGTCCGGTGCGCGGGATCCTCACCGCGCCCGAGCACCCGTACACCCGGGCACTGATCGCGGCGGTGCCGGACCTGGCGCGGGTGCCCGACCGCGACCCGTCCCCGGCCGGGGAGCCGGTGCTGCGGGTGCGCGGCGCCGGGAAGCGCTACGGCGGCCGCGCCGTCCTCGACGGCGTCGACCTGGAGCTGGCCGCCGGGGAGTGCCTGATGCTGCTCGGCGAGTCCGGGTCGGGCAAGACCACCCTGGCCCGCGGCCTGTCCGGGCTGCTGCCGCTGGACGCCGGGGAGCTGAGCCTGCACGGCGAGCCGCTCGCCACCCCGCGGACCTGGGCGCAGCTGCGCAGCGTGCAGTACGTGTTCCAGAGCCCGTTCGCCTCGCTCAACCCGCGGCGGACGCTGGCGAGCTCGCTGGAGGTGCCGCTGCGCCACCTCACCGACCTCGACGCGGCGGCCCGGCGGGACCGGGTGGCCGACATGCTGCGCCAGGTCCGGCTCGGCGAGTCCTTCGCCCACCGCTATCCCGGCGGGCTGTCGGGCGGGGAGCGCCAGCGCGCGGCGATCGCCCGCGCACTGGTCACCGCACCGGACGTCCTGGTGTGCGACGAGGTGACCTCGGCATTGGACGTCTCGGTGCAGGCCTCGATCGTCGAGCTGCTGGCCACGGTGCGCCGCGAGCTGGGCACCGCGATGCTGTTCGTGACCCACAACATCGCACTGGCCCGCGAGGTCGCGGACCGGATCGCGGTGCTGCAGCACGGCCGGATCGTCGAGCAGGGGACGGTCGAGCAGGTGCTCGCCGACCCGCGCCACGACTACACGCGCGAGCTGCTGGCGCACACGCCGTCGATGACCACGCCGCGCTGAGGGGTTCGCGCTGAGGGGCTCAGGCGAAGGTGAGGACCTCGTCGGCGGCCAGGCGCGGGAGCCGCGGGTGCCAGGCGTCGGGGCCGGGGTGGCCCAGGTTGACCACGAGCAGCGCGCGGTGCCGCCCGCCGGGCAGGAACTCGGCGGTGACGGCGTCGGCGTCGAAGCCGGCCATCGGGCCGGTCGCCAGGCCGTGCGCGCGGGCGGCGAGCAGGACGTAGCCGGCCTGCAGGGTGCCGTTGAACCGCGCCATGCCCTCGCGGCCCTCGCGGCCCTGGCTCTCGAGGCCGTCGCGGAAGCCGGGCTTGACCGGGAAGGTGTGGTCGGAGTGGACGTGGAAGTCCAGGTCCGCGGCCAGGATCGCGACGACCGGCGCGGCCTCGGACTTCGCGCGGTTGCCCTCGGCCAGCAGCGGCAGCAGCCGGGCCTTCCCCTCGTCGCTGCGGACGAACACGACCCGCAGCGGCTGGGTGTTGGCCGCGGTCGGCGGCCACTGGGCGAGCTCCCACACCGCGCGCAGCGTCTCGTCGGTGACGGGCTCGTCGGAGAAGGTGTTCGCGGTGCGGGCCTCGGTGAACAGGGCGGCACGGCCGGCCTCGTCGAGGACGGGCAGGAGCGTCGGGGAAGCGGCAGTCACGTTCGGTGGAACGTTCAACCACTTCGCCGGTGTTCCGGCGCCGCCGGTGACCCGCCTCACCCGGTGGCGTGCACGCCCCAGCGCAGCACCTGGGTCTCCCCCGGCACCAGCTCGATGAGGTCGGTGCCGGAGTTCAGCGCGTCCGGCGGGCAGGTCATCGGTTCGACCGCGATCGCCCGCGACGCGGTCACCGCCCCGTCCGGGCCCTGGCGCGGGAAGTCGTCGGGGGTGAACACCTGCACCCAGCCGAACGCCGGGTCGGCCCACAGCTCGGTGCCGCCGCCGTCGCGGGCGCCGACACGGTGCCGGACGCGGCCGTCGGCGCCGCCGTCCGGGCCCGCCCCCGGGGTGCAGCCGCCGAACGTGCTGTCCAGCTGCAGCCCGGCCAGGCGGGTGCGGGAGATCGCCGCCTGCAGCGGCGCGGCCGGGCCGTCGGGCAGCTGGTCGCGCAGCGGCAGCTCGGTGCGCGCGGACAGGGTGAGCTCCAGCTCGTCGGTCGGGACGTCCCCGACCCGCAGGTACGGGTGGAAGCCCAGCCCGAACGGGACGGGTGCCTCGCCCAGGTTCTCGACCTCGGTGGTGACGGTCAGCCCGTCGCGGCCGACGGCGTAGGTGACCGTCACGCGCACCGGCTGCGGCCAGCCCGGCTGCACCGCGGCGACCGCGCAGAGGGTGACCCGGTCGCCCGCGCGCTCGACCAGCGTCCACGGCACGTGGCGCAGCAGGCCGTGGATGGCGTTGCCGGCGTCGGGCTCGGTGAGCGCGAGCCGGTGCCCGGCGCCGCGGTGCGACCAGCGCCCGCCGCGGACCCGGTTCGGCCACGGCGCCAGCACCGCGCCGGAGCCCTTCGGCGGGCGCGCGGTCGGCGGGTGCGGCTCGATCCGGACCCGGCCGCCCTGGGAGAAGCCCGCGAGCGCCGCGCCGACCTCGTCGACCTCGGCCCGGGCGTCCCCGCTGACGATCACGAACCGCTCACCGCACGCATCCATGCCGGGCAGTCTGCCCGGCCGCGGGTGATCAGCCCGCGAGCGGGGTGGCGCGCACGGAGTCGGCGTCGGCGACCGCCTCGACCGGGGCGGGCGGGCCCAGCTCGGCGACGGTGAACGCGACCCCGGCGGCGCGGGCCAGGCCGACGACGTGCTCGTGGTGGGTGAACAGCAGCACCTGCGCCAGCTGCGCGAGCTCCCCCAGGACGGCGACGGCGGCGGCGCCGCGCTCGTCGTCGAAGGTCATCAGGACGTCGTCGAGGACCACCGGGACGGTCGGCAGCCCGGCCGCGACCCGGTCGGCCTGCAGCTGCTCGATCCCGGCCAGGCGCAGCGCCAGGTGCACCTGGTCCGCGGTGCCCTCCGAGAGCCGGGTGGGGGCGAGCTCCTCGCCGTCGGCGCGGACCGCGACCAGGCTGCGCCCGCTGCCGCCGGCCTCGGCCGGGGGCCGCAGCGCGACGAACCGGCCCGCGGTGAGCCGCTCCAGCAGCGTCCCGGCGCGCACCAGCAGCGGCGAGGCGTGGCTGCGCTCGTAGGCCTCGAGCTCGCGGCGCAGGATCTCGCGCTGCAGGTGCAGCACCAGGTAGCGCTCCGCGGCGTCGGCGACGCCGGCCAGCTCGGACGCCGCGCGGGCGTGCAGCTCCGCGGCGCCCTCGGCCTCCTCCAGCTCGCGGCGCCGGGCCCGCAGCCCGCCCAGCTGCTCGCGGACCTCGTCCTGCTCGGTGCCGAGGTCGCGCTCGTGGGCCTCGGCCCGGTCGAGGGCCTCGGCCAGCGCGCCGGGCTCGGTGTCCGGCGCGGCCGCGACCTGCTCGGCCGCGTCGAGGTCGGGGGCGGCCGCGGCGAGCAGCCGGGCCTGCTCGGCGATGCGGGCGTCGAGCCCGGCGACGTGCGCGCCCCGCTCGGCGGCGGCCTCCAGGCCGCCGGGCTCGGGCGCCTCGGTCAGTGCCAGCTCGACGGCCAGCCGGTCGAGCACCGCGGTGGCGGCGGCGACGTCGCGGGCGGCGCGGGCGGCGTCGTCCTCGGCGGCGACGATGTCGTCGTCGAGGTGGCCGGCCGAGACCGCGGCCGTGGTGACCGCGCGGACCCGCTCGGCGAGCTCGCCGAGACGGTCGGCCGGCGCGGTGCCGGTGGGGGCGGGCTCCAGGTGGCGGGTGACGAGTGCGGCGACCGCGCGGGTGTGCGCGGCGACGGCGCGCTCCAGGCGGCGGGCCTCCTCGTCGTCCTGGCGGGCGAGCGCTCCGGCGGACTGGGCGTCGGCGACGGTGTCGCGCCGGGTGTCCCAGCCGGCCGGCTCCAGGTCGGTGGGCAGCCCGGCGCCGCGCAGCGCGAAGCGCCACCGCTGGGCGGCCAGCTCCCGCTCGTGCCGCGCGGCGTCGGCGGCGCCGCCGGCCCGCTCGGCCTCGCTGCGCAGGCGGGCCAGCAGGACCCGCCGGTCGCGGGCGTGCTCGGCCTCGGTGGCGAGGTCGGCCGCGGCGACGAGCAGCACGTCGAGCGGGGCGCCGTCGCGCGGGCGACCGGCCGCGGCCAGGGCCGCCCCCAGGGCGCGTTCCTGCTCGTCGGCCTGGTCGCGCAGCCGGGCGAGGCGCTCGTCGGCGCGGGCGGCCTCGTCCTCGGCGCGGGCGGCCTCGGCCAGCGCGGCGGCGACGGCGTCGGCGTCGTCGGGGTCCGGGACGGCGACGCCGTGTGCGCGCCACAGGGTGGTCCAGGCGGTCGTGGCGGCGGCGGTGCGCCCGGCCGCGGCGTCGGCGGCGGACGCGGTCCGGGCGGCCCCGGCGTCGGCCTCGGCCAGCTCGGCCTCGCGGTGGGCGAGCTCGGCGACCCGGTCCGCGGAGGCGATCATGTCGTCCGCGACGCGGTCGGCCGCGGCCAGCGCCCGGGAGAGCCGTCCGGCGGCCGCGCCGGCCCCGTCCGGGCCCGCGGCGAGCAGCTGCTCCAGCGCGGCGTCGCGGTCGGCGCGGGCCGCGGCCAGCGCGTCGGCGCCGACCGGGCGCCCGTCGGCGGCGACGCCGTCGCGGGCGGTGCGGGCCCGGTGGGCGCGGTCGGCGGCGTCGGCGGCGGCCCGGCGGGCGGCCCGCTCGTCCTGCTCGGCGGTGCGCAGCGCGGCACGGCACTCCCGGACCTCGCGCTGCGGCGGGGCGAGCACGCCGCGCGCGTGCGGCGCTGCCGGGTCGGGGGCGCCGCGGTACCCGGCGGCGGCGAGCGCCTCGGCGCGACGGGTGCGTGCGGCGTCACGCTCGACCACGGCGGCCCGGCACAGCGCGGCCGCCGAGCCCTCGGCCTCGATCGCGCGGCGCACCTCGGCGACCCGGCCGACGCGGTCGGGGTCGAGCCCGCCCGGCACCTCGGACTCCTCGCGGACCTCGGCGAGGGCGTCGGCGTGCAGCCGTTCGGCGCGCGCGGCCTCGGCCGTGGCCTCGGTGAGCGCGCGGGCGTGGACGTCGAGGTCGCGGGCCCGGTCGGCCGGCAGGTGGACGGCGGCGAGCCGGTCGGCGGGGCTGCGGCCGTCGTCGGCGACGAGCCCGGCGAGCGCGGTCTCGGCGCGGCGGTGGGCCTCGGCGGCGTCGGCACGCAGCCGGGCGGCGCGCTCGGCGTCGGCGCGGCGGGCCTGGGCGGCGGACTCCAGCTCGCGCACCCGGGTCGCGTCGGCCAGCAGGTCCTCGTCGAGGTCGAGCTCCGCGCGCCGGGCCCGCAGCGCGTCGGCGGCGGCGCGGTGCTCGTCGCGGGCGGTCTCGGCGGCGGCGAGGGCCGCGGTGGCCGCCGTGTACTCCTGCAGCGACGCGGCGTCGAGCGCGGCACCGTCGGCGCAGAGCCGGTCGCGCTCGGCGCGCAGCGCGGCCAGCTCGCGGGCGGGGTCGTGCGCGCGGACGGCCTGGCGGGCCGCGTCCGCGGCGACGGCGGCGGCGCGCCGGGTGCGCGACAGCTCGGCGGCCCGGCGCTCCAGACGGGCGATCTCCCCGGCCAGTGCGGTGACCTCGCCGGCCCGCGCGACCCGCTCCCCGACCGCCTTCTCGGTCTCGGTGAACCGGGCGAACGCCGCCCGCACCTGCACCGAGCGGTTCCCGCGGTGGTCCTTGAACAGCGCGTCGGCCTCGGCGTCCAGTGCCGCGACGAGCGCGCGGGCGTCGCGCCCGCTGCGCGCGGTGAACACCAGCTCGGCGAGGTCGCCCTCCCCCGCGCACAGCGCCCGCCCGCCCTCGCGCAGGTCCTCGTGGCCGAGCCCGAAGCCCTCGCGCCAGCGGCGCCGGGCGTCCGCACCGGAGGCGCCCCACGGCGGATCGGCGGGCGCACCGGCACCGTCGTGCAGGCCGCGGGTGGTGCGGCGCAGCACCGCCGGGGAGCCGGACCCGTCCTCGACCGTGGCCGAGACGGCGAGCCGCGACGGCCCCACGGCGTAGGCGTGGCGGACCGGGCGCGGCATCCCCCACAGCAGGTCCGACAGCGCGTCGAGCAGGGTGGTCTTGCCCGCCTCGTTCGGCCCGGACACGATCGTCAGGCCGGCGCCGAGGGTGAGCTCGCGGCCCTCGTAGGCGCCGTAGCGCTCCAGGACCAGGGTGCGCAGCGCGGCGGTCACGAGCCGGCCATCCGGGCCAGCAGCTGCTGCTCGGCCTGGCGGGCCAGCGCGGCGAGCCGCTCGTCGTCGCGCAGGTCGAGCAGGCCCGCCTCGCGCAGGCGGCGGCCGACCTCGCGCTCCAGCGGTGCGGCGAGCTCGCGGATGCGGTCCGGCTCGGCGGCCAGCCCGGCCGCGGCCGCGGACACGGCCGCGGTGAGCTCCGGGTCGACGGCGAGCGCCCCGGCCGGCGGACGGGTGCGGTTGCGGACCTTCTCCAGCACCGCCCCGCAGCGCTCGGCGATCAGCTCCAGCTCGGTGCGCACCCCCTCGGTGGCGGTCAGCGCGGGCGCGGCGGGGCCGGCGCCGTGCAGCGTCACCTGCGCGACGACGGTGCGCGGCGCGGCGGCGGCGCACCGCTCGGCCAGGGCGGCGGCGACGGCGTCGTAGACCTCGTCGGCGTCGGCGAGCCCGCCGATGTCGACCTCGACGAGCTCCCAGCGGGCGACGTCGAGCACCAGCGGCGT
Source organism: Pseudonocardia spirodelae (assembly GCF_037727765.1). Taxonomy (NCBI): domain Bacteria; kingdom Bacillati; phylum Actinomycetota; class Actinomycetes; order Pseudonocardiales; family Pseudonocardiaceae; genus Pseudonocardia; species Pseudonocardia spirodelae. Next base: position 109,450 of record NZ_JBBJUP010000010.1, on the reverse strand, counting down.
GACCGCGGCCCACCGTTCCGGGGCGGTGTCGACCAGCAGCGCGCCCTTCGGCCCGCGTTCCTGCGGGTGCCGGCCCTGCAGGTTGCCGGAGAACCAGGCCTGGTGCGGGCCGTCGCACACCGCCCGCTGCTCGTGCACGTGGCCGAGCGCGAAGTACTCGTACCCGCAGCCGGACAGGTCCTCCGGACGGCAGGGGGCGTAGGTGTCGTGGCGGTCGTCGCCCTGCACCGAGGTGTGCAGCACGCCGACGTTGACCATCCCGGGCACGCGGTCGGGGTAGGCGGGGACCAGGTTCTCCAGCACCGCGCGGCGGGCGAAGCCCTGCCCGTGCACGGCGAGGCCGAGGTCGTCGAGGACGACGGTCTCCGGTGCGTCCACCGACAGCCGGTGGGTGTTCGGGGGCAGGCGCAGCGAGCGGGTGATCTCGGACTCGGCGTCGTGGTTGCCGCTGATGAGGAACACCGGCACGCCCTCGTCGTGCAGCCGCGACAGCTGCCGCACGAAGAACGCGCCGGTGGCGTAGTCCTTCCAGTCGCCGTCGTAGACGTCGCCGGCCAGCACGAGCGCGTCGGCCCGGGAGTCGACGACGGCGTCGACGAGGTTCTCGCAGGCCCGCCGGGTCGCCGCACGCAGCGTGCCGGCGAGCTGGGAGTCGCCGAGCCGCGACAGCCCGCGCAGGGGGCTGTCGAGGTGCAGGTCGGCGGCGTGCACCAGGCGCAAGAAGGAGCTCCAACCGGTCGTGGTCCCGCGGAACCGCCGAGTCTAGGACGCGCCGGGTCCGGCACCCGCGAGCGACACCGCCGATCCGGATGTGGACCATGAAACCGCAGGTCAGGTGGTCCGCGACACACAGCGGCGCGGGTCACGTTCCGGTGTCCGGATCATGGCGTGCGGGTAGATGCTGGGCGTCCGATCCCGTCATCCCCGAGGTCGTGTTCCCCATGATCCAGCTCTGCGAACGTTGCTTCGCCCCGGTCGACCCCGCGACCGAGCGCGTCTACCGGCTCTCCCACATCGACCACGCCGACGCCGCGGGCGAGGTGCGCTGGCGCGAGGCCGTCGTGCACGTCGCGGCCTGTGTGCCCGCGGGCACCGGCGCGCCGGTCGAGCGGCGTGCCGCATGATGCGCGACGCGCTCTGCGAGCGCTGCTGGGGCCCGATCGACCCGACGGTCGAGCCGCTGCGCGTCCGCTTCCACGAGGGCACCGCCCCCGACGGCGGCCGGGCCCGCAGCGTGGTGCACGCGCTGCCGTGCCTGCGCCCGGACACCGGGGAGTGGGACCGCGGCCGCCGCGGCCTGTCCCCCGCCGCGGTGCGCCACGCGGCGGCCCGCGCCGACCACCGCTGAGGGTTCACCCCTCGCGGCGCGGCTCCTGGTAGACGTCCGGGACGCCGTCGTGGTCGTCGTCGCGGGTCTCGATCTCGGCGATGCGCCGGTAGTGGGCGTTGCGCAGCCGCAGGACCACCGTCGCCAGCAGCGCCGCGAGCAGCGACCCGGCGAGCACGCCGACCTTGACGTGGTCGTCCTGCGGGGTGCCGGTGCCGAAGGCGAGCTCGCCGACGAGCAGCGACACGGTGAACCCGATGCCCGCGAGCTGGGCCAGGCCGAGCAGGTCCCACCAGCTGAGCTCGTCGGACAGCTCCGCGCGGGTGACCCGCTGCACCAGCCAGGTCGCCCCGAGCACGCCGACGGTCTTGCCCAGCACCAGGCCCGCGACGATGCCGAGGGTGACCGTGTCGAGCAGGGCACCGCCGAACCCGCCCGCGTCGCCGCCCACGACCGTCACCCCGGCGGCGAAGAAGGCGAACACCGGCACCGCGACCCCGGCCGACAGCGGCCGCCACCGGTGCTCGAAGTGCTCGGACAGCGAGACGCCGTGCACGCGGTGGCGGCCCAGGACCGGCACGGCGAAGCCGAGCAGGACACCGGCGACGGTGGCGTGCACCCCGGACTCGTGCACGAGCACCCAGGTGATCGCGGCCAGCGGCAGCAGCACCCACCAGGACCGCACACCGCGTTGCACGGCGAGGGCGAACAGCGCCAGCGGCACGAGCGCACCCGCCAGCGGCAGCACCGACAGCTGGTCGGTGTAGAAGACCGCGATGATCGTGATGGCGAGCAGGTCGTCGACGACGGCGAGGGTCAGCAGGAAGGTCCGCAGTGCGGTCGGCAGGTGCGTCCCGATGACGGCGAGCACGGCCAGCGCGAACGCGATGTCGGTGGCCGTCGGGATGGCCCAGCCGACGAGCGCGTCGGGGTTCGCCGCGTTGACCGCGACGTAGATCAGCGCCGGCACGGCCATGCCGCCGACGGCGGCGGCGACCGGGAGCAGGGCCCTGCGCGGGTCGCGCAGGTCACCGGCGAGGAACTCGCGCTTGAGCTCGAGCCCGACGACGAAGAAGAAGATCGCGAGCAGGCCGTCGGCGGCCCAGGTGGCCAGCGAGAGGTCCAGGTGCAGCGCGGCCGGGCCGATCGTGAACCCGGCCAGGTCGGCGTAGGTGTCGCGCCAGGGCGAGTTGGCGAACAGCAGCGCCAGCGCCGCGGCGGCGACCAGCAGGACGCCACCGACGGTCTCGGTGCGCAGGACGTCCGCGACGCGGCGGGCCTGCGCCCAGGATCCGCGGGAGAACAGGCGGGTCGGTGCCGACGGGTTCGGTGACGGGTCGGGCGAGGTGTTCACGGGGCTCCGGGGAGGTCGGGCGGGCAGGGGTCACTGCACGCCGACCAGACTTCCCGGCACACCGGTACGGAATCCTAACGGTCGCGCCCACCCGGTGTCAGCACGATGAGGCGGCCCCCACCCCGCTCCCGTCCGGACGCGTCCGCGGCGCCGGGCGGCCCCCTCGCGCCGCCCGGCGCCGGGCCGGCGTCAGGATCGCGTCAGGACCGGGTCGTGCGCGGCCGCGGCGGGCGCACGATGGCGTCATGAGCGACATCGCCGGGTGGGCCCTGGTCCTGCTCTACCTGCTGCTCGCCGTGCTCGCGGCCCGGGCCGTGCTGCGCGACCGGGTGGGTCACCCCAGTGCGGCGGCCGCGGCGGCGAGCTCGCGGATCCGCCCGAAGTCGCCCGCGGCGACGGCGTCGGCCGGGGTGAGCCAGGACCCGCCGACGCACGACACGTTCGGCAGCGCGAGGTAGTCCGGCGCCGTCGCGGCGCTGATCCCGCCGGTCGGGCAGAACCGCAGGTCGGGCAGGGGCCCGGCGACCGAGGACAGGAACGGTCGCCCGCCGGCGGCCTCGGCCGGGAAGAACTTCATCGCCGTGTGCCCGCGCTCGGCGACGGCCATCATCTCCGAGATCGACGCGGTGCCGGGCAGGAAGTCCAGCCCGGAGTCCTCCATCGCGTCGAGCAGCCGCGGCGTGGCGCCCGGGCTCACCAGGAACCGCGCCCCGGCCGCGACCGAGGCGCGGACGTCGTCGGGGGTGCGCACGGTCCCGGTGCCGACGACGGCGTCGGGGACCTCCGCGGCGATCCGCCGCACGGCCTCGGCCGCGGCCGGGGTCCGCAGGGTCACCTCGATGACGGGCAGGCCGCCCCCGACCAGGGCGCGGGCCAGCGGGACCGCGGCCCCGGCGTCGTGCAGCACGACGACGGGGACGACGGGGGCCAGTTCGAGCAGCTTCTCGCTCACGGGGTCCTCTCGGTTCCTCCCGGTCCGTCCCGGGGGGCTCGGTCTGTGCGGCGGGCTCGGTCAGTACGGCAGGGCGACGGTGGCGCCGGTGTCGGCCGGGCCGACCGCGGCGCGGAACGCCGCGAACAGCTCGCGCCCGGTGCCGGTCGTCCCCCCGGACGGCCCGGTGGGCCCGGCGTGCTCGCGGGCGTCGAACTCGTCGGCGTCGACCAGCAGGGACAGCGTGCCGTTCAGGGTGTCGAGGCGCACGAGGTCCCCGTCGCGGACGCGTCCCAGCGGCCCGCCCTGCGCGGCCTCGGGGGTGACGTGCAGCGCGGCGGGGACCTTGCCCGAGGCGCCGGACATGCGGCCGTCGGTGACGATCGCGACCTGGTGGCCGCGGTCCTGCAGGACGCCGAGCGCCGGGGTGAGCTTGTGCAGCTCGGGCATGCCGTTCGCGCGCGGGCCCTGCCGGCGGACGACGGCGACGAGGTCGCGCCCGTCCAGCTCCCCCGCACCGAAGGCGGCGAGCAGCTGCTCCTGGTCCTCGAACACCACCGCCGGCGCCTCGACGACGCGGTGGTCCGGGTCGACCGCGGAGGTCTTGACGACCGAGCGGCCGAGGTTGCCGTGCAGCACGCGCAGCCCGCCGTCCGGGGAGAACGGGTCGGCGACCGAGCGCAGGACCTTCTTGTCCAGGCTCTCGGTGGGGCCCTCGCGCCACACCAGCTCGGTGGTGGCGCCGGAGGTGTCGAGGAACGGCTCGCGGGTGTAGCGGCGCAGGCCGGCGCCGTCGACGGTGCGGACGTCGTCGTGGGCCAGGCCCGCGTCGAGCAGCTCGCGGATCAGCAGCTGCATCCCGCCGGCGGCGTGGAAGTGGTTCACGTCGGCGTCGCCGTTGGGGTAGATGCGGGCCAGCAGCGGCACGACGGCGGACAGCTCGGAGAAGTCGTCCCAGGTGATCTGCACGCCCGCGGCGGCGGCCATCGCGACCAGGTGCATCGTGTGGTTGGTCGAGCCGCCGGTGGCCAGCAGCGCGACGATGCCGTTCACGACGGCCTTCTCGTCGACGACGCGGCCCATCGCGCGGTCCGGGTCCCCGGCCGCGTCCAGCGCGCGGCGGGCGACCTCCTCGGTCAGGGCGTCGCGCAGCGCGGTGCCGGGGTTGACGAACGAGCTGCCCGGCAGGTGCAGGCCCATGACCTCCATCAGCAGCTGGTTGGAGTTCGCGGTGCCGAAGAACGTGCAGGTCCCGGGGCCGTGGTAGCTGGCGGACTCGGCCTCGAGGAGCTCGTCGCGGCCGACCTCGCCCGCGGCGAAGCGCTGGCGCACCGCGGCCTTGCGCTTGTTCGCCAGGCCGGAGGTCATCGGGCCGGCCGGGGCGAGCAGCACCGGCAGGTGGCCGAAGGACAGCGCGCCCATCACCAGGCCGGGCACGATCTTGTCGCAGACGCCGAGCAGGACCGCGGCGTCGAACATGTCGTGGCTCAGCGCGATCGCGGTGGACATGGCGATGACGTCGCGGGAGAACAGCGACAGCTCCATGCCCGCGCGGCCCTGGGTGATGCCGTCGCACATGGCGGGCACTCCCCCGGCGACCTGGGCGACGCCACCGGCGGCACGGGCGGCGGCCTTGATCCGGGCCGGGTAGGTCTCGAACGGCTGGTGCGCGGAGAGCATGTCGTTGTAGGCGGTGACGATGCCGATGTTGCGGGCGGGCGACGCGGTGAGCGTCAGCTTGTCCGGCCCGCAGGCGGCGACGGCGTGGGCGAGGTTGGCGCAGCCCATGCCGTCGCGGTTCGGCCCGGTGGCCGGGGCGGCGGCGGTGGCGATGCGCTCGAGGTAGGCGGCCCGGGTGGTGGCGGAGCGGGCGACCACCCGCCGGGTGACGGCGTCGACGACGGGGTGCAGCGGTGCGGTGCCGATCGGTGCGGTGTCGGTCACGGTACGTCGATCTCCAGGTGGTGGGTGCGTGGCGGACCGTTCGATACGCACTCTATCCACTTGCTTCGGTACTCACAAGACGTAAGTGTGACGTGATCAGCGTTTTACCAGGTCGAAGCCCTGTGGTTCACTGGACGAATGCGAGGACGCACCCCGACCAGCGCGCCCGCGACCGCGGGCGAGATCTTCCGGCTGGTCCGGGACGGCGTGGCCGGCACCCGGACCGAGATCGGCCGCGAGACCGGGCTGTCCCGGACCGCCGTCGCCGCCCGCGTCGACCGCCTGCTCGCCGACGGCCTGGTGACCGAGGTCGTCGGCGCCGCCGCGACCGGCGGGCGCCCCGCCGCCCGGCTGGAGTTCAACGCCGCCGGCGGGACCGTGCTCGCGCTCTCGGTCGGCGTCAGCCGTTCCAAGGCGGCGGTGTGCGACCTGTCGGGCACGGTGCTGGCCGAGGAGGTCGTCGACATCGCGGCCTCGGCCGGACCGGAGCACCTGCTCGGCGAGGCCGTGGTCCGCCTGGAGAAGCTGCTGCTCACCGCCGGGGTCGACGACGCCTCGATCCGCGGCATCGGGCTGTCGGTCCCGGGCACGGTGGACGGCGCACGCGGCTGGTCGGTCGGCGTGCCCGCGCTGCCCGGCTGGGAGCGCATCGCGCTGCCGCCGCTGCTCACGACCCGCTTCCCCGCGCCGGTGCTGGTCGACAACGACGTGAACGTGATGGCGCTGGCCGAGCACGACGCGCACCCCGACGTCGACGACCTGCTCATGGTCAAGATCGGCTCCGGGGTCGGGGCCGGGCTGGTCTGCGGCGGTGCGCTGCAGCGCGGTGCCTGGGGCGCGGCCGGCGAGATCGGGCACACCCCCGTGCACGACGGGCCGGGCGTGGGCTGCGGCTGCGGCAACGTCGACTGCCTGGAGGTGCTCGCCTCGGGCCGCGCGCTGGTCCGCGACCTCGCCGCCGCGGGCCGCCCGGTGCAGTCGATCGCCGACGTCGTCGCGCTGGTGAAGTCCGGCGACCCGGACGCGGTCCGCCTGGTCCGCATCGCCGGGCGCCGGCTCGGCGAGGTGCTCGCCGCCGCGGTCAACCTGGTCAACCCGTCGCTGGTCGCGATCGGGGGCGACCTGGTGGGGGCGTTCGACCCCCTGGTCGCGGGTGTGCGCGAGGCGATCTACCGGCGCTCGATGGCCGCGGCCACGCAGAACCTGCGCATCGAGCCGGGCCTGCTCACCGGCCGGTCCGGCGTGATGGGCTGCGCGATCCTGGTGCTCGACGAGGTGCTGTCCCCCGGCGCCGTCGACGCCGCGCTGTCGGCCTGAGCCGGCGCGCGGGTCAGTGCGGCGTCCGCAGCAGGTCGAAGCGCATGTCGCGCGACAGCGTGAAGCCCATCGCGCGGTAGAGCCGGATCGCCCCGTGGTTGACGGCCGAGGCGTGCAGCACCGGCCGCTCCCCGCGCGCGACGATCCCGGCCGCGACCGCGTCGACCAGCCGCCGGGCCAGACCGCGCCCGCGGAACGCCGGGTCGGTGCAGACGGCACTGATCTCGGTCGCGCCGGCCGGGCCCTCGCCGCCCAGGCGCATCCGCTCGCCCGCCATCGCGACCAGGCGCCCCTCGTGGCGCACGCCGAGGTAGCGGCCCATCTCCGCGGTGCGCGCCAGCCACGGCCCGGGACGGGTCCGCCCGGTCAGCCGGGCCATCTCCGCGCGGTCGCCGGGACCGAGCTCGACGGCGTCGGGGTCGGGTGCGCCGCGCACCGCGGCGCCGTCCATCTGCACGCCCGGAAAGTCGCGCACGAGCTCCCAGCCCGGCGGCACCGCGGGCGGCCCGGCACCGGGCCGCACCAGCACGACCTCCGCGCCGGGGCCGCACAGCGCCGCGAGGTCGGCCCAGTCCCCGGGACCGGGCGCGGCCGGCAGCGCCCCGAACGGCGACACGTCCGCGTCGAAGCGGGCGGCGCCGCCGCGGGTGGCGCCGAAGGCGCGCAGCCGCCCGCGCAGCGCGGACGTCACCGGGTCGGTCAGGGCGAGGTCCACGGCGTCGGCGAGATCGGGCACGGTGACCATCGTGCCTCCCGCGGTCCCCCGGCCGCACGGACCCCGCCCGCACCGCCGTCACCGCACCGCCGTCACCGCACCACCGTCACCGCACCACCCCCACGGAGCCGCCATGTCCGCCGTCGCCGAGACCTTCGCCAGCCGCCACGGGAGCGCCCCGACCGGGGTCTGGTTCGCCCCCGGCCGGGTCAACCTGATCGGTGAGCACACCGACTACAACGACGGGTTCGTGCTGCCCTTCGCCCTGCCGCAGCGCGCCGTCGTCGCCGCGGCACCCGCGTCCGGCGCGCGCAGCCGCGTCCGGTCGGTGCAGGAGCCCGGCGCCGCCGTGGAGTTCTCCGCCGCGACCGTCGTGCCCGGGGAGGTGCCGGGCTGGGCCGCCTACGTGGCCGGGACCTGCTGGGCCTTCCGCGAGGCCGGCTACCCGCTCGGCGAGGTCGAGCTGGAGCTGGACTCCGACGTGCCGGTCGGCGCGGGACTGTCCTCCTCGGCCGCCGTCGAGTGCGCGGTCGGGGTCGCGCTGGCCGGGCTCGCCGGGTCCCGGATCGGCCCGACCGAGCTGGCCCGGATCGCCCGCCGCGCGGAGAACGAGTTCGTCGGCGCCCCGACCGGCGGCATGGACCAGATGGCGTCGATGCACGGCCGCGAGGGACGGCTGGTCTTCCTCGACACCCGCGACGACCGCGTCGAGCTCGTCCCGTTCGACCTGCCCGCGCACGGCCTGGAGCTGCTGGTGGTCGACACCCGCGCACCGCACGCGCACGCGGGCGGCGAGTACGGCGCCCGGCGCGCGGACTGCGAGGCCGCGGCCGCCGCACTCGGTGTCGCCGCGCTGCGCGACGCCGGCCCGCAGGACCTGGAGCGGATCGGCGACGAGCGCATCCGCCGCCGCGCGCGCCACGTCGTCACCGAGAACGCCCGGGTGCTCGAGGTCGTGCGGCTGCTGTCCGGCGGGGCCGACCCGCGCGCGATCGGCCCGCTGCTCGACGCCTCGCACACCTCGATGCGCGACGACTTCGAGATCACCGTGCCGCACGTCGACGTGGCCGTGGAGGCCGCCCGCGACGGCGGCGCGGCCGGGGCGCGGATGACCGGCGGCGGGTTCGGCGGCTGTGTCATCGCCCTCGCCGACACCGACCGGGTGCCGGCCGTGACCGCGGCCGTGACCGCGGCCTACGCCGAGCGCGGCTGGACCGAGCCGGTGGTGTTCGCCGGGACGCCGTCACCGGGGGCCGGCCGGCTGCTCTGAGCACCGTTCCCACGACCGCTCGGCGACGGGCCGCCCGCCGGTACCGGGTTCCGCTTTCGAAGTACGGATCCGAATCGGTACAGTACGGAAGTCCGCTGCCCGCGGACCGACAGGCCACCCGGTCCCGTTCGATCAAGGAGACGGCTCGTGATGCCGCACCCCCTGCCCGTCATGGATCCCGCCGACGTCGTCGTGTTCGGCGGCACCGGCGACCTCGCGATGCGAAAGCTGCTGCCCGCGCTCTACCTCCGTGACCGGGACGGGCAGCTGGCCGACGACACCCGCATCGTCGCGGTGTCCCGGTCCGGTCTCGACGACCCCGGCTACCGCGACAAGGTCGACTCGGAGCTGCGGCGCACCGCGCCGCGCTGGGCAGGCCCCGAGGCCTGCGCCGACGACGCGCAGCACCGCCGGTTCCTCGACCGCCTGCACCACGTGACCCTCGACGTCGCCGACGACGACTGGTCGCTGCTCGCGGACCTGCTCGGGGCCCCCGCCGGGCGCACCCGGGTCCTCTACCTCGCCTCCGCCCCGCAGCTGTTCGGGCGGATCTGTGTCGGCAGCGCGGCCGCCGGCATCGTCGACGAGCACACCCGCGTCGTGCTGGAGAAGCCGCTGGGCACCGACCTCGCGTCGGCGAAGGCGATCAACGACGAGGTCGGCTCGGTGTTCGCCGAGGAGCAGATCTACCGGATCGACCACTACCTCGGTAAGGAGACGGTGCAGAACCTGCTGGTCCTGCGCTTCGGCAACTCCCTGTTCGAGCCGCTCTGGAACGCCTCGCAGATCGACCACGTGCAGATCACCGTGGCCGAGTCGATCGGCGTCGGGAACCGCGCGGACTACTACGACGGCTCCGGCGCGCTGCGCGACATGGTGCAGAACCACCTGCTGCAGCTGCTGTGCCTGGTCGCGATGGAACCCCCCGCCAAGATCGACGGCGAGGGCGTGCGCGACGAGAAGCTGAAGGTCCTGCAGTCGCTGCGCCCGCTCGACGGCCCCGACGTCGTGCGCGACACCGTCCGCGGCCAGTACGCCGAGGGCCTGGTCGACGGCACCGCGGTGCCCGGCTACGCGACCGAGCTGGCCGAGTCCCGGGCCGGGACCCCGCGCGAGCGCGAGCGGTCCTCCACCGAGACGTTCGTGGCCCTGCGCGCCGAGGTCGCGAACTGGCGCTGGGCGGGCGTGCCGTTCTACCTGCGCACCGGAAAGCGGCTGGCGACCCACGCGTCGGAGATCGTGGTGCAGTTCAAGCCGGTCCCGCACTCGATCTTCCCCGCGTTCGGCGAGGAGATTCCGGCGAACCGGCTGGTGCTGCGGCTGCAGCCCGACGAGGGCGTCCGCCTGCACATGACGGCCAAGCAGCCCGGCCCCGGCGGGATCCGCCCGATCCCGGCGCCGCTGGACCTGTCCTTCGCCCGCGCCTTCGGCGACCGCCTGCCCGACGCCTACGAGCGCCTGCTGATGGACGTCCTGCGCGGCAACCCGACGCTGTTCATGCGGCGCGACGAGATCGAGGCCGCCTGGACGTGGGCCGAGCCGATCCTGCGCACCTGGGAGGCCACCGACCAGCGGCCGCGCCCGTACGCCGCGGGCAGCCACGGCCCGGCCTCGGCCACCGCGCTGATCGAGCGCGACGGCCGGGCCTGGCACGAGGACTACTGACCGGGCGTCTCCGGGCCGCGGCAGCGGCCGGAGCTGTAGAGGTGGGAGTCCGGGAAGTGCCGGGCCGCCAGCGCCTCGCCGACGATGATCACGGCGGTGCGCTGGATCCCGGCCTCGTCCACGGCCTTCGGGAGCTGCTCCAGGGTGCCGCGCAGCACGATCTCGTGCTCGCGTGAGGCGTGCGCGACGACCGCGGCCGGGCAGTCGCCGCCGTAGGCGGGGGCGAGGGCGTCGACGACCTCGGCGATGCGGTGCACCGCCAGGTGCAGCACGACCGTCCCGCCCGCCGTCCCCAGCTGCTCCAGCCCCTCGTGCTCGGGCATCGGGGTGGCCCGGGCCGCGATCCGGGTCAGCGTCACGGTCTGCGCGACGGTGGGGACGGTCAGCTCCCGGCCCAGCGCGGCGGCCGCGGCCGCGTAGGCGGGTACGCCCGGGCACACGTCGTAGGGCACGCCCTCGGCCTCCAGGCGGCGCATCTGCTCGGCCATCGCCGAGAAGACCGAGGGGTCGCCGGAGGCGAGGCGGGCGACGTCGAGACCGTGGCGGTGCGCGCGCACCATCTCGTCGATGATCTCGTCGAGGGTCATCAGCGCGGTGTCCACGGTGCGGGCGCCGGGCGGGCAGATCGCCAGCATCTCCGGCGGCACCAGGCTGCCCGCGTACAGGCACACCGGCGACGCCGCGATCAGGTCGCGGGCGCGCAGGGTCAGCAGGTCGACCGCGCCGGGTCCGGCCCCGATGAAGTGCACCGTCACAGGTCGTTCCTCCAGCTCCAGAGGGTCACCGGCATGGCGGGCCGCCATCCGTGGAAGCCGCCGACCGGCACGGCGCGGGCGACCTGCACCCGGACCAGCTCGCCGCCGTGCGCGGCGTGCGCGGCGGCCAGCGCCGCCTCGGTCGCGGTCGTGACCGCGTTCGCGACCAGCCGTCCGCCGCGGGGCAGCGCCGCGAGGCAGGCGTCGAGTACGCCCTCGCCGGTCAGCCCGCCGCCGACGAACACGACGTCGGGCGTGTCCAGCCCGGCGAGCGCATCCGGCGCCCGCCCGGTCACCACCCGCAGCCCGGGGACGCCGAGCGCGGCGGCGTTCGCCGCGACCCGCTCGGCGCGTCCGGGCCGGGACTCGACGGCGATCGCCCGGCACCGCGGGTGGGCGCGCATCCACTCGATGCCGACCGAGCCGGACCCGGCGCCGACGTCCCACAGCAGCTCGCCGGGGCGGGGCGCGAGGTGGGCGAGGGTGACCGCGCGGACCTCGCGCTTGGTGAGCTGGCCGTCGTGGTCGTAGCTCGCGTCGGGCAGGCCGGGGGTCTCCCCCGGCGGGACGAGGCCGTCGTCGGGGCGGCAGTCGAGGGCGACGACGTTGAGCGCGTCGGACTCGCCGCGCCAGGTCGCGGCGGTGCCGGTGACGGCGCGCTCGTCGTGGGCGCCGAGGCGTTCCAGCACGGTCATCCGGGTCCCGCCCCAGCCGGCGCCGGTGAGCAGCGTGGCGATCTCCTGCGGCGAGGCCGCGCCGGCCGACAGCACGACCAGCCGGGCCCCCGGCGCCAGCGCCCGGCGCAGCGCGTCGAGCGGGCGCCCGACGACGCTGAGCGCCGTGACGTGCTCGGCGCCCCACCCGAGCCGCGCACACGCCAGCGCGACCGACGACGGGTGGGTCAGCACCCGCAGCCGGTCCGGCCCGGCGACCCGGGCGAGCGTCGCGCCGATGCCGAAGAACATGGGGTCACCGGAGGCGAGGACCGCGACGCGGCGCCCGGCGAGGGAGTCCAGGACGCCCGGCAGCGCCGGGACCAGCGGCGACGGCCAGGCGCGGCGCTCGCCGCGGACCTCGGCGGGGACCAGGTCGAGCTGGCGGGGCCCGCCGAGCAGCACCTCGGCGTCGCGCAGCGCGTCGCGGTGGGTGGCGGGCAGCCCGGCCCAGCCGTCGGCGCCGATCCCGACGACGGTGAGCGGGTCACCCACCGGTCTTGTCCGTGACCCCGGCGGCGTCGAAGGTCGCGACGTCGGCCATCGCCCGCGCCGCGCCCTGCAGCACCGGCAGCGCGAGCAGCGCGCCGGTGCCCTCGCCGAGGCGCATGTCGAGCTCCAGCAGCGGGGCCAGCCCGAGGTGGTCCAGGGCGAGCGCGCCGCCCGGCTCGGCGGAGCGGTGCCCGCCGAGGCAGTACCCGGCGGCGGCCGGGGCGAGCGCGGCGGCGACGAGCGCGGCGGACCCGGCGATGACGCCGTCGAGCAGGACCGGGGTGCGCAGCGCGGCGGCGCCCAGGACGAACCCGGCGAGCCCGGCGTGCTCGAACCCGCCGACGGCGGCCAGCACCCCGAGCGGGTCGGCCGGGTCGGGGCGGTGGAGCTCCAGCGCCCGGCGCACGACCTCGGTCTTGCGGGCGAGGGTCTCGTCGTCGACGCCGGTGCCGCGCCCGGTGGCGACGGCGGGGCCGGCCCCGGTGAACGCGCACACCAGCGCGGCCGCGGCCGTGGTGTTGGCGATGCCCATGTCGCCGGTGAGCAGGCAGCGGTTCCCGGCGGCCACGAGGTCGCGGGCGACCTCGATGCCGTGCTCCAGCGCGGCCCGGGCCTGCTCGCGGGTCATCGCGGGCCCGGTGGTCATGTCGGCGGTGCCGCGGGCGACCTTGCGCGGCAGCAGGCCCGGCACCGGGTCGAGGTCGGCGGCGACCCCGACGTCGACGACGAGCACCTCCGCGCCGAGCTGGCGGGCGAAGGCGTTCACCACGGCGCCGCCCGCGGTGAAGTTCGCGACCATCTGCGCGGTGACCTCCTGCGGCCACGGCGTCACGCCCTGGGCGTGCACCCCGTGGTCACCGGCGAACACCGCGACTGCGGCCGGGGACGGCACGGGCGGCACCTCGGCGCCCGCGATCCCCGCCAGCGCGACGGCGACGTCCTCGACGCGGCCGAGCGCGCCGCGGGGCTTGGTCATGCGGTCGAGCCGGTCGCGGGCGGCGGCGCGGGCGGCGTCGTCGACGGGGGTGATCGCGGCCAGGGTCGAGTCCAGCAGCGCGACGGGCGCGGCGCCGGGCAGCCCGCGGGCGCCCCAGGTCTCCTGGTGCACGGCCCAGTCGAGCGGGCGGCGCCGCGCCCAGCCGTGCCCCTCCAGCTCGGGCCGGTCGGGGAACGCGTCGACGTGCCCGACGCACAGGTAGGCGACGACCTCGACGTGGGCGGGCAGACCGAGCAGCGCGGACAGCTCGGTCAGGCCGTCGTCGCCGAAGAAGGACACCCAGCCGACGCCGAGGCCCTCGGCGCGGGCGGCCAGCCACAGGTTCTGCACGGCCAGCGCCGCGGAGTAGGGGCCCATCTCGGGGCGCTCGTGGCGCCCGAGGGTGTGCCGGCCGCCGCGGGTGGCGTCGGCGGTGACGACGACGTTGAGCGGCGTCTCCCGGATCGCCTCGACCCGGATGCGGCGCAGCGCCTCCGCGCGCGGGGCCGGCAGGGACGCGGCGTAGCGCTCGCGCTGGGCCTCGACCAGCGCGTGCACCCGCTCACGGACGCCGGCGTCGCGGACCAGGACGAAGTCCCACGGCTGGGAGAACCCGACGCTCGGGGCGGCGTGCGCGGCCTGCAGGACCCGGGTGAGCGCGTCGTCGTCGACCGGGTCGGGCCGGAACCCGGTGCGCACGTCGCGACGGGAGTGCAGGACGTCGTAGAACTCCGTCACGTCGGTAGGACCTCCTGGCTGCGCGGCACGGCGGATGAGCCGACCACACGTCTGTGCGGATGGTCAACCGTCGTGACGGAGCCGGTCGGGCACCTCACAGGAGGGCTGGGGCATGCTCGGGCCGTGCGCTGTCCCTGCGGCACCGGCCGCCCCCTCGACGACTGCTGCGGACCGGTGCTCGACGGCCGCCCGGCGCCCACCGCGGAGACGCTGATGCGCAGCCGCTACACCGCCTTCGTGCGCGGCGACGCGGCGTACCTGCTGGCGTCGTGGCACCCCTCGACGCGGCCGCGGCGGCTGCGGCCCGAGCCGGGCTCGGTGTGGACCGGGCTGGAGATCGTCGACCGCGCGGGCGGGTCGATGTTCGCGACCGAGGGGGTCGTGGAGTTCCGGGCGCACCGGGTCGACGGCGTGCTGCACGAGCGGAGCCGGTTCGTGCGCGAGGACGGGCGGTGGTTCTACGTGGACGGCGACGTCACGCCCTGAGCCCCGGCCCGGCACGTGACCGGTGCGACTGTCGTCCCCGCCGGGGCGCGGCTAGCGTGCCGGGACGTGGATCATTCCCCGCTCGGCGACGAGCCCACCGGCGGACCGCTCGACGGCGTGCTGGTCGCCGACTTCTCGCGCGTCCTCGCCGGCCCCTACGCGACCATGATGCTGGCCGACCTCGGCGCGACCGTGATCAAGGTCGAGGGGCCCGGCGGGGACGACACCCGCACCTGGAAGCCCCCGGTGGTCAGCGACCCCGAGCAGGGCGAGATCGCGACGTACTACCTGTCGATCAACCGGAACAAGCGCTCGGTGGTCCTCGACCTCACCGACCCCGACGACCTCGCGGCGGCGCAGGAGCTGGCGCGCCGGGCCGACGTCGTCGTCGAGAACTTCAAGCCCGGCGGCCTGGCCCGCTTCGGCCTCGACCACCCCACCGTCGCCGCCGCCAACCCGGCCGTCGTCTACTGCTCGATCTCCGGCTTCGGCGCCCGCGGCGGCGCCCACCTGCCGGGCTACGACCTGCTCGTGCAGGCCGTGTCCGGGCTGATGAGCCTCACCGGGGAGCCGGACGGCACCCCGTACCGCGCCGGTGTCGCGGTGTTCGACGTCCTCACCGGGCTGCACGCCGCGCTCGCCGTCTGCGCCGCGCTGCGCCACCGCGAACGCACCGGTGAGGGCCAGCTGCTCGAGACGAACCTGCTGTCGGTCGCGATGTCGACCCTGGTCAACCAGACCGAGGCCGTCGTCGCCGCGGGCGCCGTCGGCACCCGGATGGGCAACGCGCACCCCAGCGTCTTCCCCTACCAGCCGATGCCCACCGCCGACGGGGACCTGATCGTCATCGCCGGCAACGACGGCCAGTTCCGCAAGCTCGCCACCGTCCTCGGCGACCCGGCGATGGCCGAGGACCCGCGCTTCGCGACCATGTCCGGCCGGATCGCCCACCGCGAGGAGATCGAGCAGCGGCTGCGCGCCCGCCTCGCCACCGGCACCGCCCGCGAGTGGTACGACGCGATCACCGCGGCGGGCGTGCCCTGCGGGCCGATCAACTCCGTCGACGGCGGCGTCGCCCTCGCCGAGGAGCTCGGCCTCGAGCCCGTCGTGCGCGCCGACGACGCCGCCGCCGTCCCGACCGTGCGCAACCCGGTGACCTGGTCGAGGACCCCGCCCTCCTACCGCCGCTCGCCCCCGCCGCTGGGCGCCGACTCCGCGGCGGTCCTGGCCTGGCTCCGCACCGACGGATAGCGTCGCTCGCCATAATCGGATAGCCTGGGTATCCACACACCCGGCGCAGGGAGCGGACGATGGCGCAGTACGACCGCACGACCAACGAGCCGACCGACGACGACGAGATCGTCGTGTTCCTGATCGGGATGCGTCTCAACCGCCCCTGGCGGGTCGACGCGTGGTGGCCGGTCTTCACCGCGATGCCACGGATGCTCGCCGAGCTGGAGCGCGACCCCGGCTCCGGCCTGCTCGGGCACCGCCTCACCGTCGGCGCGGGCGGGCCGCTGGTGGTCCAGTACTGGCGCGACCGGGACTCGCTCTACGCCTACGCGAACGACACCACCGCGCTGCACCGCCCTGCCTGGGCGGAGTTCAACCGCCGCGCCCGCGCGGTGCCCGGCGCGGTCGGGATCTGGCACGAGACCTTCGTCGTCCGCGAGTTCGAGACGATCTACGGCGACATGCCGCCCTCGGGGCTCGCCAGGGCACTGGGGGTGCGCCCCGTCGACGCCGGGTCCGAGGGCGGGAACCGGCGCCTGGCCGCGTCCCGGCGGGCCCCGCGTCCCGCCTGAGGTCCCGGCCCCGGAGCCCGCACCGGGCCCGGGCCGGTCACGGCGTGGCGGGCGCGACCGGCGCGGTGTGCGCCGTGACCTCCGGCGGGTCGTGCGGGTAGCGCGACACGGCCACCGCGCACAGCTGGCCGCTGCAGCCCTGGGCGTAGGCCGAGGTCCCGCGGTCTCGGGTGACGGCGTTCGGATTGCCGTGCACGCACAGCCCGTCGTCGCCGAGCTCGGGCCGCTCGGGGTCCGGGCGCGGGTCCCACCACGCCCCGGTGGGCAGCTGCAGCACGCCGGGGCGGATGTCGTCGCTGACCCGCACCGCGGCCAGGCAGGCGCCGCGGTCGTTGTGGATCCGCACGACGTCGCCGTCGCCGACGCCCAGCGCGGCCGCGTCGTCGGGGTGCACCCGGACCACCTCGCGCCCGGAGCGCTTGGCCCCCGCCGAGTGCGCCCCGAAGTCGAGCTGGGAGTGCAGCCGGGTGGCGGGCTGGTTGGACACCAGCCAGAACGGGTGGCGCCCGTCGGGGACCTCGGTCGGCTCCACCCAGGCCGGGTGGCCGGGGTGGTCGGGCAGCCCGAGCGCGGCGATCCGGGCCGAGGCCACCTGCACGCGCCCGGACTCGGTGGGCAGCGGGTGCGCCAGCGGGTCGGCCCGGAAGCGGGCGAGCACGCCGCCGTCGTCGGGGCGCTGCGGCAGCTCCAGCTCGCCGCGCTCCCAGAACTCCTCGAACGACGGCGCGTCCAGCCCCCGGTCGGCGAGCCCCTTGCGGGTGCGGTCGTACATGTGGACCAGCCACTCGTGCGACGAGCGGCCCTCGGTGAACGCGTCGCCGTGGCCGAGCCGGTGCGCCAGGTCGGACAGCACGTCGTAGTCGTCGCGGGCCTCGCCGTGGCGCGGCACGAGCTGTTTCATCGCGACGACGAGCGGGTCGGAGCTGGTGGCGCCGATGTCGTCGCGTTCCAGGGTGGTCGTCGAGGGCAGCACCACGTCGGCGTGGCGGGCCGTCGCCGTCCACATCGGGTCGTGCACGACGAAGGTGTCCAGCTCGGCGACCGCGCGGCGCATCCGGCGCAGGTCCTGGTGGTGGTGGAACGGGTTGCCACCCGCCCACCACGCCATCCGCACGTGCGGGTAGGTGTGCTCCTCGCCCTGGTAGAGGTAGCGCTCCCCCGGGTGCAGCAGCATGTCCGCGACGCGGGCGACCGGGATGAACGAGGTCTCCGGGTTCGGCGCGCGGGAGAACGTGGGCACCGGGACGGCGTTGCGCGGGCGGCCGTAGTGCCCGAGCGAGCCGAGGCCGTAGTTGAAGCCGCCGCCGGGCAGCCCGATCTGGCCGAGGACCGCGGCCAGCGCCGTCCCGCCCCAGACCGGCTGCTCGCCGTGCTCGGCGCGCTGCAGCGACTGCGCGACGGTGACCAGGGTGCGCCCGTGCGCGATGCGCCGGGCCAGCCCGCGGATCGACGACGCCGGGATGCCGGTGATCGACTCGGCCCACGCCGCGTCCTTCACCGGGGCCGCGACGAGGTGGCGGTGCAGCTGCTCCCAGCCGTCGCAGTGGGAGTCGAGGAACCCGGTGTCGGCCCACCCCGCCTCGACGACGGTGTGCATCAGCGCCAGCATCAGCGCGACGTCGGTGCCGGGCCGGATCGGCAGCCAGACCGCGTCGACCTCGGCGGGCAGGTCCGGGCGCAGCGGGCTGACCAGCACGAACACCGCGCCGCGGTCCTTGGCCGCGCGCATGGCGCCCCGCTCGACGTGCCGGCTGACCCCGCCGGCGGCGATCGCGGAGTTCTTCAGCGCCATGCCCCCGAACGCCAGCACGGTGTCGGTGTGGGCCGCGACCTGGTCCCAGGTGACGGCGTAGCGGGTGACCGTGTCGAACGCGCCCAGCACCTGCGGGAGGATCACCTCCGCGGCGCCGCCGGAGTAGGTGTTGACCGAGCGGGTGTAGCCGCCGGTGACGGCGAGGAAGCGGTGCAGCTGGCCCTGGGCGTGGTGGAACCGGCCGGCCGACGCCCAGCCGTAGGACCCGCCGTAGACGGCCGCGTCGCCGTGGGTCGAGCGGACCCGGTGGGTCTCCTCGGCGAGCCGGTCCAGCACCGCGTCCCAGGACACCGTCCGGTACCCGTCGCGGCCCCGGTCCGGGTCGCGGCCCGGACCGCGGTCCCACCACCCGCGGCGGACCGCGGGCGCGGCGACGCGTGCGGCGTGCCCGACCGCGGCGGGCACGTTGTCCAGCACCGGGGACGGGTCGGGGTCACCCGGGTGCGGGCGGACCCGCAGCCGTCGGCCGTCCCAGCGGGCGGTGAACACGCCCCAGTGCGCGCTGTGGGTCCTCGGATTCTCGGTCACCGCCGACCACCGTAACCCGCATGCCCGCCGCCGCCTACGGGAACGCAGGCGCCGTCAGGACCGCTGCGCAACTGCCGGCCGACCACGTCGGGCGCGTCGACGGGCTGGTGCGGGAGGTGGTGGACGGCCCGGGCGAGCGCCTGGTCAGCGTGCTCGGCGACGACCTGCAGCACGCCGGGCAGGCCGCCTACCTGCGCGGACTGCTCGGCGTCTGACCGCGGGCGCCGGACCCGCCGCGCGGCCCCATACGCTGGCCGCGATGGCATCCGCACCCGCACGCGTCCCCGACCTGACCGCGCTCACCCTGCTCCGCGACATCGCCTGCACCGGCAGCCTGGCCGCCGCCGCGGAGGGGCTCGGGCTGACGGTGCAGGCCGCGTCGGCGCGGATCCGGGCCGCCGAGCAGCAGGCCGGGGGCCCGGTACTGGAGCGCGGCCGGCGCGGGCGCCGTTCCAGCCGGCTCACCACCCGCGGGGTACTGCTCGTCGAGTGGGCCGGGCCGCTGCTCGACGCGGCCGCCGACCTCGACGTCGCCGTCGCCGCGTTGCGCACCGGGACCGCGCCGGACGCCGGCACCGGCGCGGGGGCCGACGCCGTCGTACTGGCCGCAGGGCCGGTCGTCGCCGAAGGGCTGCTGCAGGGCTGGCTGGTGGAGCTGCGCGACGGCCCCGGCGGGCGGGTCACCCTGCTCGACACCGACGACCCGGCGGCCGCGGTCCGCGACGGCGCGGCGGCGGTCGGCGTCGTCGCGACCCCGGGCCCGCTGCCGGACCTGCACGCCGCGACGGTGGTGTCCGACCCGCTGGTGCTCGTGGTGGCGCCCGGGCACCCCTGGGCCGGCGGCGACGGCGTCGAGGCCGCCGAGCTGGCCGCCACCGCGCTGCTGACCCGGCTGCCCCGCACCGGGGCGCGCCCCGCCCTGGAGGCCGCGCTGGAGCGGGCCGGGGTGGGCGCGCCCGCCGCACCGCGTCACGAGTACGCCGCCGACGCCGCCGTGCGGGCCGCGGTGCGCGCCGGTGACGGCGCGGCCGTGCTGGGCCGGGCCGTGGCCGCCGCCGACGTCGCCGCGGGGTCGCTGGTGACCGTCGCGGTGCACGGCCTCGACCTGACGCGGGAGTTCCGCGCCGTCTGGCGCGACGGCACCTCCCCGCGCGGCACCGCCCGGGACCTGCTGCGCATCGCCACCGGCGGCCGGATCCGCTGACCCGGCCGCGGCGCGCCCTCAGCCGAGCAGCGCGCCGGCGACGGCGTGCCCGGCCAGGGCCGCGCCGACCCCGGCGACCGCGCTGGCCGCCGCGTAGCCGGCGCCGAGCCCGATCCGGCCGCGTTCGAGGAGCGACAGCGTCTCCCAGCCGAACGTGCTGTAGGTGGTGAACGCCCCGCAGAAGCCGGTGCCCGCCAGGGCGGCGGTCCCGGGCCCCAGCAGCGGGGTCAGCGCGACGACCCCGCCCAGCAGGAACGACCCGGACACGTTGATCACCCAGGTGCCCCACGGCCACGCCGAGGGCGTGCGGGCCTTCACCGCGGAGTCGACGAGGTAGCGCAGCGGGGCCCCGGCGGCCGCGCCCAGTGCCACGAGCAGCGCGGTCACCGGGCCCCTCCCCCGCCGGGCGTCCGGGTCAGCGCCCGGGTCGACGCCGCCCCGGCCGCGGTCGCGGCGAGCGCGAGCACCGGGGTGGCGGCCATCAGCGCGATCGAGGCGGGCGAGCCGAACGCCGGGGTCGCGACGTCGACGGCGTAGGTGGAGAACGTCGTGTACCCGCCGAGCACCCCGACCCCGAGGGCCGGGCGCACCAGCGGGTGTGCGGCGTACCGCTCGGTGACCAGCACCATCAGCACCCCCATCAGCAGGCAGCCGGTCACGTTGATCGTCAGCGTCGTCCACGGGGCGGGCGGTCCGGCCAGCCCGAGCGCCCAGCGCGCCTCGGCGCCGACGACACCGCCGGCGGCGATCACCGCGAGGGTGGGACCCCGGCCCGGTGCCGCGCTCACGACGCCGCCGCCGCGGCGCGCTCGGCGCGGGCCGCCCGGCGGGCGGCGGGCCACCCGATGGCGGCCGCGGCCAGGCAGGCCGCGGCGCCGAGCGCCAGCCCGCCGCGCCCGCCGAGGTGCTCGCTGACCCAGCCGGCGACCGGCCCGCCGACCGGGGTGGAGCCCAGGAACGCCACCGACCACAGCGCCATCACCCGCCCGCGCATGTGCGGGGCCGACGCGAGCTGCAGCGTGGAGTTGCCGCCCGCCATGAACGCCACGCTCGCCATCCCGACCAGCGCCATCGCGACCAGCGCCACCCACAGCGACGGCGCGGCCGCGGCGAGGGCCAGGACCAGCGCGAACAGCAGCGCGCTGCGCACCAGCGCGGGCACCCCGGTGCGTCCGCGCCCGGCGACGACGAGCCCGCCGGCCACGGCGCCGACGCCCATCGCGCCGGTCAGCCAGCCGTAGGTCCCCGCGTCGCCGCCGAACGTCTGCGAGGCCACCACCGGCAGCACCACCGGGAACTCGTAGGCCAGGCAGCCGACCAGCGCCATCATCACCAGCGGGACCAGCAGCTCGGGGTTGCCGCGCACGTGGGCGAACCCCTCCCGCAGCTGGCCGGGCCCGCGCCGGGCGGGCTCGGTCGGGGTGAGCGCGGAGACGTCCAGGCGCAGCAGCGAGGCCACCACGGCGACGAAGCTGACGGCGTTGAGCGCGAAGCAGATGCCCGTCCCGCCCGCGACGATCACCGCGCCGGCGACGGCCGGTCCGACCGCGCGGGCCGCGTTGACCAGCACCGAGTTGAGCGACACGGCGTTGCGCAGGTCGTCGCGCCCGACGAGCTCCTGCACGAACGCCTGCCGGGCCGGGTTCTCGAAGGCCTTGTTGAGCCCGAGCACCGCGGCCAGCACGTAGACGTGCCACAGCGCGACCGTCCCGGTGAGGGTGAGCGCGGCCAGCGCGGCGGCCTGCAGGCCCATCATCGTCTGCAGCCCGACCATGAGCCGGCGGCGGTCGACCCGGTCCACCCACACCCCGGCGTAGGGACCGAGCAGCAGGGTGGGCAGGGTCTGCACGGCGACGACGGTGCCGAGCACGGCCGCGGAGCCGGTCAGCTCGTACACCAGCCAGGACTGGGCGATCGACTGCATCCAGGTGCCGACCAGCGAGACCGACTGGCCGCCGAACCAGAGCCGGTAGTTGCGCCCGGACAGGGCGGCGAAGGTGCGGGCCAGCAGCGGCCGCGACGCGGCGGCGGGGGCGGCGCTCACCGCGCGTCCCGCAGGGCCGCGGCGAGCGCGTCGAGGGCGGGCAGCGCCGCCCGCAGCCGGTCGACGTGCTCGGGGGCCAGCGCGGCGACGTGCGCGCCGAGCAGCCGGGTGCGCTCCGCGCGGCGCCGGGCGTGCTCGGCGGCGCCGGCCTCGGTGACCGCGACGCGCACCGCGCGCCCGTCGGCGGGGTCGGCGTCGCGCACCAGCAGCCCGGCCGCCTCGAGCTTGCCGGCGAGGCGGGACAGCATCGTGGGGTTGAGCCCCTCGACGGCGGCGAGCTCCCCCATCCCGATCGGCCCGCGCACCGCGACGGTGCCCAGCACCGACGTCGCGCTGCGGGTGAGGTCGGCTCCGCGGGTGGCGCGGTCGAGGCCGCGCGAGATCCGGGCGAGGTCCACGCGCAGCCGCGCCAGCTCGTCGGGGTCGAGGTCGCTCATCGCACTCCATACGCTTGCCTGTCGGCAAGCATATACCCGTGCAACGGTCGGCCCACACCTGCGACCGGCGCGGACCGGCGCGGACCGGCCCGGACCGGCGCGGGGCTCAGGAGACCGCGGCGGTCCCCGCGTCGCCCGCGCGCAGGTGCGCGGCGAGGCGCTGCAGGTCGTCGCGCATCCGGAAGAGCTCGTCGCGGGACATCCCGGTGGCCGCGATGACCTCCTCCTGGGCGGCGGCGGCCTGCTCGCGCAGCGCCTTGCCCTTGTCGGTCAGCGAGACCTGCACGGTCCGCTCGTCGTCGGGGCGGCGGGCGCGGGTGACCAGGCCGTGGCCCTCCAGGCGGGTCAGCATCGGCGAGAGCGTGCCGCTGTCGAGGAACATCCGCTCCCCGAGCTCGCGCTGGGGCACCGTCTCCTCGACCCACAGGACCAGCAGCACCGCGTACTGGCTGTAGGTGAGACCGATCGAGTCCAGGATCGGGCGGTAGCACCCGGTCATGGCCCGGGACGCCGAGTGGAGCGCGAAACAGAGCTGCTCGTCGAGCGCCAGCGGCGCAACGGTTCCGGGCTCGGTCATTCCCACAGGGTAAGCGCTCGACGTCCGGAGTTCATCCGAACCCGTCGTCCGGCGCGCCACGGCTACGCTCGGACACGGCGGACGTCTCGGCAGGGAGGACCCATGGACGAGCGGGACAGGGAGCACCTGCGCCGGTGCGTGGAGCTCGCCGAGCAGGCGCTGGAGGCGGGCGACGAGCCGTTCGGCTCGGTCCTCGTCGACGCCGGCGGGACGGTGCTCGCCGAGGACCGCAACCGCGTGGCGGGCGGTGACGCGACCCGGCACCCGGAGTTCGAGCTGGCCCGGCGCTCGACCGGGCTGCTGGACCCCGCGGGGCGTGCCGGCGCGACGGTCTACACCTCCGGCGAGCACTGCCCCATGTGCGCGGCCGCGCACGCCTGGGTCGGCCTGGGCCGCATCGTGTACGCGAGCTCCACCGCCCAGCTGACGAGCTGGCGGTCCGCGCTCGGCGGGCCGGAGTCCCCGGTGCGCCCGCTGTCGGTGACCGACGTGGCGCCCGGCGTGCGGGTGGAGGGCCCGGACGAGGAGCTGGCCCCGCGGGTGCGGGCGCTGCACGAGCGGCACGCCGCGCGGCACCGGGACACATAGCGATCCGGGGTGCGACCACCCCCGAAGCGGTCGCACCCCGGACCGGGGAAGTACGGACCGGAAGGCTCCCCAGCACCCGGTCCGCATGGTGGTTCGCGGGTAGGGACCGGGTACCCGGCAACTGCGCGAGGGAATCGCAAGAGTTCTGCTTTCACCCGCTCCGAGCAGCGACGACCCGGTGGGTGACCCGGTCGTGCGACTGCCGTTCCGGCATCGGGGTGACCCGAGGGTCCCGGGCGACGCGCGGCGGGTCCCGCGGCAGCGCAGCGTGTCACGTCCCGGGGCGGACCCGGCACCGTCGTGGGAGGGTGGCCGCGGCCGGAGCCGACGACGCGGACGGGGGTGGGCCGTGGCCCGCACCGCGGCCCGGCTGCTGCTGGGCGCCTTCCTGCTCCTCGCGGGCGTCGCGCACCTGGTGGCGCCGGAGCCGTTCCTCGCCCAGGTCCCGCCGTTCCTGCCCGCGCCGGGCGCGGTCGTGCTCGTCTCCGGGCTCGTGGAGATCGCGGCCGGGGGCGCCGTGCTCCTCGCGCCCGCCCGGCTGCGGCCGCGGGTGGGGCTCGCCGTCGCGGCGCTGTTCGTGGTGGTGTTCCCCGGCAACGTGTCGCAGTACCTGACCGCGACGCCGGCGTTCGGCCTGGACACCGACGGCGCCCGCGCCGTGCGGCTGCTGTTCCAGCCGGTGCTCCTCGCGTGGGCGCTGTGGTCGTGCGCGGCGTGGGGCCCGCTGCTCGCCGCGCTGCGCAGGCGGTCCCGGCGGGCCTGAGCGGCCGGGCGCTCAGGGGTGCTGCACGGTCCGGGCGAGGATGCCGAGGCTCGCCCGCAGCGAGGCCGCGGAGATCACCGGGAACAGTCCCGAGCCGCGGTACTGCGGGTGGATGTCCGACCAGTCGCACCAGGACGTGACGCGGGTGGCGGCGCCGTCGGGTTCGAGCCGGTAGCCGTAGACGTGGCCGACCGGCGGGCGCAGCACGCCGACGATCGACCAGGAGATCTCGCGGTCGGGCTCGTAGCTGCGGATGTGCACCGTGACGTCGTAGCGGCCCATCGGCCGGTCGCCGAGCGCCTCGCGGTCCATGTGCACGACGAAGGTGTCCCCGACCGCCGAGACGGGCTCGCCCTCGGCCGACATCAGCATGCCGGAGCTGTCGATCGCGACGTGCCCGCGCGGGTCGCGCAGGACCGAGAAGATCTCGCCCGGGCCCGCCTCGATCACGCGCGTGGTCTCGATGCGTTCCTCGCTCATGGGGTGATCATGCCCCGTCCGGGCCGGTCCGGCCGGGACCCGGCGGCACCGGGCCGGGCGCGCTCAGGTGGACCAGGCCGCCGCCGCGTCGGCGAGCGCCGCGGTGACCTCACCGGGCAGCGGCGCGGTGCCGCGGGCGGCGGCGGACAGCGCCCCGGTGACGCGCCCGTCGTGGCGCAGCGGGACCGCCACCGCCACCGCGCCGGGCAGCAGCGCCCCGCTGGCGCCCCGTTCGCCGCCCCGTTCGCGGATGCCCGCACAGCCCTCCAGCAGCGCGGCCGCGGCGCCGGGGTCGCCCTCGTGCGCGGCCAGCGCGACCCGCTTGCGCTCGGCCGCGGGCAGGTGGGCGAGCAGCACGCGTCCGGCCGCGGTGTCGGGCAGCGGGGCGCGGACCCGGGCCGAGAGCGCGACGTCGAAGGCCTCGTCGGCGCCGGCCCAGTCGAGGTAGACGGCGTCGTCGCCGATCCGGGCGGCGAGCAGGACCGGCATCCCGGTGTGCCGGGCGAGCTGGTCGAGCGCCTCGTGCGGGATCGCGGGGACGGGCGGCTCCCCCGCCCGGGCGGCGAGCATCCACGGTGCGGGCCCGAGGGTGTAGCGGCGCTCGCGCTCGTCGAGGTAGCCGGTGGCGACCAGGCCGTCGACCAGCTTCTGCACCGAGGACACCGGCGCCCCGACCCGTCGCGCCAGCGACGAGAGCGTGCTGCCCCCCGGACGGCGCGCGACCGCCTCCAGCAGCCCGGCGACCCGGTCCACGGTCCGGTGGTGATTACGCATATGGGTAAGCCTAGCTCGCCCCGGGGCGAAAAGTTAGCCATGCTCATGGAGTACGTGATCGCGAGCGAGGAGGCACGAGATGAGCGGGGCACTGCACGGGCTGCGGGTCGTCGACCTGGCGTCGGTGGTCATGGGCCCGTACGCCTGCCAGATCCTGGGCGACCTGGGCGCGGAGGTGGTGAAGGTCGAGCCGCCGGCCGGGGACATGACACGCCGGACGCTGCCGCAGCGCAACCCGGGGATGGGCGCGCTGGCGCTCAACGTCAACCGGAACAAGCGCTCGGTCGCGCTCGACCTGAAGACCGACGCCGGGCGCGCGGTGCTCGACGACCTGCTCGACTCCGCCGACGTGCTCGTGACCAACATGCGCCCCGGGGCGCTGGAGCGCCTCGGGCTCGCCCCGGACCGGGTCTCGCAGCGGTTCCCGCGCCTGGTCCACGTGCGCGCCCAGGGCTTCCGCAGCGACTCCGAGCTGGCCGACCGCGCCGCCTACGACGAGATCGTGCAGGCGTCCTCGGGGATGGTCGACCTGATGCGGCGGGCGACCGGCACGGCGTCCTACGCGCCGACGATCCTCGCCGACAAGGTGTGCGCGCTGACCATCGTCTACGCCACCCTGGCCGCGGTGATCCACCAGCGCGCCACCGGCGAGGGGCAGCTCGTCGAGGTCCCGATGACCGACACGCTGCTCGCGTTCAACCTCGTCGAGCACCTGTCGGGGCACACGTTCGTCCCCGCCGAGGGCCCGACCGGGTTCAACCGGTCGATGGCCGCCGGGCACGAGGCCGTCGCGACGAAGGACGGGTGGGCCTGCATCCTGCCCTACACCCCGCGCGACGTCGCGGCGTTCTTCACCGCCGCCGGCCGTGACGACCTGGCCGCCGACGAGCGGTTCGCCTCCTCGCCGGCCATGGCCGCGCACCAGCCCGACCTCTACGCGCTGATCCGCGAGATCGCGCCCGGGCGCACCACCGAGCAGTGGGCGGCGCTGTGCGCGGAGCACTCGATCCCGTTCGCGCCGGTGCTGGCCGTCGACGACGCCGAGAACGACCCCTACGTCACCGGCGGCGGGCTGCTCACCGAGGCCGAGCACCCCACCGAGGGCCGCTACCGCTCGATCGGCTCCCCCGTGCGCTTCGGCGCGACACCCGCCGGGATGCGCAGCCCCGCACCGAACCTGGGCGCCGACGGCGCCGACGTGCTGCGCGAGCTGGGCCGCACCGAGGACGAGATCGCCGCGCTCGTCGAGCAGGGGGTGCTGGCGCGATGAGGGCCGCCGACGTCCTGGCCGCCGGGACCACCCCGCTGACCGCGCCCGCCTTCCCGCCCGGGGCGCACCGCTTCACCGACCGCGAGTACCTCAACATCGTCTACCGCACCGACCCCGACGCGTTCCGCCACGCGCTGCCCGAGCCGCTGGCCGCCGGGGACCCGCTGGTCCGCTTCGAGGTCATGCACATGGGCGACGTCGACGGGTTCGGCCCCTACACCGAGTCCGGCCAGGCGCTGGCCTGCTCCTTCGACGGCGAGCAGGGCGAGTACCTGCACGGCATGTGGCTCGACAACTCGCCGGCCACCTTCGCCGGACGCGAGCAGAGCGCCTACCCCAAGGCGTTCGGCACCCCGCGCCTGCACGTGGAGGACGGCGCCCTGGTCGGGACCCTGCACAAGGGGTCGCTGCCGGTCGCCGTCGCCACGATGGCCTACCAGCACGCCCCGCTCGACCCGGCCGAGGCCGCCGCGCAGATCGGCGTCCCGACGTTCATGGTCAAGCTCGTCCCGGGCCGCTCCGGCCCGGTCGACGCCCGGCTGGTCCGCACCCGGATCACCGACCTGACCGTGACGCGCGCCTTCACCGGGCCCGCGCGGCTGCAGCTGCACCACCACGTCCTCGCGCCGCTGGCGGACCTGCCGGTGCGCGAGATCGTCTCCGCCTCGCACGTGCTGACCGACCTGACCCTGGCCCCGGTCACCACCGTGCACGACTACCTGGAGGAACGGTGAGGATCACCGAGATCGGCGCCGGCACCATCGGCGTCTCCTGGACGGTGCTGCTGGCCGCGGCCGGGCACGACGTCGTCGTCACCGACCCGCGGCCGGACCTGGCCGAGGTCGTCGACACCGGCGTGCGCCGGTTCGGCTCCGCGGACCTGCTCGCGCGGGTCACCTGCGAGCCGGACCTCGCCACCGCCGTCGCCGGCGCCGACGTGGTGCAGGAGCAGGGCCCGGAGAACCTCGACGTCAAGCGGGAGATCTGGGCGACGGTCGCCGCGCACGCCCCGGCCGGGGCGCTGCTGCTCAGCTCCACCTCCGGCATCCTGCCCAGCGACATCGCCGCCGGGCTGCCCGACGACGCCGCGGCCCGCCTGCTCGTCGCGCACCCGTTCAACCCGCCGCACGTGCTGCCGCTGGTCGAGCTGGTCCCCGGCACGCGCACCGGCCGCGACGCCGTCGCGGCGGCCGCGGAGTTCCTGCGCGGCGTCGGCAAGGACCCGGTCGAGATCCACCGCGAGGTCTACGGCTTCGTCGGCAACCGGCTGCAGTCCGCGCTGTTCCGCGAGGCCGTCTCCCTGGTCGGGGACGGGGTCGTCTCCCCGGCCGAGCTCGACCGCGTCGTCACCGGCGCGCTCGGGCCGCGCTGGGCCACCGGCGGGCCGTTCCTGTCCTTCCACCTCGGCGGCGGCGACGGCGGCCTGCGCCACCTGCTCGAGCACCTCGGTCCCGGCATGGCGCGTCGCTGGGCCGACCTCGGGAACCCCGCCCTCGACGCCGCGACCGTCGAGGCGATCAGTGCCGCCACCGAGGACGCCTACGGCCCCAGCCGCCCCGAGCTCACCGCCGCCCGCGACCGCGCCGAGACCGCCGTCCTGACCGCACGCTCCGCACAGGAGGAATCATGAGCACCCTCGAACCGCTGCCCGCCGACCTCTACGGCTACCTCGGCCTGCTGACCGACGAGGAGCGCGAGATCCTCGCCCGGGTCCGCACCTTCGCCGAGACCCGGATCGCCCCGGTCGCCGACCACTACTGGGACCGCGCGGAGTTCCCGCACGAGCTGATCCCCGGCTTCGCCGAGCTCGACGTCGTCGGGCTGGCACGCGAGTGGCCGGACCGGCCGGCGTACTCGCGGCTGCTGACCTCGTTCGTGTCGATGGAGCTCTCCCGCGTCGACCCGTCGATGGCGACGTTCTTCGGCGTGCACGCCGGGCTCGCCCTCACCTCGATCGACCTGTGCGGCTCCGAGGAGCAGAAGCAGCGCTGGCTGCCCGCGATGCGCCGGATGGAGCTGCTCGGGGCGTTCGCGCTGTCCGAGCCGCACGGCGGCTCCGACGTCGCCGGCGGGCTGGAGACCACCGTGCGCCGCGACGGCGACGACTGGGTGCTCGACGGCGCCAAGCGCTGGATCGGCAACGGCACCTTCGCCGACCTGGTCGTCGTGTGGGCACGCGACGTCACCGACGACCCGACCGGCGGCCCGGTCAAGGGGTTCGTCGTCGAGAGGGGCATGCCCGGGTTCACCGCGACCAAGATGGAGGGCAAGCTCGCCCTGCGCACCGTGCAGAACGCCGACCTGACCTTCGACGGCGTGCGGGTGCCGGAGGCGAACCGGCTGCCCGGCGCGGAGACCTTCGCCGACACCAACCGCGTGCTGCGGGTGACCCGCGGCGGCGTCGCCTGGAACGCCGTCGGCGCGATGGCCGGGGTGTACGAGCTGGCCCGCGACTACGCCGTCGAGCGCGTCCAGTTCGGGCAGCCGATCGCGTCGTTCCAGCTCGTGCAGGACCACCTGGTGTCGATCCTGGGCGGGGTCGTCGCCTCACTCGGGATGGCCGTGAGGGTCGCGCAGATGCAGGACGACGGCACCTTCCGCGACGAGCAGGCCGCACTGGCCAAGCGCCAGGCCACGCTCATGCTGCGCGACGCGGTCGCCCGGGCCCGCGAGGTGTTCGGCGGCAACGGGATCCTGCTCGAGAACAAGGTCGGCCGCTTCTTCAACGACGCCGAGGCGCTCTACTCCTACGAGGGCACCAAGGAGATCAACACCCTGGTCGTCGGACGGGCGGTCACCGGGATCGGGGCGTTCGTGGGGCGCAGGCCCGCGAGGTCCTGAGCACGCCCAGCGCGTCGCGCAGCGCCCGCAGCCCGGTGACGGCACCGTCGTCACCGGGCAGCGCCGCGAGGTGGGCGTCGACGCACTCGCGGTACAGCCCCGCGAGGTGGTCGGTGAGCAGCGTCCACGCCGCGACGCGCTCCCCGACCGACCCGTCGCGCCACCGGGCCGCGGCGGTGACCAGGCCGGCGTGCGGGCCGTCGTAGCCCGCCGCGGCCTCGTCGTTGCGCCCGGGCCGGCCGGTGCGCAGGGTGTGCAGGAACCGGACCGGGAACAGCACCGCCTTGGACACCGGTCGCACGCCGCGGGCGAGCAGCGCCGCGGGGTCGGCGATCCCGGCGAGCCAGGTGTCGTCGACCCGCTCCACGAGGAACTCCGCCGACCCGTGCACGAGCTCGTCGCGGGTCGGTGCGACGGCGCCGGCGCGGACGTCGGTGCCGTGGCGCAGCACCCCGGACACGAGCAGGTCGTACCGGTCGGCGGCCGGCAGCCGGGCCGTGCCGGTGCCGGTGCCGGTGCCGGTGCCGGTGCCGGTGCCGGTGCCGGTGCCGTGGCGGACCGTGTGCGGGTCGGCCCAGAACACCGACAGCCGCTCGGCGAGCCCGTCGGTGGCCGCGGCGGCGTCGCGCACGGCGGCGACCACGTCGTGCACCCGCGACGCCGTGCCCTGCGACGTCGTGGCCAGGACCAGGGCCAGGTCGACGTCGCTGACCGCGGGGGCGAACCCGCCGTGGGCCAGGCTGCCCAGGGTGTAGGCCGCGACGAGCTCGTCGCCGAACTCGCGCCGCGCCGCGCCGGTCGCCGCGGCGAGCACGGCCTCTCCCCCGCCGGTCCCCATGCGTCCAGGGTGACACCCGCCCGCCCCGGGTACCCGGCGACCATGGCCGATCTCGAGGACCGCATCCTGCTGACCGTCGGACCCGACGCCGCGTTCACCCACCTGTCGGACGTGTCGAACCTGCCCGGGCACTTCGCCGCCCTGCGCGACGCCCGCCTGGTCGCCGCCGACCGGGTCGAGGTGACCGCCGAGGTCGGCGGCGAGACGGTGGCCGGCGAGGCGTGGCTGCACGTCGACCCCGACCGTCGCCGGATGACCTGGGGCGCACCGGGACCGCACGACTACCGCGGCGAGCTCACCGTGACCGGCGCCGGACCGGGCTGCGAGGTCGTGGTCCGGCTGCACACCGAGCAGGCCGGCGGCGCCGGGGTGCAGGAGGGCCTGCGGGAGTCGCTGCGGCTGATCGGCGAGCAGCTCGGGGCGGCCTGAGCCCGGCCGCGGACCGCCGGGCGCGGCACCGGGTCCGCCCGGCCCACCACCCGTACGCCCCCGCCGGGCCACGGTGCAGAATCCCGCCCGTGCTCTACATCGGACCCGACGACGTCCCGGGGTCGGACGACCACGAGGGCTACGTCGCCGGCCGCACCGCCGACGGCGCCCGGACCGGCATCTGGACCGACCCCCGTCACCGCGCCGTGCTCGCCTACCACGCGGCCTGCGAGTGCGGCTGGCACGACGACGTCGAGCATCCCCCGGACGCCGCGGGTCACGCCGCGGCGCTGCGGGCGTTCGTGCTCCACCACTTCGCGCCGGTCACCGGCCGTCCCGGCGCGGACCCGGCCCGGCACTTCCTGCCGCCCTGGTCGGCGGCCGTCCCGGCACCGGCGCCCGCGTTGACCTGAACACCCGGTTCGTGCACGCGCGTCCGGTTGTCGGCAGACTGGCCCCCATGTCCGCCCAGCACCGCCACGCCGCGCCGCCCGCACCGGCCACCTCCCCGCCCGCGCTCGCGCTGCGGGTGCTCGCCACCGCCTCGGTCGTGGTCCTGGCCTGGCAGTTCGTGACCGCGGCCGGCCTGTTCAGCGGCGGCGACGCCGGCCCGCACGGCACCGGCGCGATCGTGCTGCACGTGGTCGCCGGGCTCACCGCCGTCGCGGCGGTGTGGCTGCGCGCCACGGCGGGCGGCCCGTGGTGGCCGACGGTCGTCGCCGTCGCGGTGTTCGCGTTCACCTTCGTGCAGGCGTGGTTCGGCGAGATCCCCGGCCTGGTCGTGCACCTCCCCGGGGCGATGGCACTGGTCGCGGGCTCGACCTGGCTGGCCACGTGGTCGTTCCTGCGTGCCCGCTGACCCCGGTGATCCGGATCACCCGAACCGGACGGTCCCGGGGTCCGTACCCGACCGGGGCCGACCGTCCGATTCGGCGCGCGGGTTCGGGGTGACGCCCATACCCTCGACAGGACCCGGCCCGGACGGCCACACCGCGGCCGGGCCCGGACGCCGACGTCCGGCCGCTGCACACCCAGGCGACCCGGCGGGAGGCCGCGCGATGTTCGTGGAGACCGGACAGGCCCAGCGACGGGAGCAGGCTCCCACCCACCCGGGCTGGGCCGAGGACGTCCGGGCGCGGGTCCGCTCGCACGTCGACGACACCGTGCGGCGGCGCTGCGACGAGCACGTGCACTCGATGCGCGGGTCGGACTTCGTCGCCGGGGTCCTCGCCGACTTCGTCGGCCGGGGCAAGTACCTGCGCTCGATGTTCGGCTACCTCGGCTGGCGGGCCGCCGCGCCCGAGTCCCCGGCCGCGTTGCAGGCCGTCTCGGGGCTGGAGCTGCTGCACGCCTTCGCCCTGCTGCAGGACGACGTCATGGACCGCTCGCTGCTGCGCCGCGGCCGCCCGACCGTGCACGTCCAGCTCGCCTCCTGGCACCGCGGTCAGGGCATGTCGGGCAGCCCGGAGCGGTTCGGCGAGTCCGGCGCGGTGCTGCTCGGCGACCTGTGCCTGGTGTGGGCCGAGCAGGCGATGCGCGAGAGCGGGCTGCCGCGCGCGGTGCTGGAGCGCGGGTGGCCCCGCTACGACGAGATGCGTTCCGAGCTCGCCGTCGGCCAGTTCGCCGACCTGCTCAACGAGGCCCGCCGCGTCCCCACCCTCGACGAGGTCATGGACGTGCTGCGCCGCAAGTCCGGCAACTACACCGTGCGCCGCCCGCTGGAGCTCGGCGCGGCGATGGCCGGCGCGTCGCCCGAGCTGCTCGCCGTGCTCGGCGACTACGGCACGATGGTCGGCGAGGCGTTCCAGATGCGCGACGACGTGCTGGGCGTGTTCGGCACCGACGCCACCGGCAAGACCACCGGCGACGACCTCGCCGAGCGCAAGGCGACCAGCCTGGTCGTACTGGCCCGCGAGCTGGCCGGGCCGTCGACCCGCGGCGCGCTCGACGCCCTGCTGCACGGCTGCGACGAGACCGACGGTCCGGTCGACGTCGTCGCCGCCCGCCTGGCCATCGAGTCGACCGGCGCCCGGCGCCGCCTCGAGGAGCTCATCGGCACCCGGGTCGAGGGCGCGCTGCGCCTGGTCGACGGCGCGGTCGCCGACGGGATCCTCGGCGAGGACGTCGCCGCCGTGCTGCGGGCGATGGCGGTGCGCTGTGCCGACCGGATCTCCTGAGCCGGACGCGGCTGTCGCGCAACGGGTCCCGGCCCGCCGCGCCGGGCACGGCACGCGGTCCTAGGCTCGCGAGCATGGCCGACCGCTCCCCGTCCCCCGCTCCCCGCACCGGCACCGTCGGACGCGCCGGCCTCCCCCGCGACGAGGTCCCGACCCACTTCGACGACGGCGCGGGCGACTACGACCGCCTGGTCGGGATGAACCCCGGCTACCACGACCACCTGCGCGCCTCGGCGATGCGCATGCGCCTGCCGCGCGACGGCGCCGGGCTGCGGCTTCTCGACGCGGGCTGCGGCACCGGGGCCTCCACCGCGGCCCTGCTGGGCGTCGCCCCGCGCGCCGAGATCGTCGCCGTCGACGCCTCGGCCGGGATGCTGGAGCGGGCGCGGACCAAGCCGTGGCCGGCGTCGGTGCGGTTCGTGCACTCCACCGCCGAGGCACTCGCCGAGAACGGCGTCGACGGTCCGTTCGACGGGATCCTGGCCGCCTACCTGCTGCGCAACCTCGACGACCCCGACGCCCAGCTCCGGCGCTTCCACGACCTGCTGCGCCCCGGCGGGGTGCTGGCCCTGCACGAGTACTCGGTCGCCGACTCGCTGCGCGCCCGGCTGTCCTGGCACGCGGTGTGCTGGGGGATCATCGTCCCGCTGGGCCGGGCGACGACCGGCGGGACCGCGCTCTACCGGCACCTGTGGCGCAGCGTGAACACCTTCGACGGCATCGGCCGGCTGCGCGACCGGGTCCGCGGCGCCGGGTTCGACGCCGTGTGCTCCGAGACGATGACCGGCTGGCAGAACGGCGTCGTGCACACCGTGCTGGGGACGCGTCCGTGACCGCCCGCCCGACCGACCCCCGCCGGGTGCGCCACGAGCCCGCCGGCGGGCTCGGCGACGCCGGGCAGCTGGGACGGCGCCCGCGCGCGGTCGTCGTCGGCGGCGGCATCGCCGGGCTGGCCGCGGCGACCGGGCTGGCCGAGCGGGGCGTCGTGGTCGAGGTCCTCGAACGCGAGCCCTACCTGGGCGGGCGGGTCGGCGGCTGGTCGGAGACGCTGCCCGACGGCACGCGGGTGTCGATGAGCCGTGGCTTCCACGCGTTCTTCCGCCAGTACTACAACCTGCGGGCGCTGCTGCGCCGCGGCGACCCCGGCCTGGAGCGGCTGGTGGCGCTGGAGGACTACCCGCTCGTCGACGCCGACGGCCACCGCGACACCTTCCGCGGGCTGCCGCGCACGCCCCCGTGGAACGCGGTCGCGTTCGCGCTGCGCAGCCCCACCTTCCGCCCGGCCGACCTGGTGCGGCTCGACGCGCGGGCCGCGGCGCCGCTGGCGAACGTCAGCGTGCCCGGCATCTACGAGGCCATCGACGGCGTCGACGCGCAGAGCTTCGTCGAGTCGATCAACTTCCCGCCCGCCGCCCGGCACCTGGCGTTCGAGGTGTTCTCGCGCAGCTTCTTCGCACCGCCGTCGCGGATGTCGGCCGCCGAGCTCGCGACGATGTTCCACATCTACTTCCTCGGCTCCTCCGAGGGTCTGATGTTCGACGTGCCCGACGACGGCTTCGACACCGCGCTGTGGGAGCCGTTGCGGCACTACCTGACCACCCGCGGCGTGACGTTCTCGACCGGGGTGACGGTGTCCTCGCTGGAGCGCGGCGGGACCGTCGAGGGTGGACGGTTCCACGTGAATCATTCCGACGGCGGTACCGACGCCGACGCCGTCGTCCTCGCGACCGACGTGCGCGGGCTGCGCTCGGTCGTGGCCGCGTCCTCCGACCTGGGCGAGCCGGTCTCCACCGTCGACGGACCCGGCGCGCTGGAACGCTGGCGCGCCGACGTCGCCGCGCTGGGCAGCGCGCCGCCGTTCCTGGTGCAGCGGCTCTGGCTCGACACCCCGGTCGACGCGTCCCGCCCGCCGTTCCTGGGCACCGGCGGGCTCGACCCGCTCGACAACGTCTCCGTGCTCGACCGCTACGAGCACGACGCCGCCGCCTGGGCCGCCCGCCACGGCGGCTCGGTGGTGGAGCTGCACGCCTACTCCGCGGCACCGCCGCCCGGCGTCGACGACGACGCCTGGACCGCCGGGCTGCGCGAGCGCTGCGTCGCGCGGCTGCACGAGCTCTACCCGGAGACCGCGCGGGCCCGCGTGGTCGGCGAGCTCGTGCAGTGGCGCGAGGACTGCCCGATGTTCGGCGTCGGGGACTTCGCCCGCCGCCCGACCGTCGCCACCCCCGTCGACGGCCTCGTGCTCGCCGGCGACGGCATCCGCATCGACCTGCCGGTCGCGCTGATGGAACGCGCGGCCAGCACCGGGTGGCAGGCCGCGAACCGGCTGCTCGCCGGCTGGGGCCTGGCCGGCCACCCCCTCGAGACCGTCCCCACCACGGGCCGCCTGGGCCCGCTGCGCCGCGCCGCGCAGTACGCGATGCGCGCGCGCTGACCCACCCGCGAAGGAACCCCGCCATGACCCTGCTGACCCGACTGGCCCGGAGCTGGCCGTCGCACTGGCCGCTGCAGCCGCTGCCGTCCCAGGCGTGGGCGGCGCAGAGGCCCACCTACGCCGGCGCCGACCCCAAGCTGATCTCCGCGGCGCTGGAGCGGGCGCAGGCCCGGCCGTCGGGGAACTGGTTCGTGCTCGCCGCGAGCCGGGAGGTCCGCGGCGACCGGCCGTTCGGCACCCGGATCGGCGGGGTCGAGCTCGCGGCGTGGCGCGAGCAGGACGGGACGGTCCGGGTCGGGCCCGGTGCCTGCCCGCACCTGGGCGCGCCGATGGCGCTGGCCGCGGTGGACTGCGGCGAGCTGGTGTGCCGCTGGCACGGTCTGCGCCTGGGTGCGCGGTCCGGTCCGGGCTGGGCGGTCCACCCCGCGCACGACGACGGCGTGCTCGTCTGGGTGCGCCTGGACGAGGTGGGCGGCGAGGAGCCGACCGACGCGCCGGTGGTCCCGGCCCGCCCGGACGGCGCGGTGCTCGACGCCGTCACCACGCTGACCGGGGTGTGCGAGCCGGAGGACATCGTCGCCAACCGGCTCGACCCCTGGCACGGGGCGTGGTTCCACCCGTACTCCTTCCAGCACCTCACGGTGGACTCCGCACCCGGGGTGACCGACGTGGCCGAGTCCGAGGACCGGTTCCTGGTGACCGTGACCTTCAAGGTCGGGCCGGGTGTCGGCGTACCGGTGCGGGCGGAGTTCGTGTGCCCGGAGCCGCGCACGGTCGTCATGCGGATCGTGGAGGGCGAGGGGCTCGGCTCGGTCGTCGAGACCCACGCGACGCCGCAGGGCCCCGGGCCCGACGGGCGCCCGCGCACCTCGGTGATCGAGGCCGTCGTCGCGGGGTCGGAGCGGCGCGGCTTCGCCGTGGCGGCGCGGCTCGCGCCGGCGATCCGCCCGGCGATGGCCGCGGCGGCGACGAAGCTGTGGCGCGACGACCTCGACTACGCCGAACGCCGCTACGAGCTGCGCGCCCGCTGACCGAGCTGCCACTCGCCCCGGAAGTCCGGCTCGGTGCGCTCGGCGAACGCGGCGAACCCGGCCGGGGCGTCGGTGGCGAAGTTGACCGCCTGCGAGACCGCCTCGGCGTCGAGCGCCTCGGCGAACGACGAGCGCGACCCGGCGTGCAGCATCGCCCTGGTCCGGGCGAGCGCGACGGGCGGGCCCGCCGCCAGTCGCCCGGTGAGGTCCTCGACGAAGCCGGTGAGCTCGTCCGGGTCGACGACCCAGGTCACCAGGCCCAGCTCGCGCGCCTCGTCGGCACCGATCGTCTCGGCGAGCAGCGCCAGGCGCTTGGCCTGCTGCATCCCCACCAGGCGCGGCAGCAGCCAGGACCCGCCGAAGTCCAGCGACAGGCCGCGCCGGGCGAACACCTGGGAGAACCGCGCCGCCGGGGTGGCGACGACGAGGTCGCAGCCCAGCGCGAGGTTCCAGCCCGCGCCGACCGCGACGCCGTCGACGACCGCGACGGTCGGCACGGGCAGCTCGTGCAGCAGCAGCGCGACGTCGTTGACCCGGCGCATCGACCGGGTCGGGTGCTCGGTCCGCGCCCGCGGCGGGGTCCCCAGGTCCGCCCCGGCGCAGAACGCGCCCCCGGCGCCGGTGACGACCAGCACACGGACCGACTCGTCGGCGGTGGCGTCGGTGAGCGCGGCCCGCAGCGCGTCCCAGAGCGCGCGGTCGATCGCGTTGCGCCGGTGCGGCCGGTTCAGGGTCAGCGTCAGCACCGCGCCGTCGTGGCGGGTCAGCAGCACCGGGTCGGACACGGGCGGCCCCCTTCGTCGTGCCCCGCTCCGTCGCGGGGCACCGGTCACCCTGCCACGATGGAGGTCATGACCGACTCCGGTACCCGCGCCGAGGCAGCCTTCACCGTCGACTCCTGGGAGGAGGCCCCCTACGACGAGCCCGGCCAGGGCCCACGGCTCACCCGCGTGACGGTGCGCAAGACCTACGCGGGACGTATCGACGGCACCGGGGTGGCCGAGGTCCTGACCAGCCAGGGCGACGCGGGCAGCGGCTACGTCGCCTCCGAGCGGGTCGTGGGGACCCTCGACGGCCGCGCCGGCACCTTCGTCGTGCAGCACGGCGGGCTTGCCCACCCCGACGGAACCCTGAGCACGTTCGGCAGCATCGTGCCGGGGTCGGGGACCGGTGGGCTCGGCGGGCTGTCCGGGACGGCGGGCGAGGGCGCCCGGGGGGTCCTGACGCTGGACTACCGGCTCGGCTGAGATCCGGCCGGTCCCGCGGGCCCCGCCTGGCGCACCGCGCGCGGTGGCGCCCCGAACCAGCGGCGCGCCGCGCGCGAGAGCGCCGACTGCTCGGCCAGCCCGACCATGGCCGCGACCTGCGTGAACGGCAGGTCGGTGCGCACGATGAGCCGCTCGGCGGTGTCGCGGCGGGCGTCGTCGACGACCTGCTCGAAGGTCGTGTCCTCCGCGGCGAGGTGGCGCTGCAGGGTCCGCGGGTGCACGCGCAGCAGCCGGGCGACGTTGTCGATCCGGACCGGGCCGGACCCCAGGGAACGGTCGACGGCGGCCCGGACGCGGTCGGTGACGGTCCGGCCGGGCCGGTCGAAGTGGGTCTCCAGGTACTCGATCGCGATCGCGCGCACGGTCTCGTCGCCGCCGGCCAGCGGGCGCCGGACGAGGTCGGCGGGCACCCGCAGCACCGCGGCCGGCCGGGCGAAGCGCACCTCGGCGCCGAAGAACTCGCGGAACCGCGCGGGGTCGGCGGGCTCGTCGTGCGGCAGGTGCACCGAGCGCAGGCCGTACGCCCCGCCCGACAGCAGCGCGACGATCCGGTGCAGCACGCCGACCCCGAGGTCGGCGACCTGCGGCGGCAGCGGGTCGGTGCTGCCGTACTCCAGCCCGGTCACCCCGGCCACGCCCTCCGGGTCGGGCACCGCGCCGATCGTCAGGGCCGGGCTGTGCACGTAGAGGTAGCGCGACGCGCAGTCCAGCGCGTCGCCCAGCGTCGCGGAGTTCTGCACGGCGACGGCGAGCGGGCCGAGGATCTCCGGGCCCTGGCGCTGGGCCAGCCGCAGCCCGAGGTCGGCGCAGCCCAGCTCGGCGGCCGCGGTCTCCAGCACCCGGGCGACCGAGCGGGTCGGGACCAGGGCGTCCGGGTCGGAGCCCTCGACGGCCTCGACCGGGATCCGGAACCGCGCGAACAGCTCGGCTCCGTCGCCGCCGAGCTCCCCGACCAGCGCGGGCAGGCCGCGCAACGCCCTCGCCCGGGTGAGTGATCCCGTCCCCATGTCGTACGAAGGTAAGTTCTTGTCGCGCGAAGTCAAGTTACTCCGGGTAGGTTCAGTGCAGACTGGAGCCCGGTCGACAGAGTCACGTTCGCCGGCGCGGACGGCGCCCCGATGAGGAGGACCCCATGACGCAGGCCAGCACGTCATCCGGGACGGAGGGCGTCGCCCCCGCCCCCGAGCACCGCGACGTGATCATCGTCGGCGCCGGGCTGTCCGGCATCGGTGCCGCGGCCCGGCTGCACCAGGAGCTCCCCGGCAAGGACTACGCCATCCTCGAGGGCCGCGAGAACATCGGCGGCACCTGGGACCTGTTCCGCTACCCGGGCATCCGCTCGGACTCGGACATGTTCACCCTCGCCTACCCGTTCCGGCCGTGGCGCGAGCCGAAGTCGATCGCCGACGGCGCCGACATCCGCCGCTACATCACCGAGACCGCCCGCGAGTACGGCGTCACCGAGCGGATCCGCTTCGGCACGAAGGTCGTCGGCGCGTCCTGGGACTCCGCGACCGCGCGCTGGACCGTCGACACCACCACCGCGCAGGGCCCGAAGCGCTACACCTGCTCGTTCCTGTTCATGTGCTCGGGCTACTACGACTACGACCAGGGCTACCAGCCGGAGTTCCCGGGCCTCGAGGACTTCGCCGGCACCTGGGTGCACCCGCAGTTCTGGCCCGAGGACCTCGACCACACCGGCAAGAAGGTCGTCGTGATCGGGTCCGGCGCCACCGCCGTCACCCTGATCCCCTCGCTGGCCGACAAGGCCGAGCACGTGACGATGCTGCAGCGCTCGCCGTCCTACCTGACGGTGCTGCCCAGCAAGGACCCGGTCGCCGACCAGCTGCGCCGCTTCCTGCCCGCGAAGGTCGCGCACGCGATCCTGCGCCTGCAGTACGTCACCCTCACCCAGGCCTTCTACCAGCTCGCCCGGCGCCGCCCGGAGCGCGTGAAGAAGGTGCTGCGCGGGCTCGCCCTGAAGTTCCTCAAGGACGAGTCCTACGTCGACGAGCACTTCACCCCCAGCTACGACCCGTGGGACCAGCGCCTGTGCGTGATCCCCGAGGGCGACTTCTACAAGTCGATCAACCGGGGCGAGGCGTCGGTGGTCACCGACCACATCGACCGCGTCACCGAGAAGGGCATCCGGCTGCGGTCCGGGCAGGAGCTCGAGGCCGACGTGATCGTCTCGGCCACCGGGCTGTCGCTGAGCCCGCTCGGCGGCATCACGATCCACGTCGACGGCGAGCAGGTCGACATCGGCAAGACCGTCACCTACCGCGGGCTGATGCTGTCGGGCATCCCGAACCTCGCGTTCTGCATCGGCTACATCAACGCGTCCTGGACGCTGCGCGCCGACCTCGTCGCCCGCTACGTGCCCAAGCTGCTGGCGCTGATGGACCGCGAGCGGATCGCGATCGCCACCCCGGCG
Organism: Pseudonocardia spirodelae; assembly: GCF_037727765.1. NCBI lineage: Bacteria > Bacillati > Actinomycetota > Actinomycetes > Pseudonocardiales > Pseudonocardiaceae > Pseudonocardia > Pseudonocardia spirodelae. The sequence goes on along the minus strand of NZ_JBBJUP010000010.1, from coordinate 69,032 downwards.
GCGACCGTGTCCCCGGACCGGCCGCTGCTCGACATCGAGTCGAACTACGTCAAGCGCTCCGAGCACCTGTTCCCGCGCCAGGGCCGCAAGGACCCGTGGCGGCTGCGCCAGAACTTCTTCCTCGACGCCGTCGGCCTGGGCCGCGCGGACCTGCGCCGCGACATGATCCTCACCCCGGCCTCGGCGCTCGGCGCCCGCGACGCGGTCGTCACCAGCCCGTCGCAGGCGGGCATCGCCGCCGACGCGCCGGCCGCCCCGACGGAGGTGGCTTCCTGATGGCCCGCGCCCCGTTCCGCTTCGCCGAGGGCACCGCGGTCGTCACCGGTGCCGCCGGTGGCATGGGCGAGCACGTCGCGACGCTCCTGGGCGAGCGCGGCAGCGACCTCGTGCTCGTCGACCGCGACGGCGAGCGCCTCGACGCCGTCGCCGCCACGATCCGGGCCAAGCACCCGGGCCTGTCGGTGACCACCGAGACCGTCGACCTGGCCGACCGCGACGCCGTCGACGCGCTCGCCGCACGCATCCTCGCCGGGCACCCGGAGATCCGGCTGCTGGTCAACAACGCCGGCGTCGCGCTGGGCGGCGACTTCGCCCGGCTGACCCTCGACGAGTTCGACTGGGTCATGGACGTCAACTTCCGCGCCCCGGTGCGGTTGACCCACGCCCTGCTCCCCGCGCTCACCGCGCGCCCCGGCGGGCACGTGGTCAACGTGTCCAGCCTGTTCGGGCTGATCGCCCCGCCCGGGCAGTCGGCGTACTCGTCGTCGAAGTTCGCGATCCGCGGCTTCTCCGAGGCGCTGCGCGCCGAGCTGGCCCAGGTCGGCGCGACCGTCACCACCGTGCACCCGGGCGGCATCCGCACCGGCATCGCGGCGAGCGCCCGCGTCGGGGTCAACATCCCCGCCGAGGAGGCCGAGCGCGGCAAGCGGGACTTCGAGAAGCTGCTGACCTTCCCCGCCGAGAAGGCCGCCGCGCTGATCGTCGAGGCGATCGAGAAGCGCCGCCCGCGGCTGCTCATCGGCATCAGCGCGAAGGTCCCCGACCTGCTGGCCCGGCTCGCCCCGGCGAACAGCCTGGCGATCTTCGGGAAGATCGTCGGTGCATCGGGGAACGCGAAGAAGGCGGCGGGAGCGCGGGCCCGATGAGCACCGGCCCCACCGACCGCACCGTCGACGTCGGCGGCACCCGGATCCGCGTGCGCGAGTCCGGTGACCCCGCCGGCGAGCCGGTGCTGCTGCTGCACGGCATCGGCCGCAGCCTGGAGGACTGGGACCCGCAGCACCCGTACCTGTCCGAGTACCGGGTCGTCGCCGTCGACCTGGCCGGCTTCGGGTACTCCGACCGGGTTCCCGGCCCGGCGACGCTGGAGAAGCTCGCCGACACCGCGCTCGCCACGCTCGACGCGCTCGGCGAGACCCGCCCGGCGCACGTGCTGGGCAACTCCCTGGGCGGCGCGGTCGCACTGCTGATCTCGACCCGGCACCCGCAGCGGGTCGCGTCGCTGGTGCTGGCCGACCCGGCCGGCTTCGGCGCCGAGGTCACCCCGTCGCTGCGCGTGCTCGGGGTGCCCGTGCTGGGCCGGTTCCTGCTCGGCCACCTCGACGCCCGCGCCGCCCGGCGCGCGGAACGGTCGCTGTTCGTGGACGGCTCGCTGGTCACCGACGAGCGGGTCGCCCGCGCCGTCGAGATCGGGAAGCGGCCCGAGTTCGTGCAGACCTTCGCCGAGATCGCCGCCGAGCTGGGCACCGTGCGCGGCGTCCGTCCGGGCTGGCGCCGCGCGCTGCTCGACGCGGCCGCGCGGGCGCCGAAGCCGACGCTGGTCGTGTGGGGCGAGCGGGACCTGATCCTGCCCGCCGCGCAGCTGCGCACCGCGGCGCGGCTCCCGCAGGTCACCACGCACGTGTTCGGCCGGGTCGGGCACATGCCCCAGATCGAGGTGCCGGAGGCGTTCGCGACGCTGGCGCTCGATCACCTCGCCCGGGCGGGCCGCCGGACCAGCATCTCCAGCGAGAACCGCGCGGGCACCAGGTAGGGCAGCACCACGGCGGGCGCGCCGCGCACGGTCAGCCAGGTCCGGGTACCGGCCCCGGAGGCGCGCACGCCGTGGTCCAGGGTCAGCCGCTCCGCGTTCAGCACCGACGACGCCGCACCGAGGGAGACGTCCCAGCTCCAGGTGCGGGCCGCCTCGTCGACGCCGGTGACCGCGAAGGTCACCCGCACCCCGAGTGGCCCGCGCACGTGGCCGGTCGAGCCGGGCCGGATCCGGCCGTCGGAGCAGTCGACGCCGAGGATGTAGGGCGCCCACTCGGGCCAGCGGGCGGGCACGGCGTAGCGCTCCCAGACCTCGTCGGCGGGCAGCGGGCCGCGGGCGTGCAGTGTCAGGCGCATCGCCGTCGATCCTGGTGGGTCGGCGGGTTCGTCGCGCGGCGACCCCGGCACCCCGCGTAGCGTCACCGATCATGCGGATCGTCCGGATCGCCCCCTGGGCCGCCGCCCTGGCCACCGCGGCCGTGCTGGCCGGCTGCGGGACGGGCCCCAACCCGGTGACCAACGTCCTGTCGGGCGCCGAGGCACCGGTGGCCGCCGCGGCGGCGGGTCTCGTGCCCGTCCCGGTGACGGTGCCGCCGGGCGCCGGGACCGCCCCGTTCGACCAGCCGCGCGAGGCCCTCGTACCGGCCGGCTGGACGGTGTCGGTGTTCGCGCGCGTCCCCAACGCCCGGCTGGCCGTGTGGACGCCGCAGGGCGAGCTGCTGGTCTCCGTGCCCGACGACGGCCGGGTGCTGGCCCTGTCGCGCACCGGGCAGCAGCGCACCCTGCTGGAGGGGCTGACCCAGCCGCACGGCCTGGCGTTCTCCCCCGGCGGCGGCACCCTCTACGTCGCGGAGTCGAACCAGGTGTCGGCGTACCGCTGGGCGGACGGCGCCGCGAGCGCCGCCCGGGTCGTGGTGCCCGGCCTGCCCGACGCGAACTCCCCCGACCTGCGCGGCGCCTACGGCCACGAGCTGAAGTCGGTGACGGTCGGCCCGGACGGCGCCGTCTACGTCTCGGTCGGGTCGACCGGCAACATCTCGGTGGCCGACCGGGACGCCACGCCGCAGCGGGCCTCGATCCTGCGGATGCCGCCCGGCGGCGGTCCCGCGCGGCCCTTCGCCACCGGGGTCCGCAACGGCACCGGGCTCGCCACCGCCCCGGACGGGTCGATCTGGACCGCGGTCAACGGCCGCGACAACATCCCCTTCCCCTACGACCGGCCCTACGGCGACGCGAGCGGGTCGTCGTACGGGACGGTGATCGACGCCTACGTCTCCGACCACCCGGCCGAGCCGCTCGCCCGGCTGAGCGCCGGCCGCGAACTGGGCTGGCCGTTCTGCAACCCCGACCCCGACGTCGAGCCCGGTGTCGCCGGCAGCGCCCGCGACCTCACCGACGTGCCGCTGGTCGCCGACGCCGAGCTGAACCCGGGCGGGCGGGCCATGGACTGCGCGGCGCTCGCGCCGGTGGAGCAGTCCTTCCCGGCGCATTCGGCCCCGCTGGGACTGTCGTTCACCCGGGGCGTGCTGCCCGCGCCGTACGCCGCGGGTGCGCTGGCCGGGGTGCACGGCTCGTGGAACGCCGACCCGCCCCGCGCGCCGGAGGTGTCGTTCTTCCCGTGGTCGGACGGGCGGCTCGGGCCCCAGAAGACCCTGGTCGGCGGGTTCCAGGACCCGTCGGGGAGCCGGTGGGGGCGCCCGGTCGCGGCCGTCGCCGGACCGGACGGTGCGGTCTACGTGACCGACGACGACGCCGGCGCCGTCTACCGGGTGGCGCCGCCCGGCCGGTGAGCCGGCCGGGTCTGCACGGCCCGTAACGACGCGGCAGCGCGGTGCGAGATCGCTGCACGACGGGGACGGGGGCCGGTATGGGTGAGCTGGACGAACAGCGTGCCGGAGACGTCTCGCACGACGAGCTGGCACGTCCGTCGCGGGCCGGCCGCCGGGCGACCAGCCATGAGCGCCGGGCCCTGCTGATGTCGGCACTCGCACTGGCCGCAGCCGTGGTCGGCACGGCGTTCTCCGGTGCGCAGACCCTCGTCGCGACGCAGTCGTTGCGCGACGCTCAGCGGCTGTTCGACGCGGCAGGGCCACAGCTCCGGGTCACCAGCAAGATCCTCGTGTGGAACGACGCCACGCCGCAGGACGTGTCCCATCTGAGTACCGACACCGATCCCGTGGTACCCGTCACCGACCCCGGGCGCGAGAGCTACCTCTACGTGCAGTTGCAGAACGTGGGTCGGGAACCGACCACGATCGTTGACATCGCGTACGACGTGGGCTTGCCCCGGCCGTGGCGGGCGAGCGATCTCAGCCCTCCCGGACAGACGTACAACGGGTGCAGCATCACCGGGATCGTCGGGCCGGGGGTGGAGCCGCCGCGACCGTGCTCGGTCGCGCTTCCCCACACGCTCGAGCCCGGGACCATCTACACGGTCACGCTCTACCTGCCGGTCACGGCTTCGACACTGCCCACGTCCTGTCCGGAGGGGGTCACGACCCGCATCGACGCGGTCGGTGTGGCCGGCTCGCCGGTCACTCACCTCGCCCGCTTCCGGCCACGGTGATCCCGGGGTGACGGGTCGGCGCGGGGTACCGTCCCGGGGGCACCCGCGGAGGGTTCCGAGGGGGGGCGACGCATGCGGATCGTGGACTGGGCCGGCGACGACGAGGGCGGCCCGGCGGTCGTGCTGCTGGACCAGCGGGCGCTGCCCGAGCGCACCGAGCACCTGTTCCTGCGCGGCGTCGACGAACTGGTCGCCGCGATCCGCTCGCTCGCGGTGCGCGGCGCCCCCAGCCTGGGCATCGCCGGCGCGTTCGGGGTGGCGCTCGCCGCGCACCTGCACGGCACCGCCACCCCGGTCGCCGTCGCCGCGGTCGGCGACGCGGCGCAACGGATCGCCACGGCCCGGCCCACCGCCGTCGGGCTGGAGCTGGGGGTGCGGCGTGCGCTGGACGCGCTCGGCGGCGGTCCGGCCGCGGTGCTCGCCGAGGCCCGCGCCGTCGCCGCGGACGCCGCCCGGGTCAACGACGCGGCCACCGTGCGCGCCGCCGACCTCGTCCAGGGGCTGTGCCCGGACCGGCCGCTGCGGGCGCTGACCGTCTGCAACACCGGTCCGCTCGCGACCGGCGCGGGCGGCACCGCGCTCGGGGCGATCCTGCGGCTGCACGAGCGCGGCGCACTCGCCGAGGCACTGGCGTGCGAGACCCGGCCGCTGCTGCAGGGCGCACGGCTGACGGTGTGGGAGCTGGCCGCCGCCGGCGCGCCGCACCGGCTCTGCGTGGACTCCGCGGGCCCGGCGGCGATCGCGTCCGGGCTGGTCGACGTGGTGTTCGCCGGGGCGGACCGGATCGCGGCCAACGGCGACGTCGCCAACAAGATCGGCACCTACATGCTGGCCTGTGCCGCGGCCCGCTCCGGGATCCCGTTCCTGGTCGTCGCCCCGGAGGAGACGATCGACCCGCACACCGCGACCGGCGCGGACATCGTCGTGGAGGAGCGCGGGGCCGACGAGGTCCGCGAGCACGGCGGCGTCCTGCGCACCCTCGCGGGGACGCCGGTCTACAACCCGGCGTTCGACGTGACGCCGTTCGAGCTGGTGACCGCGGTCGTCACCGAGTCCCGGGCGTGGTCGCCCGCACCGTCCGCCGCTGCCGGGCGAAGCGTCGCAGCGCCTCGCTGATCTCCTCGGCCGACAGCAGCCGCGGCTCCCCCACCGGCCGGGCGCGCAGCCAGACGTCGCACAGCCACTCCAGCTGGCGGGCGCCGTCGTAGGCGGCGCCGAGGGTGTCGGCGAGCACCAGCGTGCCGTGGTGGCCCAGGACGACCGCACTCGCGTCGCCGAGGGCGGCCATCGTGTTCGCGACGAGCTCGTCGCTACCGAACGGGGCGTAGTCGGCGACCCGCACGGCGCCGCCGAACATCGCGATCTGGTAGTGCACCGGAGGCACGTGGTCGGTCAGCAGCGACAGCGCGACGGCGGCCGGCGAGTGGGTGTGCACCACCGCCACGGTGCCCGGACGGCGGTGCGCGGCCAGGTGCAGGGCGAGCTCGCTGGTGGGGGCCCGGGTGCCTGCGACGACCGCGCCGGAGTCGTCGACGAGCACGACGTCCTCGGCGGTCATGGTCTCGTAGTCCACACCGGACGGGGTGAGCGCGACCAGCTCGCCGGTGCGCAGCGACAGGTTGCCCGAGGTGCCGACGACCAGGCCGTCGCGGACCATCCGGCGCGAGACGGTGCAGAGCAGCTCGCGGGCGGGGTCGTGCTCGGAGGTCACCGGGCCAGCATCGCACGACGGGCCGCGGCCGATCGTCACTTCTGTGGACGTGGAGTCCGCAGCCGCCTCCGTTCGGTGACCATGTGGGCATGCCTCCCGCCGCCGACGCCCCGATTCCCACCGACGCCCGCGACCGTCTCCGTGAGCTGCACGCACGTCTGCCCGCCGGCGCGGCCCCGGACCCGGTGGACCTCACGCGGATGCTGGAGCTGACCGACCGGGTCCTCGCCGACGACGACGCCGCGGAACGGGCACGGGAGGACGCGGCCCACGGTCGCAGCACCCTCGTCGTGCTGGCGGCCGCGGCCACCATGGCGGGCGTCGCGCTCACCGTGCTCGCGCTCGCCGCGATCGGTGCGGTCGCCTCGTCCACGGCGACGGTGATCGCGGGGACCCTGGTGCTGCTGCTCGCCGCGGTCGTGGCGCTGACCCACCTCCGCTCCGGACCGGTCGGCCACCGCCGTCGTGCCGCGCTCGCGCCGGCCGCCGCGGGCGCGGGCGTCGCGGGTGCGGTGGCCGCGGCCGCGGGGACACCGATGCCGGTGTGGGTGCTGCTGCTCCTCGCAGCGGTGGCCGGAGCCGGGCTGGTCGCCGGGACCGCCACCCGGGCCGCGCGGTGATCCGCCGCGATGCCGACGAGAGGTCGGTCCGGACGCTGCACCGCACCGTCGGGCGGCTCGAGGGCGAGCTCGTCGGCCGGCCCACCGGCAAGGACCTCGACCGGCTGCGCGACGGGCAGGGAGCACAGGCCCGGCGGGTCGACGCCCACGACCGCGCCATCCGCGAGCTGACCGAGCAGGTCGGGGAGCTCGCGACGGCGTTGCGGGAGGTGCGTTCCCGCGCCAGGGCGGACGCCGGCGCCGCGACCGCGCGGATCACGGAGCTGACCGGCACCGTGACCGGGCAGGCACGTCGGATCGAACGGCTCCACCGCGAGCTCCACCGGGTCGAGGACGCGCTACGGGCCGCCGCGGGCGTCCCGCTCGCGGACCTCGCCCCCACCGGCGACGACGACGATCTCGCCGCCGCCGTACGACGCGGGCGGCGGTGCGCCCGCGACCGCCTCGACGACGTGCAGCGCGCCGGCCACGAGGACGCCGTCGCGGCACCGCAGCGCTGGGAGCGGGCGCACGGCGAGATCGTCCGCGCCGTCGTGGCGGCCAGTCGCGCCGTCGCCGAGGCCCCGCCCGGCCGTGCGGACGCGGGGGCGGTCGCACGCTTCCGCGAGGCCCGGGACCGTCTCGTCGTGACCCGTGGGCAGCAGGGCGCGGTCCGGTCGGCGGCGGAGGCCTCCCGCGCGGTGCTGGACGCCGACGCCGAGCGCGAGCTGCTCGACGCGCCGGTGGTCGCGGCGGGCCGGCGCGCCCGGGACGAGCTGACCCGCACGTGGCGTGCGCGGCTGGACACCGCCGTCGGCGCCGGTCACCGCCTGCCCCCGTGGTTCGTGGCCGTGCTCGGGTCGGGGCCGCCACCGGACGCGGGCCCCTGGTACGACGCGGCCACGGCGTTGCTCGTGCACCGGACGGTGTTCGGGATCGGTGACCCCGTCGCCGCGCTCGGGGACGGGCCCGGCGACGGCTCCGACGAGGAGTACGCGGCCGAGCACGCCGCACTGGCCCGGCGGCTGGAGCCGTTCGGGCTGCCGTGAGGCGGCCCGCAGTGAGGCGGTGGCCGGGTGCTCAGTACATGACCTGCCCCGCCGTGACGTTCAGGTCCTGCCCGGTCAGCCCGCCGGCCTCCGGTGAGGACAGGAACGCGACGGTGGCGGCGACGTCGCCCGCGGTCACCAGCCGCCCCAGGGGCGACTCCGCGGCGAAGGACGCGCGGACCGCGGACTCGGCGAGTCCGCGGGCCGCGGCCTGGGCGGCGACGACCCGGTCCAGCCGCGGCCCCTCGACCCCGCCGGGCGAGACGAGGTTGACCCGCACCCCGTGCGGCCCGGCCTCCGCGGCGAGGGTGCGCACGAGACCGATGAGCGCGGCCTTCGACGCCGCGTAGGGCGTGCGCGCGGGCAGCGGGCGCTTGCCGGTCATCGACCCGACCACCACGACCGACCCGCTGCCCGCGGCGTACATGGCGGGCAGGAACTCGCGGGCGCACAGGAACACCCCGGTCAGGTTGACGGCGAGGGTGTCGGCCCAGTCGGCGGGGTCGACCTCGTGCAGCGGCGCCGTCGGCCCGGCGACACCGCTGTTGCACACCAGGGTGTCGACCCGGCCGAACTCCGCACCGGCCCGGCGGGCGGCCGCGGCCACCGACGCCGGGTCGCGCAGGTCCAGCGGGACGACCGCGGCCGCGCCGCCGTCGCCGGTGACCCGGGCGGCGACCCGCTCCATCTCGGGCACCGACCGTCCGGTGAGGACCACGGCGTCGCCGCGCGCGGCGAGCCGCAGCGCGATCTCCCGCCCGATGCCCGCGCCCGACCCGACCACCACCGCGACCCGCCGTCCGTCCGTCACCGGTCCAGGCTGGACCGGTGACGCGCGGTGCGCATCCGCGGGGCGGCCACCGACCGGGGGTCACACCTCCGGGTCGGACCGCGGGCGCCGGGGCGGTCCGGGCCGCAGGATCGTCGCACCGCGGGCGCGCCGGACCGGCCGGGCGCCGCGCGGACGGCGGTAGGAACCCGACCGCGCCGGTGCGCCGGCGCAGGAAGCGAGCACATCGTGAGGACCGCCCTGCGTGCCGCCGCCACCGCGGCCGCCACCCTGACCGCCGCCGTCGCCCTGGCCGCGGTGACCGCCGGCAGCGCCTCGGCGCAGCCGCTGCCCCCGGCCGAGCCGCCGCTGTCCCCGGCCGACCAGGCCGCGCAGTACGCCTGCCTGCAGCAGTACCTGAACTTCGCGACGCTGCCCGGCGACGCCCTGTCCGACCCCACCGGCTTCTCGGCGAAGGTCGGGCAGGCGGCCGCGGCGTGCGAGAAGGTCCGCGCCCCCGCCACGCCCGCCGTGCCCGCCGCGCCTGCCGTGCCCGCCGCGCCGGTCGTCCCGCCGGTCACGCCGCCCCTGGCGACGCCGGCGGGCTGAGCCTCAGAGCAGGTCGCTGCGGCTGAGCATCCCGACGAGCACGTCCTCGTCGTCCACCACGGGCACGACCCGGAAACCGCGCCGGGACAGCAGGTCCTCCGCGGCGGTGAGCGGGTCCCCGGGCTGGACGACCTGGACGTCGCGGGTCATCACCTCGGACACGGTGCGGGCGCGCAGCCGCCGCCCGCCGTCGACCGAGCCGTGCATGAGGTCGGCCTCGGAGACGATGCCGAGCAGGTGATCGTCGTCGTCGACGACGGGGACGGCGGTGAACCGGTAGGAGAGCAGGACCTCGGCGGTCTCGTCGAGGGCCAGCTCCGGCGGGATCGCGACGAGCCCGCCGTCGGTCATGACGTCGGAGACGCGCAGCGACGCGACCGGGCGCCCGCCGACCCGGCCGGCCCCGCGCGGGGCCATCGCCTCCGGCAGCGGCATCACCGGGACGACACCGCCGATCCGGCGGGCGGTCCGTCGCAGCCGCCCGCCGGAGTGGCGGGGCCGCAGCAGGTCGCTGCGGGTGATGACCCCGACCAGCACGCCGCGGTCCACGACGGGGACCAGGCGCAGCTCGCCGTAGACCCGCATCCGGTGCGCGACGATGGACACGTTGGTCGTCGGCAGCACCGACACGACCTGCTCGGTCATGGCGTCGCCGACGACGGCGTGCGGGTCGTCGCGGTGGCGCAGCACGTCGACCAGCGAGATCACCCCGACCAGAGAGAACCGCCGGTCGACCACCGGCAGGGCGGAGAACCGGGACTCGGCCATCCGTTCCTGCGCCCGGGCGAGCGGTGCGTCCGCCCAGACGGTGACGACGCGTTCGGTCATGACATCGCGCGCACGCACCACCATGGACGCACCGTAACCGCGTGACCGTTCCGCCCGCCAACGCCGGACGGCCCCGGTGTCAGCGTCGCTCGAGGTGCCCGAAGCGGTGCCGGGTCCGGCTGATCGCCTGCTCGCGCAGCACGCTCAGCAGCTCGCGGCGGCCGTCGAGCAGCACCGGTCCGTCCACCAGGGACGCCCCGGCCGCGGCGACGTCCGCGCGCAGCGCGTCGGGCACCGCGCCGAGTGCGCGGATCCGCTCGCCGGTCGACGGGGCGAGCCCGTCGCCGCCGTGCACCCCGCCGGGCAGGGCGCCGGCGGGCACGCCCGGGCCGTGCAGCCGCAGCACCGTGCCGGTCGTGGCGGCGGCGAGCAGCAGCCGCAGCACGTCGGCGCGGGCGGTCCCCCGCCCGCACCAGACGGTCAGCGTGGGCAGCGGCCGGTAGCGGAACACGTTCGACTCCGCGGCCAGCCCGGTCGGGTCGTGCTCGGGGGCGAACTCGGTGCGCCAGGCGGCCGCGTCGGACGCGGCGGCGCGGGCGAGCCGGTCGGCACAGGCCGGGTCGGGGCCGGCCGCGGCCAGCACCCGATCCGCCGCCGGGCCGGAGGTCGGTCCGGGCTCCGGGGCCGTCGCGGGGTCGGTCCAGGTCCCGAACTGGGCGACGTAGTTCGGGCCGCCGGGCTTGGCGCCGGGGCCGAGCACCGAGCCGTTCCACCCGCCGAAGGACTGGCGCTGCACGATCGCGCCGGTGATGTGCCGGTTGACGTAGGCGTTGCCGACCTCGACGCGGTCGAGCCAGTGGGTGATCTCGTCCTCGTCGAGGGAGTGCAGGCCGCCGGTGAGGCCGAACCCGGTGTCGTTCTGCCAGGCGATCGCCTCGTCGAGGTCGCGGGCGGCCATCAGCCCCAGCACGGGCCCGAAGCACTCGGTGCGGTGGAACCAGCTGCCCGGTGACACCCAGGCCCGCACGCCGGGGGTCCAGACGGTCTCCGAGACCCGGCGCGGGCGCACCAGCCACCGCTCCCCCGGCTCCAGGGTGGTCAGCGCGCGGTGCAGCTTCGCCGAGGGCGCCTCGATGAGCGGGCCCATCGTCGTCGCGAGGTCGGTGCCGGGGCCCACGCGCAGGGTGGTGACGGCGTCGGCGAGCTTGCGGCGCAGCCGCCGGCCGAACGCCGAGCCGGTGGCGGCGGGGCCGACGAGGATCGCCAGCGACGCCGCGGAGCACTTCTGACCGGCGTGCCCAAACGCCGAACGCACCAGATCGGCGACGGCGAGGTCGGGGTCCGCGGCGGGGGTGATCACGAGCGCGTTCTTGCCGCTGGTCTCCGCGACCAGCGACAGGTCGGGCCGCCAGGACCGGAACAGCGCCGCCGTCTCCGACGACCCGGTCAGGACCACGCGGTCCACCTCGGGGTGGGTGACGAGGCGCCGGCCGGCGTCGGACTCGTCGGTGGGCAGCAGCTGCAGGGCGTCGCGCGGGATGCCGGCGCGGTGCAGCGCCGCGACCCCGGCCTCGGCGCACGCCCGCACCTGCGGGGCGGGCTTGAGCAGCACCGGGGCGCCCGCGGCGAGCGCGGCGAGGCACCCCCCGAGCGGGATGGCGACCGGGAAGTTCCACGGCGGGGTCACCGCGACGACCCGGTCGGCGACGAACGGCGCGCCGTCGAGCTCGGCGGCCCGCTCGGCGTAGTAGGCGGCGAAGTCGACGGCCTCGGAGATCTCGGGGTCGGCCTCGGCGACGGTCTTGCCCGCCTCGTCGAGCATCACCGCGAGCAGGGTGCCGCGGGCGGCGGCCAGGGCGCGGGCGGCGCGGCGCAGCAGCGCGGCCCGCTCGGCGGCGGGCACGTCGCGCCAGCCCGACCCGCGGGCCCGGCGCACGGCGGCGTCGACCTCCGCCGGGTCGGTGACGACCGCGAGCGCGGGCCGCGGCGCGGTCGCCGTGGCGGCGCGGCGGGCCCACTCGCGGTTCGCGGGCAACGACGGGTCGGTGTCGGGCTCGTTGACGAACCCCGCGGGGAGCTCGCCGGCGGGCAGCGGGCCGTCGGCGAGGACGGGGGCCTCGGCGCGCCGGTCCTGGGTGCGGCGCGGGCCGTCGGCGACGAGGTCGCGGTCGCGCACCGAGGCGAGGAACCGGTCGAGATAGCTGTCCGGCCCACCGGAGTCCGGGGCGAACAGCGTGTAGAGGTAGCCCTCCGGTGAGGCGTTCTCCTCCAGCCGCCGGACCAGGTAGGACACCGCGGTGTCGAAGTCGCCGCGGTGCACGACGGGGGTGTAGAGCACGAGCTGCGAGCCGGGCCCGGCGGCGGGCAGGTCGGCGGCGACGGCGTCGGCGAACGCGGGCGCCATGCCCTGCAGCATCTCCAGGTCCAGCTGGGCGCGGGCCCCGCGCGACGCGGCCAGCTCCAGGGCGAGCGCGACGTGGTGCAGGTGGTGCGAGGCGACGCCGAGGCGCATCCCGGCGGCGTGCGGGCCGCCGATCCCGCGGTCGAGCAGGCGGACGTAGTTGGCGTCGACCTCGGCCTTGGTCGCGTACGGCGCCCGCGGCCAGTCGTGCAGCTCGGCGTCGACCCGTTCCATGGCGAGGTTGGCGCCCTTGACCAGGCGGACCTTGACGGGCGCGCCGCCGCCGGCCGCGCGCCGGGCGGCGAACTCCCCGAGCTCGTCGAGGGCCGCGACGGAGTCCGGCAGGTAGGCCTGCAGCACGATCCCGGCGGGCAGGTCGTGGAACTCCGGCCGGGACAGCAGCGTGGTGAACAGCGCGACGGTGAGGTGGAGGTCCTTGTACTCCTCCATGTCGAGGTTCACGAACACGCCGTGCTCGCGCGCGGCCCGGTAGAGCCCGAGCAGGCGGGTGACGAGCCGGTCGCGGCTGCCCTCGAGGTCCCAGGGCACGAGCTGCGCGGCCACCGAGGACGCCTTGACCGACACGTGGTCGACGCCGGGGCGGCGCAGCAGCGCGATCGTGCGCTCCAGGCGGCGGTCGGCCTCCTCGTCGCCGAGGACGGCCTCGCCGAGCAGGTTCAGGTTGAGCCGGTGCCCCTCGCGCCGGGCCCGCTCCAGGCGGCGGTCCAGCGACCGCCCGGAGGCGTCGACGACCAGGTGCCCGACCAGGCTGCGCAGCCGCGACCGGGCGGCCGGCACGACGACGTGCGGGAGCACCGTCGCCAGCCGGCCGCCGGCACGCAGCAGCAGCCGGTCGGCGCCGGAGACGAACCCGGGCAGCTCCGCCCCGGCCCCGGCCAGCCGGGCCAGCTCGCGGGCGGCGACGCGGTCGTCGGCGGGGCGGGCGACCCGGTCGACGAAGCGCAGCGTGAAGTCGACCCCGGCGGGGTCGTGCATCAGCGCGGCCAGCCGCTCGGTGGGGTCGGTGCCGCGGCCGGCGGGCCCGCCGTGGCCGGGGGTGGTGCCGGTGCGCTCGGTCCAGCGGCGCACGCGCTCGACGGCGCGCCGGGTCAGGGCGTCGTCGAGGGCGGGGACGGGGTGGGTGGGGTGCACGCTCACGCCGCCAGTCTGGACCGATGTCAGGACCGTGTCACGTCTACGGTGCTGACAATTCGGTGACGGGCGCGGCCGGGCCCGCCCGCGGGCGGGTCAGGACTCGGTCAGGTCCCGCTCCGGCAGGGACCCGAGCAGTGCGAACGCCGGCAGGTAGGGCTCGACGTCACCGCGTTCGGTCCAGGACCGCAGCTGGGCCGCGGACCGGCGGGTGACCAGCGCGCGGGCCAGCTCGAAGTCCGGGGCCCGCACGACGACGGCCGCACCGGCCTCGTCGGCGTCGCCGGAGACCCAGCGGCGCCCGTCGCCGAGCAGCGCGATCGGCGGGAGACCGTCCAGGGCGGCGGCGAAGCGCCCGAGGAATCGGTCCATGATCGCGTAGAGCCCGGGGGTGTGCTGCCCGCCGGGCGCACCGAGCGCCCCGCGCAGGTCCTGCTCGTGGATGATCACGTCGCCCAGCGGGCGGGTGTTGTGCGCGGCCATCCAGTCGCGCAGCGGGCCGGTCAGCGACTCCCACTCCGCGACCAGGGCGGCCACGTCGTGGTCGCGGCGGGCCTCGACCTGGCGCTCGGTCCACTCCTCGTTGTGGTCGTCGGGCTCGTCGCCGCGCACGACGTCGGCCCCCAGGCCGACCATGTGCGAGAACAGGTCGCGCACCGTCCAGTCCGGGCACGAGGGGACGCGCAGCTGCGACCGCTCGGGCGGCAGGTCCCGCACCAGGTCGATCACCCGGCGCTGGGCCCGGGTCCACTCCTCGATCTCGTCGATGCCGCTCACGGGGCGCATCCCATCACGACCGGGGCGACCGTGCCGCCCCGTGGGTGTTTTGCCTGGACCGGGCCGGGGCACGTGGGGATCATCGACCGTGAGACCGAGACCCTCACCGGGGTCGGCGAGGAGAGGACCAGCGTGAGCAGCCCACCGCCCTACCCGGGACAGCCCGGCGACCCGCACGACCCCGACCGGCAGCAGGGGTGGCAGGACCGGCCCACCCGGCAGGAGCCCGCCGGGGAGCCGGGGCAGCAGTACGGCGGGCAGCCGTACGGGCAGCAGCCGCAGTACGGCGAGCAGCAGTACCCCCCGCAGCAGCAGTACGGACAGCAGGGTCAGCAGCAGTACGGACAGCAGCCCTACGGCGCCCAGCAGCCCTACGGGCAGGCCGGCTACCCGGACCGTCCCCCCGCGGGCGGGGGCCAGGGCTGGTCGGGGGGCGGGGCGGCGGCGCAGCCGCGCAACGGCATCGGGATCGCGGCCCTCGTGCTGGGGATCCTGGCGTTCCTGACCGGCTTGGTCTTCGTAGGAGCCCTGTTCGGCCTGTTCGCGATCGCGCTGGGGATCATCGGGATCAGCCGCGCGTCCAAGGGGCTGGCGACCAACCGCGGGATGGCGATCACCGGTCTCCTCCTCGGTGTGGTCGGGGTGCTCATGGCCGTCGCCGTCGGCGTCCTCTTCGCCAACCTGTACGACGAGATCGGCGGAGGCCAGTTCGTGAGCTGCGTGCAGCAGGCGGGCGCCGACCAGGCCGCAGCCGCCCAGTGCCAGCAGGAGCTCGAGGAGCGGATGCGCGATCGGATCGACCAGGTCGGCGGCTGAACCGGTTCCTTCCGGGCGGCCCGGCCCCGCCGCCTCAGCCGCCGACCGCCAGGCCGTCGAACGGCCCGCCCGGGCCGAAGGCGAGGCGGGCGAACCGCTCGCCCATGCGCTCGTGGGCGGACGGGCACGGGTGCAGCCGGTCCGGCAGGGGCAGCTCGGCGTGGTCGGCCTCGCCGTAGAGCTCGCGGCCGTCGAGCAGGGCCAGCGCCGGGTCGTCGGAGCGGGCCGCGACGACGGCGGCGAGCTCCTCGCGCACCACCGACAGCGTGAGCGTCCCGGCCGCCACCTGCGCGGGGTCCCCGGTCGCCCGGAAGCGCAGCACGCCGTCGACGACCTCGGGCGCGCCGGGGCCCGGGGTGTGCTCGTGGATCGGGCAGAGCACCGGGGACACGACCAGCAGCGGGACGTCGGGCCGGGCGTCGCGGATGGTGTCGAGGAACCCGTGCACGGCGGGCCCGAACGCGCGGCGGCGCATCAGGTCGGCGTTCACGACGTTGATGCCGAGCTCGAGGGCGATCGCGTCGGCGGGGACGTCCCGGATCGCGCGGGCGACGAACGGGTCGAGCAGGGCGCTGCCGGAGAACCCCATGTTGACCAGGTCGACCCCGGCGGCGCGGGCGGCGAGCGCGGGCCAGGTGGCGCTCGGCCCGGCGGCGTTGCTGCCCTGGCTGATCGAGCTGCCGTGGCACAGCCAGACCGGTCGCCCGCCCGGCGCGACGGCGACGACGGGTGCGTCGGTGCGCAGCGCGATCACCTCGGTGATCTCGTTGTGCGGCAGCCAGATCTCGACCAGCACGTCGTGCCCGGGCAGGGTGAACGCGACGGTGCCGGGGCCGCCGTCGGTGGTGGTGGACTCCCCCGTCGCCGGGTCGGTCATCAGCACCGTCCCGCCGGTGGTGACCGCGCGGGCGACCGGGCGGCCGTCGATGTGCAGGTCGTAGGAGCCGTCGGGCCGCAGCGGGGCACCGACCAGGCCGATCCGGGTGCGCAGGGTCGCCAGCTCCACGGTGCGCGCCGCGGTGCGGAACACCACGCGCACGCCGGAGGGCTGGCTCTGCGCGCCGGCCAGCTGCGGGTCGGTGTTGCGGGCGCGGGCGGCACCGGGCAGTCGCTGCGGGAGGAGCCCGGCGCGGCCGGGGACGGTGTCGAGCGCGCCGTGCAGCAGGTCGGGCCGGACCGGGGTGGTGATCACCCCCGCAGCCTGGCACGCGGACGCGCCGGAGTCCGGTGAGAATCGCGGGGTGCTGATCGCCGCCGTGGTCCAGGCCGTCGCGACCCTGCTGCTGGCCGGGGTGGCCTGGACCGTGCAGGCGGTGGTGTACCCGGCGTTCGCGCTGGTCCCGGCACCGGCGTGGCCCCGGTACCACGCGGCGCACTCCCGCGCGGTCACGCTGGTCGTCGGGCCGCCGTGGGTCGCGCAGGGTCTCGCGACGGCGGCGCTGCTGCTCCTCGCGCCGGGCGAGCCGCTGTCCTGGGCGGCGGCCGTGCTCGCCGCGGCGGGGGTGGCGGTGACCCTGCCCGCGGTGTCGCTGCACGCGCGGCTGGACCCGGCGGCGCGGCCCGGCGACCTGCGCCGGCTGCTGCGGGTGAACCTCGTGCGGGCGCTGGTGTGGACGGCCGGGTCCGCGGTGGGGGTCCTGGCCGTGCTGTCCGCGCACGGATGACCCAGGATGGCCGGGTGACTGCGACCGAGGACGAGCGGACGGCGGCCGACGACCGCGCGCACACCGCGGTGGGGCGCGTGCTGGTGATCGCCGCCCACCCCGACGACATCGACTTCTCTTGCAGCGGCACCGTCGCGGTGTGGACCGCGGCCGGGGTCGCGGTGACCTACTGCCTGGTCACCGACGGCGACGCCGGCGGGTTCGACCCCGCGGTGCCCCGCAGCGAGATCGCGGGCATCCGGCGCAGCGAGCAGACCGCCGCCGCGGCCGTCGCCGGGGTGACCGACCTGGTCTTCCTCGGCTACCCCGACGGGCGGCTGACCGTGACCCTGGAGCTGCGCCGCGACCTGGCCCGGGTCATCCGGCAGGTGCGGCCGGACCGGGTCGTCGTGCCGCCCCCGGTGCGCGACCTGCGCAGCATGTACGGCAGCCACCCCGACCACACCGCCACCGGCGAGGCCGCGCTGTGCGCGGTCTACCCCGACGCGCGCAACCCGTTCGCCTTCCCCGAGCTCGCCGAGGCGGGCCACGAGGCGCACAGCGTCGCCGAGGTGTGGGTGACCGGCCCCGCTCCCGCCGACGACCCGGACGGCGCCCGCCACGTCGACGTGACGGACACGATCGACGTGAAGATCAAGGCGCTGCGGGCCCACGAGAGCCAGACCGCGCACATGACCGAGCTCGAGGACATGATCGGGAAGTGGGCCGGGTCGCTCGCGAAGCGGGCCGGGTTCCCCAGCGGCAGGCTCGTGGAGTCCTTCCACGCCCTCGACACGGCCTGACCTGCGGCCCGTCCCCGGACCCGCGCTCAGGCGGCGGCGCGGATCCGCACATGGGTCCCGGTGTCGTCGCGCCACACGTGGAGCAGGTCGCACAGCTGGCGGGCGATCCACATGCCGCGCCCGTGCGCGCGGCCCGGGTCGGGGGTGGCGAGCCCGGGCAGCGGGTCGGCGAGGCGGCCGCCGTCGTGGATCTCGCACACCACGTCGTGCTCGGGGGTCCACAGCATCAGCTCGGCGGTGCGGCTGCCGTGGTGCACCGCGTTCGTGGCGACCTCGTTGACCGCGACGGTGACGTCCTCGGCGCGGGAGCCGGGGAATCCCTGGCCGCGCAGGGCCTCGCCGACCGCGCGGCGGACCTCGCGCAGCCGGGCGGCGTCGAACCGGAACGCGACGGCCGGGGCACCGAGCTCCGCGGGCACGGCGGCGGGCACGTCGTCGAGCAGCCGGCGCGGGTCGGCGGGCTCGCCGGGAGACAGCGACCCGTCGGCGTCGCGCACCCAGGGGTGGGCCCGTCGCACGACCTCGGCGACCGGGGCGGGCAGGCGGTCGGGGAAGAAGCAGTGCAGGTGCACCGGCAGGTCGGCCAGTGCGAGCGCCACGGCGGCCTCGACCTCGCCCCAGTAGGCGCCGCGGGGGTCGTCGAGGTCGGCGGAGTACTCGACGACGACGGTCACCGGCCCGTCCCCGCGCCGTACCCGCTCCCGCACGTCACGGGCGAGCAGCCCGGCGACGGTCTGGCCCGACGGGCCGTCCGGGCCGCTGTCGCGGCGCAGCCGCAGCAGCCCCGCGACGGCGTCGGCGCCGAGCGCACCGGCGACCCGGCCGCGCAGCGCGACCTCGGTGACCGGCCGGAGCAGGGTCGCGACCGTGCCGCCTGCGGCCAGGGCGTCGAGCACGGCGGCCGACAGCCGGCCGGCGAGGTCCTCGTCGTCGCGGGCGCGGCACAGCGCGTGGACGAGACCGCTCACGCCCCCTGCCCTCCGGCGGCGAGGCCGAGGGCGTCCGCGGTGCACAGCGGGTGCCGCTCACGGACCACGAGCTCCAGCTGCGGGGCGAAGCCCGCGCCGCAGCGCTCCAGCAGCCGCGCGACGCCCGGGCGCAGGTTCTCCAGCCGCAGCAGGACGCTGACCGGGAGCTCGTCCGCGGCGTGCACGAGGCTGACGGCGCCGGCCACGTCGACGAAGCGCAGCGCCGACAGGTCCGCGGTCAGCGTGCCCTCGCCGACCTCGCCGCGCACCACCTTGTCGATCAGCCGTGCCAGCACCCGGCGGACCTGCGGCCGGTTGGCGTGGTCGATCTCCCCGGCCAGCCGGACGCGGGCCGGGCCGGTCGTGGTGATGCGCAGCAGGCTGTCGTCGTGCAGCGGGGCGGCGGGCGGCTCGGCCGGATGCAGGGCGCGCATCGTGGCGATCAGGTCGTCGGGGTAGCGCAGGTGGTCGTAGACGCACAGCGCCCGCAGCGGGTGCGCGCGGACCGCCTCGTCGAGCAGGCGGTCGTACTCGTCGAGCACGACCCCGCCGGGGCGGCGCAGGCCGTGGTCCATCTGGCCGCTGAAGCGCAGCCCGGACCAGCCGGCGCCGAGCGCGTCGCCGACGTTCTGCTCCATCAGCCCGGCGAGCTCGTCGATCGGGGCGTGCAGCGCGGCCCGGGTGAACTCCTGCGGGACGAGCTGGAACTGCCCGCTGCGCAGCGGCCCGGTGACGTCGACGCCGTCGTCGGCGAGGCGGGAGAGCACGAGGTCGGCGGTGTCGTCGTCGAAGTAGGCGACCCGCTCACCGGCGACGAGACCCTCGGCCAGGAACACCGCGACGTCCTCGGCGAGCTGCTCGTCGCTCACCGGCACGGTCAGCACGTGCCGGACGGCCTCCTCCACCGGTGCGGTCACGCGCCACCCCCGTCCGCGCCGCACGTCGACGGGGCGCCGGACCACGATAGGTGATCACGGGCACCCGGGCATCCCGGCGCTTCCGCACAGGCGCGCCGAGGCGTAGAGTTAGCCGGACCGAACTTCGGTGTTCGGGGCGCGTGATCCACGCGCCGATCGGGAGGTGGTCACCGTGTTCCGAGCCGCTCCGGAGCCGCAGCGGACCGAGGCGCGCACCGTCGTGCTGGCCGGGCTGCTGATGCTCCTGCTCGCCGCCGCCACGGTCGTCTCGGTGTCGCTCGGGTCGCCGGCGGTCACCGTGGCCCTCGCGGCCGCCGCGGTCGCGGTGCGGCCGCTGGTCCGTCGCGGGCTCGCCCGCTCCCGCCGCGCCGGACGGGCGCTCGCCCGGCGCTGAGCCCGTCTACCGTGGGCCTCCCGACCCCTGGAGGCACCATGGCGACCGTCGGCGAGGCCGGCTGGCAGGTCCTGACCGCCCACGGCATCGACACCGTGTTCGGCAACCCCGGCTCCAACGAGCTGCCGTTCCTGGCCGCGATGCCGCAGGGCGTGCGCTACGTCCTCGGCCTGCACGAGGGCGCCGTGCTGGGCATGGCCGACGGCTACGCCCAGGCCGGCGGCGGTCCCGCGCTGGTCAACCTGCACGCGGCGTCCGGGTCGGGCAACGCCATGGGGGCGCTCACCAACGCGGTCTACTCGCACTCCCCGCTCGTGCTCACCGCGGGCCAGCAGGTCCGCTCCACGATCGGCCAGGAGGTCATGCTGACCAACGTGGACGCCGCCGCGCTGCCGCGTCCGCTGGTCAAGCACTCCGCCGAGCCCGCGAGCCCGCAGGACGTGCCGCGCGCGCTGTCCCAGGCGGTGCACACCGCGCTGCTGGAGCCGCGCGGACCGGTCTACCTCTCCGTCCCCTACGACGACTGGGCCGCGCAGGCCGGCGCGGACGCCGCGTACCTGCCGTCGCGGCGCACCCGCACCGCCGCCGCCCCGGACGAGGACGCGCTGACCGAGCTGGCCGGGGCCCTCTCCGGGGCCGCGGACCCGGTCCTGGTGCTGGGCCCGCAGGTCGACGCCGACCGCGCGAACGCCCACGCCGTCGCGCTCGCCGAGTCCCTGGCCTGCCCGGTGTGGATCGCGCCGTCGGCGTCGCGCTGCCCGTTCCCGACCCGGCACCCGGCGTTCCGGGGGATCCTGCCGCCGTCGGTGCGCGGGGTGTCGCAGCACCTCGCCGGGCACGACGTCGTGCTCGTCGCGGGTGCCCCGGTGTTCCGCTACCACCAGTGGATCCCCGGCGACCTGCTGCCGGACGGGACGCGGCTGCTGCACCTGACCGCCGACCCGGCCGAGGCCGCACGCGCGCCGATGGGCGACGCCTGGGTCGGCCCGGTCGGCGCCACCCTCGCCGCACTCGCGCAGCGGGTCCCCGACGCGGGCCGCCCGCCGCTGCCCCCGCTGCCACCCCCGCCGGTCCCCCACGGCGCGCAGGACCACGTCCCGCCGCAGCAGCTCGCCGCGCTGGTGCGCGACGCGGCGCCGGCCGGGACGGTCCACGTCTGCGAGTCCACCTCGACCATCGACGACGTCATCGCCCAGGCCGACTTCACCGAGCCGGGCAGCTACCTGTTCCCCGCCTCGGGCGGGCTCGGGTTCGGCCTGCCCGCCGCCGTCGGCGCCCAGCTCGCCCACGGCTGGGGGTTCGACGGGGCCCGCCGGGTCGTCGCCCTGGTCGGCGACGGCTCGGCCAACTACGGCATCACCGCGCTGTGGACGGCGGCGCAGTACCGGGTGCCGGTGGTGTTCGTGATCCTCAAGAACGGCACCTACGGCGCGCTGCGCGGCTTCGCCGACCTGCTGGGCACCGGGGAGACCCCCGGCCTGGACGTGCCCGGGCTCGACTTCGTGAAGATCTCCGAGGGCTACGGCGTCCCTGCGGTGTCGGTGCGCGACGCCGCGGGTGCCGCGGCCGCGCTGAAGGAGGCGTTCGCCGCCGACGGCCCGCGCCTGGTGGAGGTCGTCACCGCGCCCGGGGCCGGCTGAGCCGCGGCACTCACGCCGCGGCCAGTGCGGCGTAGCGCCCGGCGCCGGCGACCAGCTCGTCGTGGGTGCCGGACTCGACGATCCGGCCGTGGTCGACCACGGCGATCCGGTCGGCGTCGCGCACGGTGGACAGCCGGTGCGCGATCGTGATCGTCGTGCGGCCGGCCGACAGCGCGTCGAACGCGGCCTGTACGGCGCGCTCGGTGCGGGTGTCCAGCGCGCTGGTGGCCTCGTCGAGGACCAGCACCTTCGGGTCGCGCAGCAGCGTGCGGGCGATCGCGATGCGCTGCTTCTCCCCGCCGGAGAAGCGGTGCCCGCGCGAGCCGACGACGGTGTCGTAGCCCTCGGGCAGCGCGACGATCGCGTCGTGGATCTGCGCGGCGCGCGCGGCGGACTCGATCTCGGCGTCGGTGGCGCCGGGCCGGGCGTGGCGCAGGTTCTCCCGCACGGTGGTGTGCAGCAGGTAGGTGTCCTGCCCGACGACGCCGACGATCCGGGTCAGGTCGGCCGCGGCGACGTCGCGCAGGTCGACGCCGTCGATCGTGACCCGGCCCGACGTGGGGTCGTGCAGCCGGGCGACCAGGCCGGCCAGCGTCGTCTTGCCCGACCCGGTCTCGCCGACCAGGGCCAGCGTGGTCCCGGCGGGCACGTCGAGGTCGATCCCCGCGACGGCGGCGGTGTCGGCGCCCGGGTAGGCGTAGGTGACACCGGTGAACTCCACGTGGCCGCGGACGCGGTCGTGGTCGACCGCGACCGGGTGCTCGGGCTCGGCGACGTCGACGGTCAGGTCGAGGTACTCGAAGATGCGGGCGAACAGCGCGAGCGAGGCCACGATCTGCACCCCGACCGAGAGCAGCCCCATGACCGGCCGGAACAGGCCGGACTGCAGGGCGGTGAACGCGACCAGGGTGCCGATGCTCATCGTGCCGGCGGCGAAGGGCAGCCCGGCGGAGAGGTAGATGACCGCGGGGACGGCGGCGAACACGACCTGGGTCACGGCCATCGTCCAGCGCCCGGCGAGCTGGCTGCGCAGCTCCAGCCCGATCAGCCGCGACGACGAGTCGGTGAAGCGGCGGGTGAGCTCCGGGCCGCTGCCGAGCGTCTTGGACAGCGCGACGCCGTCGACCGACAGGCTCTCCTCGACCGTGACGTTGAGGTCGGCGAGCTCCCGCTGCTGCGCCGCGGTGATCGCGCGGCGGGTGCGGGCGACCCGGCGGGTCAGCAGGACCGCGGGCGGCAGCACGACCACCGAGACCAGCGTCAGCTGCCAGGACAGCGCCAGCATCGCGACCAGGGTGGCGACGGTGGTGGTCAGGTTCGACGCGACCGAGGTGGCCGTGGTCGTGACCACCGACTGCATGCCGCCGATGTCGCCTGAGATGCGCGACTGCACCTCACCGGTGCGGGTGCGTGTGAAGAAGGCCAGGCTCTGCCGCTGCAGGTGGGCGAAGACGCCGGTGCGCAGCCCGTGCATGACCTCCTGGCCGATGCGGGTGGAGATCCAGGTCTGGACGACGCCGAGCGCGGCGGTGACCGCGGCGACGGCGACCATGCCGGCGGCGAGCCAGGCGAGCAGCACGACCTCGCGCTGCGGCAGGGCGACGTCGATGACCTCGCGCAGCAGGAACGGCGAGGCCATCCCCACGACCGAGGACGCCACGATCGTCACGACGACGACGGCGAGCGGGCCGCGGTGCGGGGCGAACAGCCGGCCGATGCGGCGCAGCGAGACGTCGCGGGCCTGCGCGCGTTCCTCGGGGGTGGCGGTGCGGGGGTCCGGCCGTCCGGGCCGGTTCGGGGGTCGGGTCTCCAAGGGGCGCCTCCGGGTCGAATTACTGTGGTTGCCTCACTATGAGGCAGCAACAGCGTCAGGCGCTAGTCTGTTCCCGTGCCGGACCGGGAACCGAGGACCGACCTCGTCGACGCGTTCTGGGCGGTGGCGCGCTCGCTGCGCCACGCCTCGGCCGGGCGGCTGGCCGGGTGGGGGCTGACGCCGTCGCAGGCGCGGGCGCTGGGGACGCTGGTGCGCCATGGCGAGATGCGCCCCGGCGCCCTGGCCGCCCACCTGCGGATCACCCCGCGCTCGGCGACCGAGGTCGTCGACGCCCTGGCCGGGCTGGGGCTGGTGGAGCGCGGGACAGACCCGGCCGACCGGCGGGCGGTGCTGGTCCGGGTCACCGACGCGGGCGCGGCCACCGCGCGCGACGTGCGGGCGGCGCGGGCGGACGGCGCCGAGGCGCTGTTCGGGCGGCTGTCGGACGCCGACCGGGCGGAGCTGGGCCGGATCCTGGCCGTGCTGCGCGCCGGGATCGACGACGAGCGCCGCTGCTGAGCCCCGGCGCCCGCCGGCGGGTCAGCCCCCGCCGGGCGCCGCGCGGCCGCGCCGGCCCCGCAGCACGGCGCGCGCCGCCATCGCGACCAGCAGGACCGCCGTACCGGACAGCACCGCCACCGGCGGCAGCAGCGCCGCGAGCCCCACGCAGCCCAGCAGACCCAGCGCCGACAGCGCGCGGCGCCACGGCCGGGCGCGGTGCAGGGTGAGCGCCGCGGCGTTCGCGACGGCGTAGTAGAGCAGCACCGCGAACCCGGACAGCCCGATCGCGGTCACCGGGGCCGCGGTGAGCACGAGCAGAAGGACGACCGCGCCCACCGCGAGCTCGGCCCGGTGCGGCACCGCGAACCGGGGGTGGACGGCGGCCAGCGCGCCGGGCAGCTCCCGGTCGCGCGCCATGGCGAGCACGGTGCGCCCGACCCCGGCGACGAGCGCGAGCAGCACCCCCGCCGACGCGAGGGCACCCCCGGCCCGCACGAGCACGGTCGTGCCGTCGCCGGCGGCGGTCGCGAGCGGCGCGGCGGAGGCCGCCAGCGCGTCCGGCCCGGCCGCCCGCAGCGCGACGACGGCGACGACGGCGTAGACGGCGAGCACCAGGGCGAGCGCGACCGGGACCGCGCGCGGGATCGTGCGGGCCGGGTCGCGGATCTCCTCGCCGAGCGTGGCGATGCGGGCGTAGCCGGCGAAGGCGAAGAACAGCAGCCCGGCGGCCTGCAGCACCGCGAGCGGGCCGGCGTCGCCCCAGCCGGCGAACGGGTCGGTGACCGCGGGGCGGGCGGACGCGGCGACGACCACGACGGCCAGCACGGCCAGCACGGCCACGACGAGCACCCGGGTGGCCGCCGCGGTGCGGGTGATGCCCCGCAGGTTCACCGCCACGACGGCGACGACCGCGGCCGCGGCGACCGCGCGGGCGTGCCCGGGCCAGGCGTACGAGCCGAGCGTGAGTGCCATCGCCGCGCACGACGCCGTCTTGCCGGTGACGAACGCCCACCCGGCCAGCGCGCCCCAGGCCGGTCCCAGACGGCGGCGGCCGTACACGTAGGCGCCGCCGGACTCGGGGTGGCGGGCCGCGAGCCAGGCCGAGGACATCGCGTTCGCCGTCGCCACCACCGCGGCGACGAGCAGCGCCGGGAGCAGCGCGGTCCCCGCGACGGCCGCGGCCGGCCCGAGCACCGCGAACACCCCCGCGCCGAGCATCGAGCCGACGCCGAGGACGACGGCGTCGCCGGTGCCGAGCCTGCGTTGCGGGGTCGTGTGCACGTGTTCGTCCTCCGTGGTCGGGACGCGGGTGGGATCGGCGCGACGGCGGGTACCCGCAGCGGCATGGGACCCACCGCGCCGCTGACCTTCACCATCGGCCACGAGGAGCTCGTCGTCCGGCGCCGCTACGAGGTGCTCAGCATCGTCAACGACATCCTCGTCGCCCTGTGGTTCGTGGTCGGCAGCGTGCTGTTCTTCTCCGAGTCCACCACCTACGCGGGCACCTGGCTGTTCCTGGTCGGGTCGGTCGAGCTGATGGTGCGCCCGGTCATCCGGCTGACCCGCCGGGTGCACCTGCGCCGGATCTCCGGACGGCCGCCGGAGGCGGACCACGACTTCTGACCCGCTCAGCCGGCGGCGCGACCGGCGACGCCGAGCAGGGCGGGCAGCGCCGCGACGCCGTCGACGACGTCGGTCGGCCCCGCGGCCGTGAGCTCGGCGCGGGTCTGGGCGCCGCTCAGCACGGCGACGACCCGCCCGGCACGGGCGCGCCGCCCGGCCTCGACGTCGAGCACGGTGTCGCCGGCGGCCAGCACCTCGGAGGGGTCGGTGACCCCGGTCAGCGCCATGGCGCGGTGGATCATCGCCGGGTCCGGGCGTCCGGCGCCGACCTGTTCGGCGCACACCACGGCGTCGAGCTCGGCGGTGAACTCCGCGGGCAGCGCGGCGAGCAGCGGGTCGGCGACCTGGCGGTCGAACCCGGTGGTGAGCACGACCGCGGTCCCGGCCGCGCGCAGCGCCGCGAGCGCGGCGGGCACCCCGGGCAGGGGGCGGGGCGGGGCGGCGGCGTAGGCGGCGGCGAGCCGGGCGACGAAGGCGTCGTGCAGCTCCTCGACGGCCACGGCGTCGGCGGTGCCGGTGAGCGCGGCGAGCGCCTCGCGCTTGTCGGCGCCCATCCAGCGGCGGACCGCGGTGTCGTGGGCGGGGTGCCCGGCGTCGGCGACGACGCCGGCGAGGACCCGGTAGACCGCGCCCCCCTCCTCGACGGTGGTCCCGGCGACGTCCAGTGCGGCGAGGCGGATCATGCGTCACTCCCGAGGTGGCGGCGGACCAGCGCGGACAGCCGGTCGACGGCGACGATCAGCACCAGCACGACGAGCAGGTGCGTCGCCATCTCGTCGAAGCGGAACAGCTGGATCGACTGGTTGATGAGGAACCCGATGCCGCCGGCGCCGACCAGGCCGAGCACCAGCGACGAGCGGACGTTGACGTCGAAGCGGTAGAGCAGCAGCCCGACCAGCTGCGGGGTGACCGAGGGCAGCAGCGCGTGCGTGGCGACCTGCAGCCGTCCGGCGCCTGCGGAGCGCAGGGCGGTGGGCGGGCCGGGGTCGGCGTCCTCGATCGTCTCGGCCCACAGCTTGCCCATGACGCCGACGTTGTGCAGCAGCAGCGCCAGCACGCCGGGGAACGGGCCGAGCCCGACCGCGGTGACGAAGACGAGCGCGAACACGACGTCGGGGACCGCCCGCAGGAACGACAGCAGCCCGCGGGCGACCTGGTAGGTGACCGGCCCGGGGGCGGTGCCGCGGGCGGCGGCGAGTGCC
The DNA here is from genome assembly GCF_037727765.1 of Pseudonocardia spirodelae. Classification (NCBI taxonomy): domain Bacteria; kingdom Bacillati; phylum Actinomycetota; class Actinomycetes; order Pseudonocardiales; family Pseudonocardiaceae; genus Pseudonocardia; species Pseudonocardia spirodelae. Next base: position 42,280 of record NZ_JBBJUP010000010.1, on the reverse strand, counting down.
CCCAGCAGCGCGAACGGGACGGACAGGGTGGTGCCGAGCAGACCGATCCAGAGCGTGACGAGCGCGCCCTCCAGGCTCGGCCCGAGCACCTCGGGCGACAGGTCGGGCGGGACGGCCTCGGACAGGAACCCGGCCATGCCGTCGGCGCCGCCGACGAGCGTCGCGAAGGACATCTCGGTGGTGCGCCAGGCGATCACGTGCACGACGAGCAGCCCGGTGACGACCACGGCGGCCAGGGCGAGGGTGCGGCGGTCGCGGTGCCGCGGCGGGACGGCGACGCGGCGGACGTCGGTGGTGGTCACGGGACGTTCTCCGGGAGGCGGGCCGCGGCGGGCGCGGCGGCGGTCGGGGGCTCGGGGGCGCGGTCGGGGTAGAGGGCGCGGACGTCGGTGCCGGGCGGCCCGTCGAGGGCGACGGTGCCCGCCCGCAGCCCCAGCACCCGGTCGGCGTGGCGGGCGGCCAGCTCGGGCTGGTGCAGCACGGCCAGCACCGCGAGGCGCTCGGTGTGGGCGAGCTCGGCGAGCAGGCCGAGCACCTGCTCGGCGGCGGCGGGGTCGAGCGCGGACACCGGCTCGTCGGCGAGCAGGACCCGGGCCCGCTGGCAGAGCGCCCGCGCGACGGCGACCCGCTGCTGCTGGCCGCCGGACAGCGAGCCGGCGCGGTCGTGGGCGCGCTCGGCGAGCCCGACGCGCTCCAGGCAGCCCATCGCCTCCTCCCGTACCGCGCGCGGGAACAGGGCCGGGACCAGCGAGGACCGCAGCGGGAGCCGGCCGAGCGCACCGGCGCAGACGTTGTCGAGGACGCTGCGCCGGGCGACGAGGTGGATCCTCTGGAAGACCAGGGCGACGTCGAGCCGCCCGCGCGGGCGGTCGCCGACCAGGACGTCGCCGTCGCAGGGGGTCAGGCCGGCCGCGGCGCGCAGCAGGGTCGACTTGCCGGAGCCGTTGGCGCCGAGGACGGCGAGCAGCTCCCCCGCGGCGACGTCGACGTCGACGCCGTGCAGGACCTCGCGGTCGCCGTAGCGGACGCGGGCGCCGCGCACCCGCAGCAGGGCGCTCACCCGGCGTCCTTCTCGGTCAGGCCGAGCGTGCGGGCGAGGTCGAACAGCGGGGCGTAGGTGTCGCGGGTGACCGGGACGAGCCTGCCGGGCGGGCTGACGTCGAGCAGCGCGCCGATCTCGCCGACGGCCTGCGCGTCGAGCTGCAGCAGCGCGTCGGCCACGGCGGCCTTGAACGCCGGGTCGAGGTTCCCGCGCACGGTGATCGGGTCGTTCGGGATCGGCGGGGACGTCCAGAGCGGGCGGAACCGGGCCGGGTCGAAGATCCCCGACGCGGTGGCCGCGGCCTGCTGCTGGGTGTTGATCTCGGCGGCGTCGACGGTGCCGTTGGTCAGGGCGAGCAGCGCCTCGGGGTGCCCGCCGGCGTAGTCGACGCGGACCTCGCCCGGCGCGAGCCCGGCGTCGAGCAGCGCCTGGCGCGGCAGCGCGTCGCCGGAGGTGGAGCCGACCGCGCCGAGGGCCAGGGTGCGCCCGCGCAGCTGCGCGACGGTGGTGACGTCGGAGTCGCGGGGCACCCAGATGGCGGCGGTGTAGGTGGACAGCGCGCCGTCGGCGGTCCCGAAGGAGGCGACCGGCTCCGCGCCGGCGCGCTCGCTGGCGAAGACGTAGCCGAGCGGGCCGAAGATGCCGAGCTCGAGCCGGTCGTTGCGCATCGCGAGGACCTCGGCGGAGTAGTCCTCGGTGACCTGGACCTCGACGGGGCAGCCCAGGCGGCGCTGCAGCGCGTCGCCGAGCACGCGGGCGGCGGGGACGAGCACGGCGGGATCCTCGAAGGGCTCCACGCCCATCCGGATCTGCCCGCCGGGGCAGGTGGGCGACGCGGCGGCGGTGTCGCCGGGCGGTCCGGCGCAGGCGGTGAGGGCGAGGCTCGCGGCCAGCACGGCGGCGGCGAGCAGGCGGGGGCGGCGCATGGGGGTCTCCCGGGATGGGCGGGTGCGGCGGGATCGGCGGGGCGGTCGGATCAGGCGGGTCGGTCGGGCCGGGCGGACGGGTCGGGCCGGGCGGACGTGTCGGGCCGGTCGAGCCGGTCGAACACGGCCGGGGCGAGGCCGAAGGCGGTGGTCATGCCGATCCCGGAGGTGACGGAGACGGCGGTGGTGGCCGCAGCGGCGGGGCGGACGAGGAACTCGCCGGGGGCGTCGGCGTAGACGCCCCGCCAGCGGCGGACGACGTCGGCGCCGGTGCCCAGCAGGGCCCGGGTCTCGGCGAGCAGCAGGTCGTCGAGGCGCTCGTCGGACCAGGGCTCGGGGGTGCGGTCGTAGGCGTGGGTGTCACCGACGACGAGGTCGCCGCCGGGGAGCTGGGTGAGCATGTGGTTGACGACGGCGTCGAGCAGCTCCGGGCGCTCGGCCCGCCAGCGTGCGCGCAGCGCGGCGGCGCCCGTGGTCGCGGCGAGCGCGGGGTAGCGCAGCATCGAGGTGCCGGTGAGGAGCGCGGGCCCGACGGTGAGCGGGGTGTGCGGGCGCAGCTGCAGCATCCGCAGCGTGCAGCGGCGCAGGCCGGCGTCGTCGGCCAGGGCGGGGAACAGCCGGTCGACGTCGTGGCCGACGCAGACCAGCACGCGGTGGGCGCGGACGTCGCCCCGGCCGGTGCGCACGACGATCCCGCCGCCGGTGGCGTCCGGGTCGACGCCGAGCACCGGGCAGCCGAACCGGACCTCGGCGCCCGGCCGTGCGTGCAGCCACGCCGCGATCGCACCGGCGGCCCGGCGCTGCTCGACCCGCAGGTCCCGCGGCAGGAACGCTCCGCCGTGCAGCCCGGCGGCCTCGACCGGCACCCGGGCGGTGACCTGCGCGGGGTCGAGCAGGACGACGTCGTCGCCGCGCAGGCCGGCCAGCTCCTCGAGCGCGGCGCGCTCCTCGGCGGAGCGGGCGATCACGACGGTGCCGCACTCGGCGACGCCGAACCCGGCCGCCGCCCCCAGCCGCAGCCAGGTGCCGCGGGCGCGGGCGGCGTACCCGAGCGCCTCGCCGGTCTGCGCGGTCAGGCAGCCGTGGCCGAAGTTGCGCACCGACGCACCGACCGCGCGCTCGTCGCGTTCGAGCACGGTCACCGACAGCCCGCGGTCCAGGGCCTCGACCGCGTGGGCGAGGCCGACGATGCCGGCCCCGACGATCACGACATCACTCGTCCGGGTCACGGCACCGACGCTCGCACCGCTGTCCGGGCCGGCGCAACGACTTGTAGAGACAAGTTGGTATCTGTTCACCGGCCAGACGCCTGGACGCCCAGTTGACGCGGCATCCGCTTGTAGAGTCATCGTGGTGGGAACACCGTTGCACCGGACACTGGCCGACGAGCTGCGCGCCCGGATCCGCGGCGGCGCACTGGGCGTCGGCGAGCTGCTGCCCTCCGAGGCCGAGCTGTGCCGGGAGTTCGCCGCCTCGCGCGGCCCCGTCCGCCAGGCGCTGGCCGCGCTGCGCGACGAGGGCCTGATCGGCGGCGGGCAGGGCAGGCGGGCGGTGGTGCTGGACGCGGTGCCCGCGCAGCCGTTCGAGTCGTTCCTGTCGTTCACCCGGCGGGCCGAGCTGACCGGGCACGTCCCGGGCCAGCGGCTGCACGAGATCGCGCTGCGGCACCCGTCGCCCGCGGTGGCGGCGGCGCTGCAGCTGGAGCCCGAGGACTACGCGGTGCAGCTCGTCCGGCTGCGCCTGCTCGACGACCGGCCCGCGATGCTGGAACGGATGACCTACGTCGAGAAGGTGGGCCGCCCGCTGCTGGAGGCCGACCTGAACGCGGGCTCGATCTACGCGCTGCTCACCGCGCACGGCGTCGACCTGCACTCGGCCCGCCACACCTTCGACGCCGTCGCCGCCGACGAGCTCGACGCCCGGCTGCTCGAGGTCGCCGTCGGGCATCCGCTGCTGCGCGAGCGGCGCCTGACCCGCACCAGCGCCGGCGAGGCGCTGGAGTGGTCGGAGGACCGCTACCGCCCGGACGTCGCGACGGTGACGATCACCAACCTGCGGTCCGGGCGCGGCGGCTTCGCCCGCGAGTGACGGCACCCGCCGCGGCCCGGGCCCGGACGGCCGCGGCCCGGGACCCGACGGCCGCGGGCCGGGAGCGGGCGGCCCCGGGTCGGGAGCGGGCAGCCGCGGGTCGGGAGCGGGCGACCCGCGGTCAGGGCCGGACGGCCTGGCGCGGCGCGGCCCCGGGGCGACCCGCGGCGGCGACGGCGGCGTCGAGGTCCGCGAGCGCCCAGGGCCCCGCGGCCAGCCCGGCGAACGGGGCCCGGTCGTGCTCGGCGGCCAGGAACGCGACCGCGGCGGCCAGGTGGCGCGGCGCGTAGTTGTGCACCCCGACGACGGTGTGCAGCCCGCGGACCAGGCGCTCCGGGTCGAGCCCGACCTGCGGGCCCGGCGACACCGACCCGGCGAGGACGGCGACGCCGCCGACGTCGAGCGCGTCCAGGCAGGTGCGGACGGCGGCCGGGGCGCCGGACAGCTCGCACGCCACGTCGAACCGGTCCCCGGCGGCGACGGCGTCGGCGTCCACGGCGGCCGCCGCGCCGAAGCGCAGCGCGCGCTCGCGGCGGTCGGGGTGCGGGTCGGCGACGACGACCTCGGCACCGGCGCGGGCGGCCATGGCGGCCGCGGTCACCCCGAGCATCCCGGCCCCGGTCACCAGCACGCGCTCGCCCGGGCCGGGCGAGCCGGCCGCCTCCAGGACCGCGGCCACGGTCGCCGTCGCGCAGGATGCGGGGGCGGCGACCGCGTCGGGCACCGGGTCCGGGACGACGACCGTCGCGGTGCCCGGCGCGAGCAGGCAGTGGGTGGCGAACCCGCCGGTGAACGGGCGGGCCTCGTCGAGCGGGGCGTGGCCGTACTTGTGCAGGTCGGTGCACTTCTGCGGGATCCCGCGCCGGCAGCGCAGGCACCTGCCGCAGGACGCCGCGACCGACCACACGATCCGGTCGCCGGCGCGGACCGGGGTCCCGTCGACGTGGCGCGGGCCCGGTGCGGTGGCGACGACGTGCCCGACCTGCTCGTGCCCGAGCACCCCGGGGACCGGCGAGGGCCGCCGGCCGCGGGTGGTGTGCAGGTCGGACCCGCAGACCGTCGCGAGGTCCACCGCGACCAGGACCTCACCCGGTCCCGGCTCGGGCAGCGGGGCGTCGACCAGGCGGAACGGGATGCCGACGCCGTCCCAGCGGGCGTAGCGGGCGGGAGCGGTCATGCCCCCACCGTCGCACCACCTCGCCGCCCGGTCCACCAACCTGTCAAGACAAGTCGGTGAACGCCGGGTCAGCCGTCGGAGCCGCGGGCCAGCCGCCAGACCCGGTCCCGGCTGAACGGCTGGTGGTACGGCCGCACCCCCAGCGCGCGCCGGATCGCGTTGCCGACCGCGGGCGCGACCGGGTTGTAGGGGGCCTCGCTCATCGACTTGGCGCCGTAGGTGCCGAGCGCGTCGTGGGTCGTGGCGCAGCGGACCTCGGTGACCGGGACGTCGGCCATCTGCGGCACCCGGTAGGTGCGGAACGCCGGGTTCAGGATCTCGCCGGACTCCCCCACGTAGACCTCCTCGTAGAGCGCGCTGCCCAGCCCCATCGCCGCGCCGCCCTCGACCTGGCCGCGCAGCTGCTCGGGGTTGAGGACGGTGCCGGCGTCGACGGCCTGCACCGACCGCAGGATCCGGACCTCGCCGGTCGCGGCGTTGACCGCGACGCGCACGCCGTGGCAGTTCGCCGTGATCGCCCGCGCGGTGCCGGGCTCCTCCCCGGTCGCCACCAGCCCGGCCGGCTCGCCGGCCGCGGCCAGCACGTCGTCGAGCGTCCAGTCCCCCGTCGCGGTGCCGACGCCGCCGGCGTGCAGGGTGCCGCCGCCGGTGACCTCCAGGATCCGGGCCCGCAGCGCGGTGGCGGCCGCGTGCAGCGCCTTCCCGGCGACGGTGGTGCCGGCCGAGGCGAACGCGCCGGTGTCGTATCCGCAGGCGTCGGTGTCGCCGTGGTGGGCGTCGACGCGGTCGGGGGTGGTGCCGAGCACGGTCGCGACGACCTGGCGGTGGGTGGTCGTGGTGCCGTTGCCGAACTCGACGGTGCCCGCGCCGAACCGGTAGCGCCCGCCCGGGAGCAGGGTGACCGTCGTCGTGGCGGCGTGGCCGAAGGGCGCCATCGTCGTCATCATGCCCAGGGCCATGCCCTCGCCGACCCGCCAGGCCGGGCCCTCGGGCGCGGGGTCCCCGGTGCCGTCGGCCAGCGCGTCCTGCACGAGGTCCAGGCACTGGTCCATGCCGTAGCTGGTCCAGTGCAGGTCGTGCTCGGGCTCGGGGTGGTGCGCGACGTGCAGCGGGTCCCCGGCCCGGACCATGTTCGTCCGCCGCAGGTCGAACGGGTCGACGCCGACGGCGATCGCCAGCTCGTCCATCGCGGACTCGACGGCGAGCATGACCTGGCCGAGGCCGTAGCCGCGGAACGCGCCGCTGGGCACGTTGTGGGTGTAGACGACCTCGGCGTCGAGGTGCTTGACCGGGCAGCGGTAGACGCTGACGGACTCGGCGACGGAGTGGAACAGCACGCCGCGCGAGTGGTTGCCGTAGGCGCCGGTGTCGGACAGGACGTCGAGCTTCATCGCGGTGAGCCGGCCGTCCGGGTCGGCGCCGAGGGACACCGTGACGCGCATCGGGTGGCGCAGCGCGGTGCGGGTGAACTCCTCGGCGCGGGTGAACTCGTGGACGACGGTGCGCCCGGTCCGCAGCACGGCGAGCCCGACGAGGTCCTCGGCGAACATCTCCTGCTTGCCGCCGAAGCCGCCGCCGACCCGGGCGGTGTGCACGCGCACCCGGTCGGGGTCCAGGCCCAGGACGCGGGCGAGCTCGTCGCGGGTGAGGAACGGGACCTGGGTCCCGGCGCGCACGACGAGGCGGCCGTCGTCGTCGAGGGAGCCGACGGCGCCGTGGCACTCGAGCTGGGCGTGCGCGACGCGGCTGGTGCGCCAGGTGCCGGAGACGGTGTGCGCGGACGCGGCGAGCACCGCGTCGGCGTCGCCGCCGTGGCCGCCGTGCACCGCCAGGACGACGTTGCGCGAGGCGTCGTCGACCCGGTCGGCCCGGGTGCGGTCCGGGTGCACCAGCGGCGCGCCGGGGGCGCGGGCGGCCTCCGGGTCGAGGACCGCGGGCAGCACCTCGTACTCGACGTCGATCAGCGCGCACGCCGCCTCGGCCTGCGCCGGGCTCTGCGCCACGACGGCGGCGACACGCTGCCCGACGTGGCGCACGACGTCGTCGAGCATCCGGGTGTCGTCGGGGTCGTCGGTGCGGTGCTCGTGGCGCGCGGTGGAGTAGCGCAGGTCCGGGACGTCGTGGTGGGTGAGCACCAGCGCGACGCCCGGCGCGGCCGCCGCGGCGGCGGTGTCGATCGAGCGGATGCGGGCGTGGGCGTGCGGGGAGCCGAGGATCCGCAGGTGCAGGGCCCCGGTTAGGTCGGTGTCGAAGGTGAACGGCTCGGCCCCGGTGACGATCCGCTCCGCCGCCTCCGGTCGCGCGGAGCACCCGACGGCGCCCACCGCCCCCGCGCCCCGCTCTCCGGCACCCCGCTCTCTCGCGCCCCCTCCCGGCTGCTCCGAGGGGCACCCTCGTTGCCCTCTAGGCCCCGAGGGTTCCCCTGGGAGCACCGCCGGGGCCGGGGCCGGGAGCACCTCCGGGGCCGGAGAGACGGCGGCGGGGGCGGTCGGGGCGAGGGCGGTCTCGATCGCCTCGCGGATGCTCCGGTAGCCGGTGCACCGGCAGAGGTTGCCCTTCATCCGGCGCGGCAGGTCGTCGAGGTCGTCGGCGCTCAGCGCGCTCGCCGTCACGATCTGGCCCGCGGTGCAGAACCCGCACTGGAACCCGAACCGGTCCACGAAGGCCTGCTGCACCGGGTGCAGGGTCCCGTCCGGACCGGCGAGCCCGGCGACGGTGGTGACCCGCGCGCCGTCGAGCCGCTGGGCGGGGATCAGGCAGGAGTGCACCGGCCGGTCGTCGAGCAGCACCGTGCAGGCGCCGCAGTCCCCCGCGTCGCAGCCCTTCTTCACCTCGTGGTGCCCGTGCTCGCGCAGGAACGTGCGGGTGCACTGGCCGGGTGCGGGCTCGGCGTCCAGCTCGACGTCGTTGACGTGCAGTTTCACGACAGCTCCTCCCGGACCTGTTCCAGCAGGACCGCGCTGACGCCGTGGCGCCAGTCGGCGGTGCCGAGCGGGTCGGTGTACCAGCCCCCGACGGCGTCGACCCCGGCGCGCAGCCGGGCCGCGGACGGCACGCCGCCGGGGTGGCGCAGGACGGTGGGCGCCGCGGTCGCGGCGGTGATCACGAACGTGGCGGCGCCGCCGTCGCCGGGGGTGTCGGCCCGCCCGGTCAGGACGGCGCCGGAGCGGCCGAGCTCGGCGAGCGCGATCTTGCGGAACGCGGTGCGGGCGCGCAGCGCGTGCCCGGGGATCTCGACGGCGCGCAGCACCTCGCCGGGCCGCAGGGCGGTGGTGCCGTTGCCGGTGACCAGCTCGGCGACCGGGGTGCGGTACTCGCCGCCGTCCGGGGTCCAGACGAGCGCGACCCCGTCGAGGGTGACGGCGAGCGCGACCATGCCGGCGGCGGCGTAGGCCCGGCAGACGTTGCCGCCGACGGTGGCGGTGTGCCAGATCTTCCACGACGCCAGCAGGGCGTGCGCGCACTGCGCGAGCAGCGGCAGGCCGCGGGCGTCGCCGTACGCGGCGAGGTCGGCGATCGGGCAGGTCGCCGCGATCGACAGGCCCCCGCCGGGCAGCTCCGTCAGCGGCTCCCAGCCCATCGTCGTCAGGTCCACCAGGCCGGTGACGCCGGGCTGCGGTTCGGAGAACAGCCACGTCCCGCCGGCGAGGATCCGCTCGCCGGGGGCCAGCGCCAGGTCGGCGCGCTCGCGGGCCCGGCGGAAGGCGGTGACGGTGTGCAGGTCCACCCCGCTCACCCCGCTCTGGCGACGAGGTCGCGGTGCACGGCGGCGCACTCCGCGGCGACGGCGTCGGTGTCGACGGTGACGACGGCGTCCCGCTCGACGACGGTGCGCCCGTGCACGAGCAGCAGCTCCAGCGGCGGCGGGGTGCCGAGGACGAGCGCGGCCACCGGGTCGGCGACGTCGCGGTAGCGGAACCCGTCGAGGCGCCACAGGGCGAGGTCGGCGAGCTTGCCCGGCTCGACCGAGCCGATCTCGTCCTCGCGGCCCAGTACGCGGGCGCCGCCGAGGGTGCCGAGCTCCAGCGCCTCGCGCACCGACAGCGCGCGCGGCCCGCCGGCGGCGCGGGCGAACAGCACCGCGTGCTTGACGTCCTCGAGCAGGTGGGTGCCCTCGTTGGACGCGGCGCCGTCGACGCCGATCCCGACCCGGGCGCCCGCGTCGACCAGGTCGCGGACCCGCGCGATGCCGGCGCCGAGGCGGCCGTTGGAGGTGGGGCAGTGCGCGACACCGGTGCCGGTGGCACCGATCGTCTTCACGGCGTCGTCGTCGAGGTGCACGGTGTGGGCGAACCACACGTCCGGGCCGGTCCAGCCGAGCTCGGCGACGTACTCGGTGGGGGTGCAGCCGAAGCGCTCCCGGCAGAAGTCCTCCTCGTCGTCGGTCTCGGCGAGGTGGGTGTGCATCCGCACGCCGAGCTCGCGGGCCAGCGCCGCGGACTCGCGCATGAGCTCCCCGGTGACCGAGAACGGCGAGCACGGCGCGAGCGCGATCCGCAGCATCGACCCGGGCGCGGGGTCGTGGTGGCGGGCGACGGCGTCGGCGCAGGCGGCGAGGATCGTGTCGCGGTCCTCGACGACGTGGTCGGGCGGCAGCCCGCCCGCGCTGCGCCCGAGGTCCATCGACCCGCGGGTCGGGTGGAACCGCAGCCCGACCTCGGCGGCGGCGCGGATCTCCGCGCCCAGCACGTCGCCACCCTCGCGGGGGAAGACGTAGTGGTGGTCGGTCGTGGTGGTGCACCCGGACAGCGCGAGCGCGGACAGCGCGCCGGTGGCGCCGGTGTGCACGGCGTGCTCGTCGATGCCGGCCCACACCGGGTACAGGGTGGTCAGCCACTCGAACAGCGTGTGGTCCACCGCGAGGCCGCGGGTCACCCACTGGTAGAGGTGGTGGTGGGTGTTGACCAGGCCCGGGGTGAGCAGGCAGCCGCGCGCGTCGACGCGGCGGTCGTAGGTCCCCGCCGGGGCGGGCCCGGGCCCGACGGCCTCGATCCGCTCCCCCGCCACGACGACGTGGCCGCCGGGGATCTCCTCGCCGGTGACGGTGACGACGTGCGCGCCCTCGATCGCGATCCGCTGCATGACCCCAGTGCACCGCTCCACGGTCACCGCGAGAAGGCACGGCCGTGACGAATCGGCGTCACACACGGGTGCGGCGGTTGTAGGTTCCTCCCATGTTGCTCTCCGAGCTGGTGGCCCGCCGCGAGCTGCGGCTGCGCGTGCTGCACGGCTCGGCCGCCGACCTGGCGCGCCCGGTGCGCTGGGTGTACACCACCGACCTGCCGGACCCGTCGCGGTACCTGGGCGGCGGCGAGCTGGTGGTGTCGGGCCTGGTGTGGCGGCGCGGCCCGCAGGACTCCGAGCGGTTCGTCGCGGCCGTGGCCCGCTCCGGTGCGGCGGCCCTCGTCGCCGGGGAGGCGGTGTTCGGCGACGTGCCCGGCGACGTCGTGGCCGCCTGCCGCCGCCACGACCTGGTGCTGATCGCGGTGCCGGTGGACGTGTCGTTCGGCGCGGTCACCGAGGCCGTGGTGGGAGCGCTGTCCGCGGCTCGCGGGGACCGGCTCGCGCACACCCTGGGGCGGCACCGGCGGCTGCTGGCCGCGTTCGCCGGGGGCGCGGACCTGGCGGACCTGGCCGCGTCGGTGTCGGCGGGGACCGGGCTGACCTGCCGGGTCCTGACGGCCGGGGGCGGGCTGCTCGCCGGGCCCCCGCTGCCCGCGGCCGGGCGCGACGCCGTCGTCGCCGGGTTCCTCACCGCGTCGCGGCTGCCGGTGACGGTGCCCGGGCCCGGCGCGTCGCACCTGGTGGTGCCGGCGGCCCCGGGGACGGCGCGGGCCACCGCCTGGCTGGTCGCCGCGCAGCTCCCGCCGGGGGACGCGCAGCCCGGCACCGAGGCCGTCGACGCCGTCGGGGAGCTGGCCGCGATCGCCGCGCTGGACCGGTCGCGACGCCGCGAGGGCGCCGCGGTGACCCGCACGATCGCCGACGACGCGCTCGCCCGCATCGCCGCCGACCCCGGCGACCGCCCGGAGACCCGGGTGCGGCTGCGCCAGGCCGGCGTCGAACCGGACGGGACGCTGGTCGTGGTGGTGCTGCGGGCGAGCGGGACGCCCGACCCGGCCGACACCGCGCACACCGTGCTGACCGACGCCCTGGTCGGGGCCGGACCGGCCGCGGTCGGGGTGCTCGACGGCGACGCCGTCGCGGTGCTGTCCGTGCCCGACGCCGGGCAGGGGGCGGCCGACCCGGTCGACGGGGTGCTGGCGGCGGTGCACCGGCTGGCGCCGGGCCTGTCCGGCGGGCGGCTGGCGGCCGGGGCGTCGCGGCCCGCCGCGGCCGACGCGCTGTCCGGGGCGCTCGGGGAGGCCGGGCACGCCGCGGGCCTCGCCGCGGCCCGCCCGGGCCCGGTGACCTCGGTGCGGGCCGGGGAGATCACCTCCCACGTGGCGCTGCTCGCCGGGGTCCCCGACGACGTGCGGCGGGGCTTCGCCGCGCAGGTCCTCGGCCCGGTGCTCGACCACGACGCGCGGTCGGGCACCGGGCTGGTGGAGACCCTGGAGGTGTTCCTCGACGAGTCCGGCTCGTGGAACCGGACGGCGGTGCGGCTGCACCTGCACGTCAACACCGTCCGGTACCGCATCGGGCGGGTGGCCGAGCTGACCGGGCGGGACCCGTCGTCGTTCGCCGACCGCGTCGACCTGTACCTGGCGCTGCGCTCGCGCTGAGCGGGCCGGCCGGCGGCGGGCGCCGGCCGGCCCGGCCTCAGCCGGACACCAGGTCGTCGAACCGGCGCCCGGCGACCTTCGCGATCTCGACCAGGGCCGTGGCGTGCTCCTGCGCGGACGGGTGCTCCAGCCTCCGCCGCGCGGTGGCCAGCAGGGTGCGGGTGTCGCCGGCGTCGCGCAGGCAGACGATCAGCGGGAACCCGAAGCGCTCCCGGTACGCCCCGGCCACGGCGGCGAGCTCGGCACGGTCGTCGTTGTCGAGCAGCGCCAGCCCGGCCCGGTCGCGCAGCGCGGCGGCGGCGGTACCGGCGGCCGGTCCGCCGGCGTCGGGGCGGCGGGGTGCCGGGGCGCCCGTGCCGCCCGTGCCGACGAGTCCCCCGAGGTCGGGGTAGTGGGCCATCAGCTCCCGCTGCTCGTCGGCCGGGGCGGCGAACAGCTCGTCCTGCACGGCGGCGCGCACCGCGGTGGCGTCGCCGAACGGGCCGCGCACGTGCACCCGCGCGGGCACCGGTGTCGGCCCCTCGAACAGCCGTCCGAGCACCGCGGCGAACTCCTCGGGCCCGGCGGCGGCGAGCCGGTCGAACGGCACCGTGTCCGGAGTCGTGGGGGCGGGCGCGCTGCGCCGTCCGGTGTCCAAGAACAGCAGGTTCAGCCCGATCGCGACGACGCTGCCCGCGGTGATCCCGGAGCCGAGCACGATGCCGGCCCACTCCGGCAGCGCCTGCGCGACGTCGGGCTGCACGGTCACGAACAGCGCCACCCCGAGCCCGGACCCGACCACGACGACGTTGCGGTGGTCGCGGAAGTCCACCCGCGACAGCGTCTGGATCCCGACGACCGCGACGGTCGCGAACATCGCCAGGGCCGCGCCGCCCAGTACCGGGTGCGGCACCGCGGCGACCAGCGCACCGGCCTTGGGCACCAGCCCGATGAGGATCATGAAGACCCCGGCCGCGGCGACGATCCAGCGGCTCGCGACGCGGGTGAGCCGCACGAGGCCGACGTTCTCGGCGAAGCAGGTGTAGGGGAAGGAGTTGAGGACGCCGCCGAGGGTGGTGGCCACGCCGTCGGCGCGCAGGGCGCGGGCCACGTCGTCGGGCCCGACCCGCTTGCCGACGATCTCGCCGGTGGCGATGACGTCGCCGGTCGTCTCGACCGCGGTGATCATCATGACGACGACCATCGAGAGGATCGCGGCGATCGAGAACTGCGGCCAGCCGAAGTGGAACGGCGTCGTGACGCCCACCCAGTCCGACTCCCCCACCGCGGACAGGTCGACCAGCCCGAACGGCACCGACGCCAGCGTCCCGAGCACCAGCCCGGCCAGCACCGCGACGGTCGCGAGGAACCCGCGGAACAGCCGCTGGATCAGCACGATCACCGCCAGCGTGCCCAGCGCGAGCCCCAGGTAGAGCGGGTTGCCGGGGTCCGGGGCGTTCGCGCCGCCGACGGCGTCGGTGGCCGCGACCGGCAGCAGCGCCAGGCCGATCACCGTGATGACGGTGCCGGTCACGACGGGCGGGAAGAACCGCAGCAGCCGTGCCACGTACGGGGCGGCGAGGAAGGTGACCAGCCCCGCGACGATGACCGCGCCGTAGATCGTGGTCAGCCCCTGCGTCCCGCCGCCCGCGGCGAGCCCGATCGCGATCATCGGCGAGACCGCGGTGAAGGTGACGCCCTGCAGCAGCGGCAGCCGCACCCCGACCTTCCCGATCCCGACCGACTGCAGGATCGAGGCGATGCCGCAGGTGAACAGGTCGGCGTTGATGAGATGGATGAGCTGGCGCTCGTCGAGTCCGATCGCGTTGGCGAGCAGGATCGGCACGACGACGGCGCCGGCGTAGAAGGCCAGCACGTGCTGCAGGCCGTAGACGGCGAGGCGCCCGGGTGGGGGCACCCGGTCGACGGGATGGACGGGGACGGCGGGGTCGGCGGCGGAGCGGCGCAGGCGCATTCGGACCTCACGGGAGGGACGGACCAGGGGCGGACGTGCTCGCCGCGGCGCACGGGTGGGCGCCGGCTGCGGCAGGGGCCGTGATTGCGACGTGCATCACGATGCGCCCGCGGCGGGGGCCACCGGCACGGCCCCGGACGACGAACCCCGGGCCGTCGCGACCGGCCCCTTTCGTGGGATCCGACAGTCGACCCGGACGGACCGGGCGCCGGGCGTCACCGTTCGCAACAGCACGGCAACGAGTCCGAAACGCGGGTCCGGAGAGAATGCGGGGCATGCACCTGAGCCCCCAGGAGCGCGACAAGCTCCTCGTCCACGTCGCCGCCGACGTCGCCCGCCGGCGCCGCGAGCGGGGCCTGCGGATGAACTACCCGGAGGCGGTCGCGCTGATCACCGAGCACGTGCTGGAGGGCGCCCGCGACGGCCGCGGCGTCGCCGAGCTGATGTCGTCCGGGCGCGAGGTGCTGACCCGCGCCGAGGTCCTCGACGGGGTGCCGGAGATGCTGGACTCGGTGCAGGTCGAGGCCACCTTCCCGGACGGCACCAAGCTCGTCACCGTGCACGGGCCGATCGCATGACCCCCGGCGAGATCCTGGTCGGCGACGAGCCGGTGCAGCTGCACCCGGGCCGGGCGCGGGTGACCCTCACCGTGGTCAACGCCGCGGACCGGCCGGTGCAGGTCGGCTCGCACTACCACTTCGCCGCGGCCAACCCGGGTCTGGAGTTCGACCGCGACGCCGCCTGGGGGCACCGCCTCGACGTGCCCGCCGGGACCTCGGTGCGGTTCGAGCCGGGCGTCGAGCGCGAGGTGACGCTGGTGCCGGTCGCCGGGGCGCGCCGCGTCCCCGGCCTGCGTCCCGAGTCCGCCGGTGCCCTCGACGGACGGAGCCACCGGCCGTGAGCATCGACCGCGCCCGCTACGCCGACCTGTACGGCCCGACCGTCGGCGACCGGATCCGCCTCGCCGACACGAACCTGGTCGTCGAGGTCACCGAGGACCGCTCCCGCGGGCCCGCCTCCGGCGACGAGGTGCTCTTCGGCGGCGGGAAGGTGATCCGCGAGTCGATGGGCCAGGCCGCCGTGCTCGCCGCGGACTGCCCGGACCTGGTGATCACCGGCGCCGTCGTGCTGGACCACTGGGGCGTGGTCAAGGCCGACGTCGGCGTGAAGGACGGGCGGATCGTCGGCATCGGCAAGGCCGGCAACCCCGACACCATGGACGGCGTCGACCCGGCCCTGGTCGTCGGGCCCGGCACCGAGATCCTCGCCGGCAACGGGCGCATCCTCACCGCCGGTGCGGTCGACGCCCACGTGCACCTCATCTGCCCGCAGCTGGTGGAGACCGCGCTCGCGTCCGGGGTGACGACGCTGTTCGGCGGCGGCACCGGCCCCGTCGACGGGTCCAAGGCCACCACCGTCACCCCCGGCCCGTGGAACATCGGCCGGATGCTGCAGGCCATGGACCACCAGCCGGTGAACCTGCTGCTGATGGGCAAGGGCAACACCGTCTCCTCCGCGGCGCTGCACGAGCAGCTGCGCGCCGGGGCCGGCGGGTTCAAGCTGCACGAGGACTGGGGCACCACCCCGGCGGCGATCGACGCCTGCCTGCGCGTGTGCGAGGAGACCGGCGTGCAGGCCGCGATCCACACCGACACCCTCAACGAGGCCGGGTTCCTGCAGTCCACGCTGGAGGCGATCGCCGGGCGGTCGATCAACGCCTTCCACACCGAGGGCGCCGGAGGCGGGCACGCCCCGGACATCATCGAGGTCGTCGGCACGTCGCACGTGCTGCCGTCGTCGACGAACCCGACCCGCCCGCACACCGTCAACACCCTCGACGAGCACCTCGACATGCTCATGGTGTGCCACCACCTGAACCCGTCGGTGCCCGAGGACCTGGCCTTCGCCGAGTCCCGGATCCGGCCGACGACGATCGCCGCCGAGGACGTGCTGCACGACCTCGGCGCGATCTCGATGATGAGCTCGGACTCGCAGGCGATGGGCCGGATCGGTGAGGTGGTCGTCCGGACCTGGCAGACCGCGCACGTCATGAAGGCCGCCCGCGGGCCGCTGCCCGGGGACTCCGAGCGCGCGGACAACCTGCGGGCGCAGCGCTACGTCGCGAAGTACACGATCAACCCGGCGCTCGCGCACGGCGCCGCGGAGCACATCGGCTCGGTCGAGGTCGGCAAGCTGGCCGACCTGGTGCTGTGGGAGCCGAAGTTCTTCGGGGTGCGCCCGGAGGTCGTGCTCAAGGGCGGGTTCGCGGTGTGGGCGCAGATGGGCGACGCCAACGCCTCCATCCCGACGCCCGGCCCGGTGTACGGCAGGCGGATGTTCGGCTACGCCCACACCCCCGCCGCGCTGGGCTCGCTCACGTTCATGGCCGCCTCGGCCCTGGACGACGGCGTCCCGGACCGGCTCGGCCTCGCGACGCCGGCGGTCCCGGTCGCCGACACGCGCTCGGTCCGCAAGGCGGCCATGCTCCACAACGACGCCACCCCCGACGTCCGGGTCGACCCCGACTCCTTCCAGGTGAGGATCGACGGGGCCGTCGTGGAGCCGGCGCCGGTGAGCGAGCTGCCGATGGCGCAGCGCTACTTCCTGTTCTGATGGCCGGGCTCGCGTCGCTGGTGCTCGCCGACGCCCGGTTCCCCGGCGGCGGGCACGTGCACTCCGGCGGGCTGGAGGAGGCGGCCGAGCGGGGGCTGGTCACCGGGACCGCGTCGCTGCACGCGTTCCTGCGCGGGCGGCTGCGCACCGCGGGCCGGGTCGCGGCCTGCGCCGCCGCGGCCGCCGCACACCCCTCGGGGCCCGACCGGCTCGGTGCGCTCGACGCCGCGCTCGACGCGCGGACCCCGTCGCTCGCGCAGCGCGAGGCGTCACGCGCGCAGGGGCGGGCGGCGCTGCGCGCGGTCCGTGCGGCGTGGCCGTCACCGGCGCTCGACGCCCTGGTCGCGGTGCACCGGCGGCCGCACCACCCGCTGCTCGTCGGCGTCGTGGTCGGGGCCGCCGGGGAGCCGCCGGCCGCCGCCGCCCGCTGCGTCGGCTACCTCGCCGTGTCCGGGCCCGCGTCGGCGGCGGTCCGGCTGCTCGGGCTGGACCCGTTCGCCGTCAACGCCGCGATCGTCGCGCTCGGCGACGACCTCGACGCCGTGACCGACGAGGCCGCGGCCCTGGCCGGCGGCGACCCCGGCGACCTCCCGGCGCCCGGCGCGCCGCTGCTCGACCTGATGGCCGAGTC
Organism: Pseudonocardia spirodelae; assembly: GCF_037727765.1. Classification (NCBI taxonomy): domain Bacteria; kingdom Bacillati; phylum Actinomycetota; class Actinomycetes; order Pseudonocardiales; family Pseudonocardiaceae; genus Pseudonocardia; species Pseudonocardia spirodelae. Next base: position 25,124 of record NZ_JBBJUP010000010.1, on the reverse strand, counting down.
CCACGTCCACCACCACCGCGAGAGGGTGCGTCTCTTTGCCTCCTGACTCCACCGGCCACGGCCACGGCCACGTGGTCAGCTTCGACCCCACCGTCGCCGAGCACGACCACCACGACCCCGCCCCCACCGGCGGGCGCGCGGTCCGCATCGGCATCGGCGGCCCGGTCGGCTCGGGCAAGACCGCGCTGGTCGCGGCGCTCGCCCGCAGCCTCGCCGGGCGGGTCCGGCTCGCCGTGGTCACCAACGACATCTACACCACCGAGGACGCGGACTTCCTGCGCCGCAACGCCGTCCTGCCCCCCGAGCGGGTCGAGGCGGTGCAGACCGGCTGCTGCCCGCACACCGCGATCCGCGACGACATCACCGCCAACCTCGACGCGATCGAGACGCTGGAGGAGCGGTTCGGGGACCTCGAGCTCGTGCTGGTGGAGTCCGGCGGCGACAACCTCACCGCGGTGTTCTCGCGCGGTCTGGTGGACCGCCAGATCTTCGTCGTCGACGTCGCGGGCGGGGACAAGGTGCCCCGCAAGGGCGGGCCGGGCGTCACCACGGCCGACCTGCTGGTGATCAACAAGACCGACCTGGCCCCGCTGGTCGGCGCCGACCTCGGCGTCATGACCGGCGACGCCGCCCGCATCCGCGGCGAGCTGCCGGTGATCGCGCAGTCGCTGGTCCAGGACCCGGGCGCGGCCGAGGTCGGGGCGTGGGTGTGCGCGCAGGTCGACGCCGTCCGCGCCGCGGTCTGACGTGCGGGCGCGCGCCGAGCTGGTCGTGGCCGCCCGCGACGGCCGGACCGTCGTGGAGCGCCTGCGCGCCGGGGCCCCGCTCGCGCTGGTCCCCCGCCGCGGCGCCGCCGGGGCCGCGACGGGCGACGCCGTGGTGCACCTGGTCGGGTCGGCGTCGACCCCGCTGGCCGGCGACGACGTCGAGCTCGCCGTCAGCGTCGGGGCGGGGGCGCACCTGACGCTCACCGGTGTCGCCGCGGCCGTCGCCCTGCCCGGGGCGGGCACCCGGCCCAGCCGGACCGTGCTCCGCTGCACGGTCGCCGACGGCGGGTCGCTGACCTACCTGCCCGAGCCGACGGTGGTCACCGCCCGCGCCCACCACGAGACCCTGCTGGACGTCGCGCTGGCCCCGACCGCCCGCCTGCACGCCCGCGACGTGCTGGTCGGCGGGCGCACCGGCGAGCGACCGGGCCGGCACCGGGGCACCGTGCGGATCGCCGAGCAGGGCCGGCCGCTGCTGGTGCAGACCCAGGAGATCGGGGACCCGCTGCTCGACGGCTCCCCCGCGCACCTCGGCGGGCACCGGGTGCTGGGCACCGAGGTGCTCGTCGGCGCGCCCGGCGCGGTCCCCGCGGCCTCCGGGGACGGCTGGAGCCTCTCCCCGCTCCCCGTCCGCGGGGTGCTCGCGACGGCGGTCGGGCACGACGCCGTCACCGCCGCCCGGCGGCTCGCCGCGGCCGTCGCGGCGGCCGTGGCCGTGCCGGGCCCGGAGACCGCGCCGGTGTGAGCGCGGGGTCGCGGTGGCCGCCGCGGGCGGTCGGCGGCGGCCACCGCGGGCACGGCCGGGAGCCCGGCCGCGGGCCTCAGTGCTGCGCGGGCAGCACGTGCTCCCCCGCACGGTCGGTCGCCAGGCACAGCGAGCAGACGTGCCCGCCGGCGGCGCTCGCCGTCATGTCCGGGCGCTCGAGGTCCTGGCCGCACGCCACGCAGCACAGCACGGCCGCCGACGGGTTCCCGTGCTCGTCGTACATCGGCTCGTCGATGCCGTCGTCGCGGCGGCGCAGGTAGTAGCGGCCCCGGGTGGCGACGGCGAGCACCGGCGGCAGCACGAACCCGAGCACGATGGCGACCAGCGGCGAGAACGGCTGGACCGCCGGCCCGAGGGCGCCGAAGAACGTCGCGATGGACAGCCCGCCCGCGACCACGACCGACCCGAACCCGACCGGGTTGACCGGGTACAGCATGCCGCGGCGGAACTCCGGGGTCTTCGGCGAGATCCCCAGCAGGTACTTGTTCACCACGATGTCGGTCGCGACGACGACGATCCAGGCGATGCCCATGTTGGCGTAGAAGCCGAGGACGGTGTTGAGGAAGTCGAACATGTTCGCCTCCATCAGCACCAGCGCGATCGCCAGGTTGACCCCCAGGAACACCAGCCGGCCCGGGTAGCGCCCGGTGACCCGGGTGACGGAGTTGGTCCAGGCCAGCGAGCCGGAGTAGGCGTTCGTGACGTTGATCTTGATCTGGCTGATGACGACCAGCACGACCGCGAGGGTGACCGCCAGCCAGCCCGGCACGAGGTCCTCGTAGATCAGCAGGAACTGCTGGACGGGCTCGTTCGCGACCCGCGCGCCACCGGCGACGGTGGCGATGACGTAGACGGCGAGGAACAGCCCGACGACCTGCTTCACCGCGCCGAACAGCACCCAGCCGGGGCCCGCGAGCAGCGTCGCGGCCCACCAGCGACGCGCGTTCTCCGGGGTCTTCGGGGGCATGAACCGCAGGTAGTCGATCTGCTCGGCGATCTGGGCGATCAGCGACAGGCACACCCCGGCCGCGAGCATGACCGCGCCCAGGCTCGGCGCGCCGTTGCCGTCCTCGCCCCGGTAGGCCAGGAACGCCGTCACCGACTCGGGGTGGGCGGCCACGAGGTAGCCGAACGGCAGCACCATCAGGACCAGCCACAGCGGCGTCGTCCACAGCTGCAGCGTCGACAGCAGCGACATCCCGTGGACGACCAGCGGGAAGATGATCACCGTGGACAGGGCGTAGCCGAGCCACACCGGGATGCCCAGGCCGAGCTCGAGGCCCTGGGCCATGATCGAGCCCTCGAGCGCGAAGAAGATGAACGTGAACGTCGCGAAGATGACGTTGGTCAGGATCGAGCCGTGGTAGCCGAAGCCGCTGCCGCGGGTGATCAGGTCCAGGTCGAGGTTGTAGCGGGCGGCGTAGTAGGCCACCGGTGTGCCGGTGGCGACGACCACGAGCGCGAAGACGGCGATGCCCCACAGCGCGTTCGTCGTGCCGTAGGCGATGCCGATGTTGGCCCCGATCGCGAAGTCGGCGAGGTAGGCGATCCCGCCGAGCGCGGTCACCCCGACCACGCCCGGGGACCAGCGCCGGTAGCTGCGCGGCGCGAACCGCAGCGTGTAGTCCTCCAGCGTCTCGCGCGCGGCGCCGACGGCCGTCGGCGCGGGCGGCGTCATCTCCTGTGTCATGCCGTCTCCCCCGGTGGCCGGGTCGGTGACCACCGGTGACCGATGCTCCGTCGTGCACCCGTCGGCACGGGTTGCCCGGCCGTGACGACTGCGTGACGCCCCATCCCGGCGAACAGGACCTTCCGGGCGTCGCGTGACGCGCGGTTGTCCGGGCGGGACGACTGCGTGACGATCCGGGCGCGGCGGGTGTGGAACCCCGCCGTCGCGGTCACCGTGGACGCCCCGGAACCCGCGCCGGCCCCTCGTCCGGCCCTCCCGGTTCCGATCACGCCCGGCGCCGGGTCCGGCCCCGGGCGCCGGCGCCTGCCGGGATGCGGTCGCGGTGACCCTTGACACAGCGTCTCCCCGACGCCAACACTGTCGTTGTTCGGAACCACGATTCCGCATTGTGAAATCTGCGGAGTCCCGCACGGAAGCAGGGCCCATGCCGGACGCACTCCCGCTCCACCGCCTCAATACCGCCGCACCGGACGAGCTGCGCGCCGTCCTGCGCGCGGTCGTCACCTCGCCCGCCTGGGCGGACCGGTTCCTGGCCGGCCGGCCCTACGCCGGTGTCGACGACGCCGTCGCCGCCGCGGAGAAGGCCGTCCTCGCCCTCGGCACCGCCGAGATCGACGCCGCGCTGGCCGGGCACCCCCGGATCGGCGAGCGCCCGGGCGGCGCGCACGCCGAGGGCGCCGCGTTCTCCCGCTCCGAGCAGTCCGGGGTGGACACCGGCGCCGACACCGCGGCGCGGCTGGCGGCCGGCAACGCCGCCTACGAGCAGCGCTTCGGGCACGTCTTCCTGATCCGCGCGGCCGGTCGCGACGCCGGCGAGGTCCTCGCCGAGCTGCGGCGCCGGCTGGACAACGACCCGGCCACCGAGCGGGCCGAGGCCGCGGGCCAGCTCGCCGAGATCACCGCGCTGCGGATGCGGCAGGTGCTGGCATGAGCAGCTTCTCCACCCACGTCCTCGACGCCGCCGCCGGCCGCCCCGCCGCGGGCGTGCCCGTCACGCTCACCGCCGGGGACACCGTCCTCGCCTCCGGCACCACCGACGACGACGGCCGCTGGCGCGCCCCGGACACGGCCGCGCTGACCGCGGGCGTCCTGCACCGGATCACGTTCGTGACGCCCGGCCCCTTCTTCCCGGAGGTGTCGATCGCGTTCCGCCCGGAGCGCACCGACCGCCACCACCACGTGCCGCTGCTGCTGTCGCCCTACTCCTACTCCACCTACCTCGGGAGCTGACCCCATGTCCGTCTCGGTCCACCTCGGCGACAACAAGTACGGCAAGGCGGAGGTCCGCGTGGTGCGCGTCGTGCGCGACACCGACCGCCACGAGATCGCCGACCTGAACGTCACCAGCCAGCTGCGCGGCGCCGCGCTGGAGAGCAGCTACCTGACCGGCGACAACGCGAAGGTCGTCGCCACCGACACCCAGAAGAACGTCGTCTACGCCTTCGCCTCCGAGCACGGCATCACCTCGCCCGAGGAGTTCCTGATGCTGCTCGGCGACCACTTCACCGGCGAGTTCGACTGGATCACCGGCGGGCTGTGGCAGGCCGAGCAGTACGAGTGGGAGCGGATCCTCGTCGACGGCGCCGGGCACGACCACTCCTTCGTCCGCAAGGGCCGCGCCACCCGGCTGGCCACGGTGCAGAAGGTCGCCCACGGCGACGGCTGCGCCACCCACGTCACCGCCGGGCTCAAGGACCTCACCGTCCTCAAGTCCACCGGCAGCGAGTTCCACGGCTTCCCCCGCGACCGCTACACCACGCTCGTCGAGACCGACGACCGCATCCTCGCCACCTCGGTCACCGCGCGCTGGCGCTACCTGCCCGAGGCCGTCGCGGCCGGGATCGACTACAACGCCGTCCACGACGCCGTCGGCGCGGCGATGCTGGCCGCCTTCGCCTCGACCCACTCGCTGGCGCTGCAGCAGTCGCTCTACGAGATGGGCCGCGCGGCGATCGAAACGTGCGACGGCATCGCCGAGATCCGCTTCGCGATGCCCAACAAGCACCACTTCCTGTCCGACCTGTCCCCGTTCGGCCTCAAGAACCCGAACGAGGTGTTCTACGCCGCGGACCGCCCCTACGGCCTCATCGAGGGCACCGTCGTGCGCGACGGCGTGACCCCGGCGCCGGAGGCGTGGACCGACGTGCCCTCGTTCGTCTGACCCCACCACCGCACACCCGAGGGGAAGCGCGCATGAGCACCGCACCGAGCACGGAACCGAGTACGGGGCACGCCCGGCGGCCCGAGGACGAACGGCTCGGCCTCGGCCCCACCGTCGGCTACGGCGTGCAGCACATCCTCGCGATGTTCGGCGGCGTCATCGCCGTCCCGATCATCATCGGCGGCGCGGCCGGGCTCGACCCGGTGCAGAGCGCCGTCCTCGTGGCCTGCGGGCTGTTCGTGAGCGGGCTCGCGACGCTCCTGCAGACGCTCGGCCTGCCGTTCTTCGGCTCGCAGCTGCCGCTGGTGCAGGGCACCTCGTTCGCGTCGGTGTCGACGATGATCGCGATCGTCGGCGACGACGGCACCGACGGCCTGCGCACCGTCTACGGTGCGGTGCTCGTCGCCGCGCTGGTCGGGCTGCTCATCACGCCGTTCTTCGCCAAGGTCGTGCGGCTGTTCCCGCCGGTGGTCACCGGCTCGATCATCACCGTGATCGGGCTGTCGCTCATGCCGGTGGCGACGGGCTGGATCACCGGCCGGGAGACCGTGACGGTCGCCGGCGCGACGGTGCCCAACCCGGCATTCGCGTCGCTGCCGAACATCGCGCTGGCCGCGTTCACCTTCCTGGTCGTGATCGTGGCCAGCCGGATCCGGGCGGTCTCGCGGCTGTCGGTGCTGCTCGGGCTCGTGGTCGGCACCGTGGTCGCGCTGGCGCTGGGCCTGAGCGGCTTCTCCGCGGTCGGGCGGTCGAGCGTGCTCGCCCTGCCGACGCCGTTCGCGTTCGGGGCGCCGCTGTTCGAGATCGGCGCGATCGTCTCGATGGTCATCGTGGTCCTGGTGATCATGGTGGAGACGACGGCGGACATCCTCGCCGTCGGCGAGGTGGTCGAGACCGAGGTGGACTCCCGCCGGGTCGGCGACGGGCTGCGGGCCGACATGGCCGCGTCGCTGCTCGCGCCGGTGTTCAACTCCTTCCCGGCGACGGCGTTCGCCCAGAACGTCGGCCTGGTCGCGCTCACCGGGATCCGGAGCCGCTTCGCCGTCGCCGCCGGCGGGGCGCTGCTGCTGCTCCTGGGGCTGTCCCCGATCGCGTCCGCGGTGTTCTCCGCGATCCCGCAGCCGGTGCTCGGCGGAGCCGGGATCGTGCTGTTCGGGACGGTCGCCGCGAGCGGCATCCGGACGCTGGCCACCGTGGAGTACCGCAACACCAACAACATGGTGATCGTGGCCGCGTCGGTGGCGTTCGGGCTGGTCCCGGTGGTGTCGCCGGACTTCTGGGAGAACTTCCCGGCCTGGTTCTCGACGATCTTCCACTCCGGCATCAGCTCCGCCGCGATCGTCGCGGTGCTGCTGAACCTGTTCTTCAACGTCCTCGGGGCGGGACGGCCGGCGCCGTCGATCGTCGCCGCGGGACCGCCGGTCCTCGTGCAGACCGGCGAGATCCGCATCCTGTCCTCGGGCGAGGTGCTCGGCCCGGACTCCTACGAGCCGGTCGAGGCGAAGCCGGGCACGCGCGTCCGGGAGGAGTGAGCTCCCGGACGGCGTGACCTGACGGCCGTGGGGCCGGTGCCCGGTGCACCGGCCCCACGGTCGTGTCCTGATCGCGACGGTCGAGGGTCTCGGTGCCGGATCCGGCACCGAAACCCTCACGCGGCTCGGTCACGGACCGCCTGCCGGACCCGGCGGACCGTGAGGTCCGGGGAATCGTAGACGTCGGACCAGGTGAACCGCAGCACCGTCCACCCCGCCGTCGACAGCGCGTTCTGCTTGCGACGGTCGGCACGGAACCGGTCGGGGTCGCTGTGCCACGCCCAGCCGTCGACCTCGACCGCGATGCGCAGCGACGGGATCGCCAGGTCGATCGTCCACGGCCCGAACGCCACCGCACGCACCAGCCCGGCGATGCCGGCGCGGCGCAGCAGGCGCAGCAGCCGGCGCTCGAGCCCCGAGTCAGCGCGGTCCCCGGCGGCGACGAGGAGCCTGGCGCTCCGTGCGATGCCCGGGGTGCCGGCGACACGGCAGTACGCGGCGTGCAGGTCCGGCAACGAGACCCACCGCTGTTGCAGTGCGCGGTCGAGGAACGCGGCGCCGTCGCGGAGCGTCCCCGCCGTCTCCAGGACGGTCAGCGCGGGCCCGGTGACGGTGACACCGCGGAACGCCGCCCGGTCGAGCGGGTCGAGGTCGCGCCGGCGCAGCCGCACATCGTCCCGGCGCGCCCGCTGCACCACGGGCGGGACGGCGAGCACGATCTGCGACGGCGCCTCCGCCCGGAAGCCGAGCCAGAACGCCGCGGCGGATCCGGACACCGTGCTGCGGGCCCCGCCCCACAGCCATGCCGCGCGGACCCGGACCTCGTCGGTGATCCGGTGGCCCCCCACGAGGTAGACACCGGGGTGGAGCGCCCGCCACGCCCCCGACGACACACGCCGGGCGACGGTCCGGGCCGGCACGCCGTGCGCGATCGCCTGCGCTCGGGACAGGACACCGGCCTGACCCGTCAGCAGGTGGTCGAGAGCCGTCATCCGCGCAGCCTGCGGCACCCGAGGACGCCTGCGGGCCGGAACAGCCGCCCCCGTTCGCGCGAGCGATCACACTCCCCGGCCACTGCCGGCACCGGTGGTGATCACCGGCGCCCTCAGCCGCCCGCGGCGTCCTGGCGGGCCAGCTCGGCCACGAGCGCGTCGGCCGCGGCCTGCAGCTTCGGCACGGCCGAGTCGAGCAGCGCGTCGGTCATCCGCGTCGTCGGCCCGGAGATGGAGACGGCGGCGGGCAGCGGACCGTCCAGCGCGACGGCGACGCAGCGCACCCCGAGCTCCTGCTCCCCCTCGTCGACGGCGTAGCCCGCGGCACGGACCTTGTCGAGCTCGGCGGCGAACTCCTCCGGGGAGGTGATCGTGTTGTCGGTGTGGCGCACGAAGTCGGTGTGGCGCAGGATCTCGCGCGCCCGCTCCACCGGCATCCGCGACAGCAGGGCCTTCCCGACGGCCGTGCAGTGCGGGGACACCCGGCGTCCGACCTCGGTGAACATCCGCATCGAGTGCCGGCCGGGCTCCTGGGCGACGTAGACGACCTGGTTGCCCTCGAGCAGGGCCAGGTTCGCGCTCTCGCCGATGTCGTCGACGAGCTCGACCAGCCGCGGCCGCGCCCACACCCCGACCAGCCGGCCCGCGGTGTCGCCGAGGCGCACCAGTCGCGGGCCGAGCGCGTACTCCCGGGAGGACTGCTGGCGGACGTAGCCGCGGCCCGCCAGCGTCCGTACGAGCCGGTGGATCGTGGGCAGCGGGAGGCCGGAGGTCGCCGCGAGGTGGGACAGGCTGACCGTCCCGCCGGCGTCGGCCATGGCCTCCAGCAGGTCGACGGCGCGTTCGACGGCCTGCACGGTCCCCGAGCGCGCCGGGGCGGCGACGACGCCGGGACCGGCCACGCCGTCGTCGGGATCGTTCTTCCGCATGACGGAAGTCTAGCCCTGATCGTCCGTAGGACCGGGCATCTCGCCCGGAACGGCGCCGGTCACCCGCTCGACCGAGCCGCGCCGCAGCAGCCGTCCGTGCGGCTCCCCCGTGACGTCGACGTCGCGCCCGCCCAGCACCGTGCGCCGGACCACGCCGGACAGCGAGCGGCCCGCGTAGGCGCTCACCTTGTTCTTGTGGTGCAGCCGGTCCGGGTCGACGACGTAGGCGGCGTCGGGGGCGAAGACGGCCAGGTCGGCGTCGTAGCCCAGCGCGATGCGGCCCTTGGACCGCAACCCGACCAGGTCGGCGGGCTTCGACGCCATCCACTGCACCACCTGTGCCAGCCCGATGCCGCGCCGGCGCGCCTCGCTCCACACCAGCGACAGCCCCAGCTGCAGCGAGGACACCCCGCCCCAGGCCAGTCCGAAGTCACCGGAGTCGAGCAGCTTCAGCTCCACCGTGGACGGCGAGTGGTCGCTCACGATGCAGTCGATCGTCCCGTCGAGCAGGCCCTCCCACAGCAGCTCGCGGTTGGACGCCTCGCGGATCGGCGGGCAGCACTTGTGCGTGGTGGCACCGTCGGGGATCTCCTCGGCGAACAGCGTGAGGTAGTGCGGGCAGGTCTCGGCGGTGATCCGGACGCCGTCGCGGCGCGCGGTCGCGATCATCGGCAGCGCGTCGGAGCTGGACACGTGCAGCACGTGCGCCCGCGCGCCGGTCCAGCGCGCCCGCTCGATGACCTCGGCGATCGCGAGGTTCTCCGCGCCGCGCGGGCGCGAGCGCAGGAAGGTGTCGTACCGCGCGCCGTGCGGGGTCGGGGCCTTCTCGATGGCGCGCGAGTCCTCGGCGTGCACGATCATCATGGCGTCGAACGTGGCCAGCTCGGCCATGTCGCGTTCCATCTCGTCGGCGTCGAGCGGCGGGAACTCGTCGACGCCGGAGTGCAGCAGGAAGCACTTGAAGCCGAAGACGCCCTCGTCGTGCAGCCCGCGCAGGTCGCCGAGGTTGCCCGGCACCGCGCCGCCCCAGAACCCGACGTCGACGAACGCCTGGTGCTCGGCGACCTTGCGCTTCACCTCGAGCGCGGCGACGTCGACGGTCGGCGGGATCGAGTTCAGCGGCATGTCGACGATCGTGGTGACCCCGCCGGCCGCCGCCGCCCGGGTCGCCGACGCGAAGCCCTCCCACTCGGTGCGGCCGGGCTCGTTGACGTGCACGTGGGTGTCGACGAGCCCGGGCAGGAGCACCTCGTCGTCGGCCAGCTCGATCACGCGGGCGCCGTCGAGGGCGTTGCCCAGCGGCTCGATCGCGACGATCCGCCCGGCCGTCACACCGATCTCGCGGGGCTGCTCGCCGGCCGTGGTCATGATCCGCTTCCCGCGGACCACCAGGTCGTAGCTGGTCATGACATCTCCAGGGGGAATCCGGTGATCTTCTTCCTACGGGGGGCGGCGTAGGTGCGGGCCTTGGACGTCGACAGTCCCAGGCGGACCAGGGACTCGGCCACCGTCACCGCGGCCTGCACGCCGTCGACGACGGGCACCCCGGTCTCCGCGCGCACCGTCGCGTCCAGCCCGGCCATGCCGCCGCAGCCGAGGCAGATCACCTCGGCGTGGTCGTCCTCGACCGCGAGCCGGGCCTGCTCGACGATGGCGGCGACCGCCCGGTCGGGGTCCTGCTCGAGCTCCAGCACCGCGAGCCCGGAGGCGCGCACCGAGGCGCAGCGCCGGTCCAGCCCGGCCAGCAGCAGGCGGTCCTCGATCAGCGGCACGGTGCGGTCCAGCGTGGTCACCACCGCGTAGCGGTGGCCGAGGTACATCGCGGTGGCCGCGGCGGCCTCGGTGATGTCGACGACGGGGACGTCGAGCATCTCCTGCAGGCCCTCGCGGCCGTGCTCGCCGTAGCCGGCCTGGATCACCGCGTCGAACGGCTCGCCGGAGTCGCGGTGGCGCGCGACCGCGTCCGCCACCCCGACGGCGGCCAGGTAGCTCTCCAGGTTCCCCTCGACGGACTCGGCGCCGAAGCGCGGCGTGAGCCCGACGATCTCGGTGCCGGGCGCGGCGACCGAGCGGGCCGACGCGGCGATGGCGTCGGTCACCGAGGCGGTGGTGTTGACGTTGACGACCACGATCCGCATCAGTGCCCCCCGGCCGGCTCGACGGCGATCGACTCGCCGGACACCGCGTGATAGGTCCGCCCGCGGGGCGCGACCAGCACGGTGAGGATCGCGGCGATCCCGGCGCCGAGGAACCAGCTGAACGGCGCCACCGGGCCCAGTGCGGGCACGAACCCGACCGCGACGGCGACCAGCGCGGAGGGCACGAACACCGCGACCGCGCGCCGGTTGACCCCGCCGCGGTAGTGATAGGCCCCGGTGCTCGCCTCGGAGTAGAGCGCGGGCACGTCGATCCGCCCGCGCCGGACCAGCCAGTAGTCGGCCATGACGATGCCGAACAGCGGGCCGAGCAGCGCGCCCAGCACACCCAGGAAGTAGGTGATCACGACCGGCGAGTCGTAGAGGTTCCACGGCAGGATGAGCAGCCCGATCAGCGCGCTCACCACCCCGGCCCGGCGGAAGTCGAGCATCTTCGGGAACAGGTTGGACAGGGCATAGCACGGCGCGACGAAGTTGGCCATGAGGTTGACCGCGATCGTCAGCACCAGCAGGGCGGCCGAGGCGAGCAGCAGCAGCGGCGTGTTCGGGATCGTGTTCACGACGTCGGCCGGGCTGGAGACGACCTGCCCCGAGATCCGCAGCTGCCCGCCGGCGAGGACGACGACGATCACGCCGAAGAACAGCGTGTTGGGCAGGATCCCCCAGAAGCTCCCGCGCCGGACCGCGCCGGTGGAGACCGCGCCCCGGGTGAAGTCGCAGAAGTTGAGGACGAAGGTGCCGTAGATCGCCGTCCACAGCGCGGCGCCGGCGAGGATCTCCACCCACATGGCGCCGCCGGTCAGCGCGCCGGGCACCGACAGGGCGATGTCCCCGCCGGTCTGCCACAGCATCCAGCCGGCCAGCACCGCGAGGGTGAGCAGCACGATCGGGCCCGCGACGGCCTCGTAGCGGCGGATGCCGTCCATGCCGCGCAGCAGGATCGCCACCTGCACCACCCACAGCACGACGAAGCAGATCCACCCCAGCGCCGACAGCCCCAGGAAGGACACCTGCTCCAGCGCGGCGGCGCCGGGCGCGACGGCCAGCACCATCACCGTCAGGACGCGGGTGGCGAGGTAGGTCTGGATGCCGAACCAGGCGATCGCGACCGCGCCGCGGACCAGGGCGGGCAGCTGCGCGCCCCGGATGCCGAACGCGATCCGGCTCATCACCGGGAACGGCAGGCCGGTGCGGAAGCCCATGTAGCCGGCGACGGTGAGCAGCACCAGCAGCAATAGCGCGCCGATGCCCAGCGACACGAGGATCTGCCAGGCGCCCAGGCCGAGGGCGAACAGGCCGAGCGCGAAGCCGTAGTTGCCCAGGCTGTGCACGTCGACGGCCCAGAGGGTGAAGATGTTGTAGGCCTTCCAGCTGCGCCCGTGCACCGTGGTCGGTGCCAGGTCGCGGTTGTAGAGCCGCGGGCTGGGCGCCGCGGTCCCCGGCGGGGACGGCGGGCCGCCGGTGGTCGGTGCGGTGGACCGGCTCTCGCCGGTGGCGTCGGTCGTTCCGGGTCCCGTCATGGGGCCACCTCGGTTCCCACTGTTTTCCGCGATGTGAAACGAATCTCTTGCCTCGTGGAATCACGCTATGGCGCGGGTCACGACTGCGTCAAGGGGTCGCGGTCGACGGCGAGGCTTGACAGCCCCCGGCGCGCGTGGTCCGATTCACATCACACAACGGAATCATATTTCCGCATCGCGGAATTACGGAGGCTCCGGTGACGGCTCTCTTCTGCTCGGGCGACGCGATGCGCGGCGGTCGGCTCCACCACAACGTCTCGGCCCACCCGTTCCTGGGCGCCGTGCGCACCGCACCGCACTACCGGATGTACTCGGTACGCGACGCCTTCCCGGCGCTGGTCGAGGACCCCACCGGGGCGGTCGCACTGGCCGGGGAGATCTACGACGTCCCGCTCTCGGCGATCCGCACCGACTTCCTGCCCGACGAGCCGCCGGAGCTGGAGCTCACCGTCATCGAGCTCGACGACGGGCGCGACGTGCTCGCCGTCGGGCTCCGGCCGGGCGTGCTGCAGCGCCAGGCCGACGAGCTCACCGACATCACCACCCACGGCGGGTGGCGGGCCTACAAGGGGCTGCCCGACCCCAGCTGACCTCAGACGAGGAGACACCGTGCGCTACACCGTCAACTGCTCCATCGTCCTTCCCGCGCTGCCGCTGCTGCAGCGGCCCGCGGCCGCCGCGGCCGCCGGCTTCGACGCCGTCGAGTTCTGGTGGCCCTTCGCCGAGCCGGTGCCCGCCGACCGCGAGGTGGACGCGTTCGTCGCCGCCGTCGCCGACGCCGGGGTCACCCTGACCGGCCTCAACTTCGCCGCCGGGGACATGCCCGCCGGCGAGCGCGGCATCCTGTCCGACCCGGCGCGCTCGACCGAGTTCGCCGACAGCGTCGCCGTCGCCGTCGGGATCGGTGAGCGGCTCGGCACGCTGGGCTTCAACGCCCTGTACGGCAACCGCCGCGACGACCTCGACCCGGTCCGCCAGGACGAGACGGCCGACGCGAACCTCGCCATGGCCGCCGCGGCCGCCGCCCGGATCGGCGCGGTCGCGCTGCTCGAACCGGTCAGCGGTGTGGAGGCCTACCCGCTGAAGACCGCCGACGACGCCGTCGCCGTGCTCGACCGGGTCGGCTCGCCGGACCTGCGCCTGCTGCTCGACGTCTACCACCTCGCCGTCAACGGCGACGACCCCGCCGCGGCGATCGACCGCCACGCCGGGCGCATCGGCCACGTGCAGATCGCCGACGCCCCCGGGCGCGGCGAGCCCGGGACCGGCACGCTGCCGATCCACGACCTGCTCGCCCGCGTCGTCGCCGCCGGCTACCGCGGCCCGGTGAGCCTGGAGTACTCCCCGGCCACCGACGACCCGTTCGCCTGGCTCGCCGCCGCCCGCACCGGCGCCTGAGCCACCCCGCACACCACCTCCACGACCCTCCACGACACAGCAGGAGGCACGTCATGACCACCGTCGCGTTCGTCGGACTCGGGATCATGGGTGACCCCATGGCCCGCCACCTGGTGGCCGCCGGCCACGAGGTCACCGGCCACAACCGCAGCCCCGAGAAGACCCGCCCGCTCGTCGACGCCGGCGGCCGCGCCGCCGCGACCGTCGCCGAGGCCGTCGAGAAGGCCGAGGTCGTGGCGCTGATGCTGCCCGACTCGCCGGACGTCGCCGACGTCTGCACCGGAGCGGGCGGCGTCTTCGACACCGCGCAGCCGGGCACCCTGGTGATCGACTTCTCGACCATCCGCCCCGACGTGGCGCGCGAGCTCGCCGGGCGGGCCCGCGAGCGCGGGCTGCGCATGGTCGACGCCCCGGTCTCCGGCGGGCAGGCCGGCGCGGAGAACGCCGCGCTGTCCATCATGGTCGGCGGGGCGGCCGACGACGTCGAGGCCGCCCGCCCGCTGCTCGACGCCGTCGGGAGGACGGTCGTGCACGTCGGGCCGTCCGGCGCCGGGCAGACCGTGAAGGCCGCGAACCAGCTGATCGTCGCGGGCAACATCGCGCTGCTCGCCGAGGCCGTCGAGTTCCTGCGGGCGCACGGCGCCGACCTCGAGGCCGCCGTCGAGGTCCTGGGCGGCGGGCTCGCCGGCTCGAAGGTCCTCGACCAGAAGGCCGCGAAGATGCTGTCCGGGGACTACGCCCCCGGTTTCCGGATCGACCTGCACCACAAGGACATGGGCATCGTCGCCGAGTCCGCCCGGGAGGCCGGGGTCGTCACCCCGGTGGCCGCGCTGGTCGCCCAGCTCGTGGCCGCCACCCGGGCCGCGGGCGACGGCGCTCTCGACCACTCCGCGCTGCACCGCACCGTCGCGCGTCTGAACGGGGCCGCATCGTGACCCGCATGACCGCGGCCGAGGCCGCCGTCCGCATCCTGGAGCTGGAGGGCGCGACGCAGGCCTTCGGCGTCCCCGGCGCGGCGATCAATCCGTTCTACGCCGCGCTGCGCGCCCGCGGCACCATCGGCCACGTGCTGGCCCGCCACGTCGAAGGCGCCTCGCACATGGCCGAGGGCTACACCCGCTCCGGGCCGGGCAACATCGGCGTCTGCATCGGCACCTCGGGGCCGGCGGGCACCGACATGGTCACCGGCCTGTACTCGGCGTCGGCGGACTCGATCCCGATCCTGGCGATCACCGGGCAGGCGCCGGTCGCGCGGCTGCACAAGGAGGACTTCCAGGCCGTCGACATCGCGGCCATCGCGGCGCCGGTCACGAAGATGGCGATGACCGTGCGCGAGGCCGCGCAGGTGCCGGGCGCGTTCGCGCAGGCGTTCCACCTGATGCGGTCCGGGCGTCCCGGCCCGGTTCTGATCGACCTGCCGGTCGACGTGCAGCAGACCGAGATCGACTTCGACCCCGACACCTACGCGCCGCTGCCGGTGCACCGCCCTGCGATGACGCCGCCGCAGGCCGCGAGGATCCTCGACCTGCTGGCCTCGGCCGAGCGGCCGCTGATCGTCGCGGGCGGCGGGATCGTCAACGCCGACGCCTCCGCGGAGCTCGTCGAGCTGGCCGAGCTGCTGGGCGTGCCGGTGGTGCCGACCCTGATGGGCTGGGGCACGATCCCCGACGACCACCCGCTCGCCGCGGGGATGGTCGGCCTGCAGACCGCGCACCGCTACGGCAACGCCACCTTCCTGGAGTCCGACCTCGTCGTCGGCATCGGCAACCGGTGGGCCAACCGGCACACCGGCGGGCTCGACGTCTACCGCAGCGGGCGGCGCTTCGTGCACGTCGACGTCGAGCCGACCCAGATCGGGCGGGTCTTCGCCCCGGACTACGGCGTCGTCTCCGACGCCGGGGCCGCGCTGCGGTCGCTGCTGGCCGAGGCCCGCCGCCGGAGCGACGACGGCGGCCTGCCGGACCGCTCGGCGTGGGCCCGCTCGTGCCGGGAGCGGAAGGCGACGCTGCTGCGCCGCACCGACTTCCCGCACGTGCCCATCAAGCCGCAGCGCGTCTACCAGGAGATGAACCGGGCCTTCGGCCCGGAGACCCGCTACGTGACCACGATCGGGCTGTCCCAGATCGCGGCCGGGCAGTTCCTGCACGTCTACCGGCCGCGGCACTGGGTCAACTGCGGGCAGGCCGGGCCGCTGGGCTGGACCATCCCCGCCGCGCTGGGCGCCGTCGTCGCGGACCGGTCGACGCCGGTGGTGGCCCTGTCGGGCGACTACGACTTCCAGTTCATGCTCGAGGAGCTCGCCGTCGGCGCCCAGTTCGGGCTCGGCTACGTGCACGTCGTGGTCAACAACTCCTACCTCGGGCTGATCCGGCAGGCCCAGCGCGCCTTCGGGATGGACTACGAGGTGTCGCTGGCCTTCGACAACATGCACGCCGACGAGGAGGCGACCGGGCTGCCCAAGGGCTACGGCGTCGACCACGTCCGCGTCGCCGAGGGGCTGGGCTGCGTGGGTCTGCGGGTCACCGACCCCGACGAGCTCGCGAGCACCCTGCGCCGGGCCACGCAGCTGGCCGGCGAGCACAAGGTGCCGGTCGTGGTCGAGGTCGTGCTGGAGCGGGTCACCAACATCGCGATGGGCACCGAGATCGACGCCGTCACCGAGTTCGAGGACCTCGCCGAGAGCCCGGCGGACGCACCGACGGCGCTGGCCCACCGGCCGTGAGCAGCAGCGACGGGCCCGGCGGCCGGCCCGGTGGCAGGCCGGGTGGCAGGCCCGGTGGCACCGTCCTGCTGGCCCCGGACAAGTTCAAGGGCTCGTTGGACGCGGCCGCCGTCGCCGCGGCGCTGGCCGCCGGCATCGCCGACGCCGACCCGCACCGCCCGGTGCGGTGCTGCCCGGTCGCCGACGGCGGCGAGGGCACGGTCGCCGCCGCCCTCGCGGCGGGCTGGACCCCGGTCACGACGGCGGCGACCGGCCCGACCGGCGCGCCGCTGGCCGCGACCTGGGCCCGGCACGGCGCCACCGCGCTGGTGGAGCTGGCCGCGACCTCCGGGCTCGCGGTGCTTCCCGGCGGGGAGCCCGACCCGGGCGGGGCGGGCACCGAGGGGCTGGGCACCGTGCTGGCCGCGGTGCTCGACGCGGGCTGCACCGACGTCGTCGTCGGGCTGGGCGGCAGCGCCACCACCGACGGCGGCGCGGGGCTGCTGCGCGGGCTGGGCGCCCGGGTCCTCGACGCGGCCGGGGCCGAGGTGGGCCGCGGCGGGCTCGCGCTGGCCCGCGCCGACCGGCTCGACCTGGCCGGGCTGCACCCGCGGCTGCGCGGGGCCCGGGTGCGGGTGGCCGCCGACGTCGACAACCCGCTGCTCGGCCCGCGTGGCGCGGCCGCGGTGTACGGCCCGCAGAAGGGGGCCGACGCCGGGCTGGTGGCCGCGCTCGACGCGGCGCTCGCCCGCTGGGTGCGGGTGCTCGGCGACGCCACCGGCGCCGACCCGGACGTCCTGGCCGGCGCCGCCGGGGCGGGCGCCGCGGGCGGGGCCGGGCTCGCCCTGACCGCCGTCTGCGGGGCGCGCACCGCCCCGGGCGTCGGTACCGTCCTGGAGCTGACCGGGTTCCACGACGCCCTGTCCGGTGCCGGCCTCGTCGTCACCGGGGAGGGCAGGCTGGACACCCAGACCCTGCACGGCAAGGCCCCGGCCGGGGTCGCCGCGGCCGCCCGCGCGGCCGGGGTGCCGGTCGTCGCCGTCGCCGGGCAGGTGACGCTCGACCCCGGGGCGCTGCGGGCGGCCGGGTTCGCCGCCGCGCACGCACTGACCGACCTGGCCCGCGACCCCCGCGACGCCGTCGCCCGCGCGGCGGAGCTGCTGCGCCGGGCCGGGGCCCGCATCGCCACCGACCACCCGTCCACCGTTCCCACGACGTGACCAGGAGCAGACCGTGTCCGACCCCTCGCTCATCGACCTGGCCTCCCGCGCGCTCGGCGGCTCCGTCGTCGCCGCCAACGACGAGTTCTTCGCCCAGCGCGAGAACCTGATCACCGCCGCCCCGCCGCGGTTCGACCCCGACGAGTTCGGGCTGAAGGGCAAGGTCTACGACGGCTGGGAGACCCGCCGCCGGCGCGAGCCCGGCCACGACTGGGCACTGGTCCGGCTCGGGGCGCCCGGTGCGGTGGACCACGTCGTCGTGGACACCTCGTGGTTCCGCGGGAACTACCCGCCGGAGATCGCGGTGCAGGGCGCCGCGGTGGAGGGGCACCCGTCGCCGGAGGAGCTGCTCAAGGCGGACTGGTTCGAGCTGGTGGGACGCTCGGCGTGCGCCGGGGACACCGCGAACGTCTACCCGGTGGCGTCGGGGCGCCGCGTCACCCACGTCCGGCTGGTCATGCACCCCGACGGCGGCATCGCGCGCTTCCGGGTGCTGGGTCGGGTGCTGCCCGACCCGCGGTTCCTGGAGGGCACCGTCGACCTGGTCGCGGCGGAGAACGGCGGGCACGTCACCGGCTGCTCCGACGAGTTCTACTCCTCCCCCGGCAACCTGATCCTGCCCGGGAAGGCCCGGCACATGGGCGAGGGCTGGGAGAACGCGCGGCGTCGCGACGGCGGCAACGACTGGGTCGAATTCGCCCTCGCCGCCGGCGGGGTGCCGCGCCACGTGGAGATCGACACGACCTGGTTCGTCGGCAACGCCCCGGGGTGGGTCTCGGTGAGCACCCGCGACGAGCGCACCGGCGGGGCCCCGCGGGTCCTGCTCGAGCGCGAGCGCGTGCAGCCCGACACCCGCCACCGGTTCCTGCTGCCCGGCGCCGGCGGGGCCACCCACCTGCGCCTGGACGTGTTCCCCGACGGCGGGCTGTCCCGGCTGCGGCTGCCCGGCGAGCTCGACGCCGACGGTGCCGCCGCCCTGCGCCGCGCCGTCGAGGAGGCCGGCTGAGCCGGCGCCGCACCGCGCGGCCGGCTCAGGAGCCCGAGGCCACCGGACGGGTCCCGGACGGCCGGGGCACCCCCGGGGCCGCGTCCCCGGCGGCCGGGGCGCGGTCGTCGTCGGCGGGGCGGCGCGGCGGCGGCAGCGCCGCCCCGGGCGTGCTCGCGACGAGTGCCCGCACCGCGACCTCGGCCGAGGGGAACGCGCTGCACCGCTGCAGCACCTGGCGGGCCCGCAGCGGCAGCAGCTCCGCGCGGCCGCCGCAGCCGGCCAGGTGCAGCCGGACCCCCTCGGTCCGTGACCGCGCCACGACCGCGCCCAGGCGCTCGACCGCGGCGCCGTCGAAGGAGCTGACCCCGGCCAGGTCGACGACGACGTGCCCCGGCGTCCGCCCGCAGCGGGCCTGGGCGTCGAGCATCCGCGCCAGCGCCTCCACCCCCGGCCGGTCCAGCCGCCCGGACACCCGGACCAGACGCACCCCCGGTCCCGCCGTCTCGACCGCCAGCCCGATCGCCGCGTGCCCCACCACGTCCGCCTCCTGTTCGCCCGCGGGCCCGCGCCGGGCCCGGCACCGGAGGCCTTCCCGCCGGGGTGCCGGCTACACGTCCGGGTGCGGCTTGACCGATCCGGCCGCCGGGATCGGGCGAATCCGTCCACATCCGGCGACGCCTGTGATATACATCACTTGACGCGCCACGGTGGCCGTGCCGTTCGGGACCTCCGGCCCTGGCGACGACCCCGCCCCGAGGCGCATCCTCGACGTCGTGCCGCCGGTACCGCCCCCGCGTCCGGCACCGCACGGCACGCCTCGACCCACCACCCGTCGCTGGGGAGCGGACGGGTGGCCACACCGGCCGGGGCCGGCGGATTCGGGACCGCCGGCCCCGGCCGACATGGCCGGACCCTCCCGGCGCGGACCCCGCACCACCTTCCCCGGACACACGACCGCACGCCGCGGATCCGGGTGGATCCGCGGCGCGCGGCAGGTGTCCGGGGTGGTCGCACGACCCCGGTGGTCCGGGACTCAGGCGGGGCGGCGGCCCGGGCCCGGGCCGGGTCCGCCGCGGGGCAGCGGACGGGTGAAGCGCGGCGGGACACCCGCGCGCTCGGCCGGGTGGATGCGGTCCGGGGCCGGCGCGGGGCGCACCGGCAGCGGGCGCAGCCGTCCGCGGGCGGCCGCGGTCAGCACGTCCACGACCGACTCGAAGGACGGGTAGCGGCCGTCGGGCAGCGGCAGGATCTGCTGGCGGACCACGCCGCTGACCCCCCAGGCCTCGGCCTCGGCGAGCACCTGCCAGCGGTGGGCCGGCCAGCGCAGGCCGGCCAGCACCCGGGCCAGGTTCTCGCGCAGCCGCTCCAGCTCGGTCGAGGGCGGGAGCGTCCGGTCGGGCGGCACGGGCAGCGACGGCAGCGCCGCCTGCGCGGGGGTGCCCGGTGCGACCGCACCGATCCGGCGTCGGGGGGCCGAGGGGGCGCTCATGCGGCCCATCCCTTCTCGAGCTCGGGCTGCTGCGCGCCGCTGCACGCCGGGTCGCCGTCGAGATGCCGGTAGGAGAACACCGGGGTCTCCAGCGGGGACGCGGGGTCGGTGTGCCGGAAGATGCGGCACACCGAGCCGTCCGCGACCGATGACCAACATCGTTCGCAGATGCGGAGCCGGGGAGTGTTCTGCTGCACGATTCACCGCCTGGGGCGAACTCGGGACCCCGCCGCCCTGTCCCGTTCCGAGCGACGTCCGCAGGTCAGCGGGGCGTGTGCGACCGAGTGTGGGCGAGGACATATCGACCCGCCACTCGTGACCGTGTAGTGCCAACTCGTCCGGTACCGCAGGGTTCGGGGGGCCAGGTTTGTCCCGTGAGCGCGACGGGTAGGCCTCACCCCCCGTCGTGGCGGTAGCGCTCCTCCAGCTCCCGGATCTCGCCGATGCCGGCGAGCTCGGCGAAGGCGTCGAGACCGCCCAGCTCGCCCAGCAGGGCCTGCGGGGTGCCGTCGGCGCGCAGCCGCTCCAGCAGCGCACGCATGCCGGCCGTCGCGGCGAGCAGCGTGCCGACCGGGAAGAGCACGAGGGCGAACCCGAGCTCGGCGAGGCGCTCGCGCGACAGCGGCGGTGTCCGTCCGCCCTCGGCCCAGTTGAACACCAGCCGGTGCCCGGCGAGCGCGGTCGCCACCGTCTCGATGTCGCGCTCGGAGGTGGGCGCCTCGACGAAGAGCAGGTCCGCACCCGCGTCGGCGCAGCGCCGCGCCCGGTCCAGTGCCTCGTCGAGACCGTGCACGGCCGCGGCGTCGGTCCGGGCGATGACCAGCAGGTCGGGGTCGCGGCGGGCGTCGACGGCGGCGCGCACCTTCGCCGCCATCTCCGCGGCGGGCACGACCTGCTTGCCGGCGAGGTGCCCGCAGCGCTTGGGCATCACCTGGTCCTCCAGGTGCAGCGCGGCGACGCCGGCCCGCTCGTAGTCGCGCACCGTGCGGACGACGTTGACCGGGTTGCCGTAGCCGGTGTCGGCGTCGGCGATCAGCGGCAGGTCGACGGCGTCGGCGAGCCGCCCGGCGTGCGCGGCCATCTCGGCCCCGCCGAGCAGGCCGACGTCGGGCCGGCCCAGCAGCCCCGCGGTGGTGCCGAACCCGGTCATGTAGACGGCGTCGAACCCGGCCTGCTCGACCAGGCGGGCGGACAGCGCGTCGTAGGCGCCGGGGGCGAGCACGGGGCCGCCGGCGTCGAGCAGCTCACGCAGCCGGGCGCGCCGGTTGCCGGGGCGGCTGAGGAGGTCGGCCACGGGGCATCCTTCCGTCGTTGTGTACAACGTGGTCCACTCTGCCCGTAACCCCGCCGTCACAACAGGCCCGATGCCTTGTGCATCCCACCCGTCGCTCCTACGTTGCATACAGCGGAGGTGAGGTCGATGGTCGACACGGCACCCCGGCGCGCGTCCGAGCGCGCCCAGGCCACGCTGCGGGAGGAGATCCTCTCCGGCGCGCTGGCCGCGGGCGCCCGGCTGGGCGAGGTCGAGCTGGCCGACCGGCTGGGGGTCTCGCGCACACCGGTCCGGGAGGCGCTGTCGCGGCTCGCGGCGGAGGGGCTGGTCGAGCTGCACCCGCACCGCGGGGCCCGCGTCTCCCGGTTCACCGAGGCCGACCTCGACGACATCTTCGACGTCCGCCGGGCCCTGGAGCCGCGGGCCACCGAACGGGCCGCGGCCCGGGCCACCGCCACCGACCTCGACGAGCTCGACGACCTCGCCCGCCGGATGCACGCCGTCGGCGCCCCCGGGCCCGGGCAGGACCTCGACGCGCTGGTCGAGCTGAACCGCGAGTTCCACGCCCGGCTGCTGGCGGTGGCCGACACCCCGGCCCTGACCTCGGCGCTGGCCGGCGTGGTGCACGCCCCGGTGGTGCTGCGGACCTTCCACACCTACGACGCGGCGTCGCTGGCCCGCAGCCTCGCCCACCACACCGAGATCGTCGCCGCCCTGCGCGCCCGCGACGGCGTCTGGGCCGCCGCGGTGATGGTCAGCCACATCGCCAACGCCCGCGCCGTCATGACCGGGGACCGCCGGTGAGCGGCCCGCACGGCGCCCCGTTCTCCGGGCGGGTCGGCTGGGGCCGTGCCCCGGCGGTGCTCGTCGTCGACCTCGTGCGCGCCTACACCGAGCCCGCCGGGCCGTTCTTCCTCGGCGCGCCCGCCACCGCCCGCGACGTCGTCGCCGGGACCGCCGCGGTCGTCGAGGCCGCGCGGGCGGGTGGCCACCCGGTCGTCTGGACCGTGGTGCGCTACGCCGCCGACCTCGCCGACGCCGGGTTCTTCGCCGCCAAGGTGCCCGCACTGGCGTGCTTCGCCGACGGCGCACCGGGCGGCTGGGGCGAGCTCGTCCTGTCCCCCGCCCCGGGCGAGGCGGTGCTCGCCAAGCAGCACGCCTCGGCGTTCGCCGGGACCTCGCTGGCCGCCACCCTGCGCGCTCGCGGGACCGACACGGTCGTCGTCACCGGGGTCTCGACCTCGGGCTGCGTGCGCGCGAGCGCGACCGACGCGCTGGCGGCCGGGTTCCGCCCGGTCGTCGTCGACGGCGCCTGCGCCGACCGCGACCCGGCCGTGCACGCGGCCAACCTCGCCGACCTCGACGCCAAGTACGCCGACGTCGTCGATCTGCCCCGCACCCTCACGCAGCTGTCCCCCCAGGAGGTCTGAGTGCACTACGGCGTGTTCATCCCCAACGCGACCAACGGCTACATCCTCTCGACCGGCAGCCCGCAGTACCGGCCGAGCTTCGCGCACAACGTCGCCATCACCCAGGAGGCCGAGCGTCAGGGCCTGGACTTCGTGCTGTCGATGATGAAGCACCGCGGGTCCGGCGGTCCCAGCGACTTCTGGGGCGAGTGCCTGGAGTCGTTCACCCTGTTCGGCGGGCTGGCCGCGGTCACCGAGCGGATCGGGCTCTACCCGTCGGTGACGACCCTGGCCACGCACCCGGTCATGGCCGCGCGGATGGTTGCGACCATCGACGAGATCTCCGGGGGCCGGTGCGGCCTCAACATCGTGACCGGCTGGAACAAGCCGGAGTACACCCAGATGGGCCTGTGGCCCGGCGACGACTACTTCGACCGCCGCTACGCCTACGCCGCGGAGTACGTCCAGGTCCTGCGGGCGCTGTGGAGCGAGGGGCCCACCACGTTCTCCGGCGAGTTCTTCACCTTCGACGAGGCGGACATGCGGCCCAAGCCGCTGCACACGCCCACCGTCGTGTGCGCCGGGCAGTCCCCCGCCGGTCAGGCGTTCACCGCCGAGCACGGCGACCGCAACTTCATCATGGCCGAGCGCTCCAAGGTCGGGGACATCGCCGCCGGCGTGCGGCGGCTCGGCGACGAGCGCGGCCGCGACGTCGGCACCTACGCGCTGTACTGCGTCATCGCCGAGGAGACCGACGCCGAGGCGGACCGGCTGTGCCGCCACATCGTCGAGAACGCCGACCTCGAGGCGATCAGCTACATGACCACCGGGGCGTCGCTGGACACCAACCCCGACGGCACGTCGGCGCAGCTGCTGGCGTCGCTGGAGCGACCGGCCGAGGAGGGGAACATGGCGTTCCTGTCGCTGCCGGTGGTGAAGGGCTCCTACGAGCGGGTCGCCGCCCAGCTCGACGAGATCGCGGTGACCACCGGCATCGACGGCGCACTGCTCACCTGGCCGGACTTCGTCGACGGCGTCACCAAGTTCGGCGAGCGGGTGAAGCCGTTGCTGAAGGAGGCGGCGCAGCCGGTCGCGCCGGCCTGAGCGGAGGCCCCGGCGGGGCCGGGCCGCGGGCGCGTACGCACGGTGAGGGGGGTTGTCCCCACTGTCCGTTCTGGTGCGAGCCGGAACCATCGCAGGGGTGACCGACTCCCGGCCCGCGGCCCGGCCCGACCTCTCCGACCGGCTCCGCCATCCCGTCCCGCACCTGTTCGTCTACGCGTTCGCGATCGTCCCCGCGCTCGCGCTCGTCGCCGCCGTCCCGCTCGCCTGGGGCTGGGGCCTGACCTGGCTCGACGCCGGTCTCGCCCTGGGCCTGTACGTCGTGTCGATGCTGGGTGTGACCGTCGGGTTCCACCGCTACTTCACCCACGGCTCGTTCACCGCGAACCGGGGGCTGCGGATCGCGCTGGCCGTCGCGGGCAGCCTCGCCGTGCAGGGTCCCGTCCGGCACTGGGTGGCCGACCACCGTCGTCACCACGCCTACGCCGACGCCGAGGGCGACCCGCACTCGCCGTGGCGCTACGGCACCTCCCCCGCCGCGCTGGTGCGCGGGTTCTGGCACGCCCACATGGGCTGGATCTTCGACCGCTCGCTCACCGACCAGCGCCGGTTCGCCCCCGACCTGCTCGCCGACCCCGACATCGACCGCGTGCACCGCGGCTTCACCGTGCTGACGATCCTGTCGGTGTTCGGGCCGGGCGTGGTCGGCGGCCTGGTGACGTGGTCCTGGTGGGGCGCGTTCACCGCGTTCTTCTGGGCCGGGCTGGTCCGGGTCGCGGTCTCGCACCACGTGGCGTGGTCGACGAACTCGATCTGCCACCTCGTCGGCGAGCGGCCCTTCCGGTCGCGTGACCGCTCCACGAACGTCTGGCTGCTGGCGATCCCGAGCATGGGCGAGTCGTGGCACAACCTGCACCACGCCGACCCGACCTCGGCGCGGCACGGCGTGGGCCGCGGCGAGATCGACATCTCGGCCGGGGTGATTCGGCTGTTCGAGCGGCTCGGGTGGGCGTGGAACGTGCGCTGGCCGAGCGAGAAGCGCCTCGCCCGGCTCGCCGCACGGCCGGACGA